>NZ_JBDGJH010000015.1:0-162023 GCF_057656995.1 Mycobacterium sp. Soil_C_30 | reverse complement strand
GCAGAGTTTGTAAGAGTCAGACACCAGGTGAAAAGACCCAACCACCGCAACAGCGGCACGTCCACTGTGACACTGAGAGTGTTCGTACGCGTTCTGGCGGCGTGTCGCGTACAAATGCGTGCGCTCGGCGGAGGCAGCTGATCTTTCAGCCGGTGTTGCCGATCAACTCCACGCCGCTGCCGTTCCAGCGGAACTTCACGATGCTGTCCAGGCCGGTGATGCCGCTGGCGTACTTGAGGGCCACGGTGTCGCCGGTGCTCTGCGCGGTGTCGATGCCGTTGAACCCGTAGGTGTCCGGCACACCCGTCGGGATGAACTTGCCCAGGTGGAACAACACCGCCCTGGTGTTCGGGTTGTCGGCATTGGTGTTGGCCTTGATGATGATCGCCGACAGCGGGGCGCACTCGTTGTAGTTGCCCGCAATCGGCTCGGGGTTCCAGCCCTGCTGGCTGCGCGGGTCCTTGGGCAGCTCCGAGACCGCCGCAACGATCGCGGGCGCGGCCAGGTTAACCGCGCACGGATCGGCGGGTGCGCGGGTGGTGGGTGGCACCGACACGGGCGGCGGGGGTGCCGAGGTCTGCGGGGGCGCCGGGCTGGTGGCCGTGGCCTCCGGGGTCTTGGCCACCGTGGAGTCGCCGGAGCTGCACGCCGGCGCGATCGCCACCGCGATCACGGCCAGCGGGTACCCGATCAGCCGACGCGTGCGCTGCGTCGCTGTCTCCGTCCTCATGTACCTGGACCACACACCGCGCCACGCTACCGGCTCGCCCGTCGCCCGCCGGGACGTCGCATGTCCTCGCGGGCTCTAGACTGATACCCCGATGACCACTCCGGATTCCGACCAGACCGACGCCGCGGTAGCGCCGGCAACCTTCGCCGACCTGCAGATCCACCCCGCGGTGCTCGAGGCGGTCGCGGAGGTCGGCTATGAAACCCCGTCGGCCATTCAGGCCGCCACCATCCCAGCGCTGCTGGCCGGCTCCGACGTCGTGGGCCTGGCGCAGACGGGCACAGGCAAGACCGCGGCTTTCGCGATCCCGATCCTGTCCAAGATCGACGTCGACAGCAAGGCCACCCAGGCCCTGGTGCTGGCGCCCACCCGCGAACTGGCGCTGCAGGTGGCCGAGGCGTTCAGCCGCTACGGTGCCAAGCTGCGGGTCAATGTGCTGCCGGTATACGGCGGGTCCTCGTACGTGCCGCAGTTGGCCGGCCTCAAGCGCGGCGCCCAAGTCGTCGTCGGCACACCCGGCCGCGTGATCGACCATCTGGAGAAGGGCAGCCTGGACCTCTCGCACCTGGACTACATGGTGCTCGACGAGGCCGACGAGATGCTGCAGATGGGTTTCGCCGAGGACGTCGAACGCATTCTCGCCGAAACCCCGGAGTACAAGCAGGTCGCCCTCTTCTCGGCGACCATGCCGCCCGCGATCAAGAAGATCACCGCCAAGTACCTGCACGACCCCGTCGAGGTGACGGTCAAGTCGAAGACCCAGACCGCCGAGAACATCACGCAGCGCTACTTCCAGGTGTCGTATCCGCGCAAGATGGACGCGCTCACCCGGCTGCTCGAGGTCGAGCAGGGTGACGCGATGATCGTGTTCGTCCGCACCAAGCAGGCCACCGAGGAGGTGGCCGAGAAGCTGCGGGCCCGCGGGTTCGCCGCCTCCGCCATCAACGGCGACATCCCGCAGGCGGTGCGCGAGCGCACCATCTCCCAGCTCAAAGACGGGACCATCGACATCCTGGTCGCCACCGACGTGGCTGCCCGTGGCCTCGACGTCGAGCGCATCTCCCATGTGGTGAACTTCGACATCCCGCACGACCCGGAGTCCTACGTGCACCGCATCGGGCGCACCGGCCGCGCGGGACGTTCCGGCACCGCCTTCCTGTTCGTCACGCCGCGCGAGCGGCACCTGCTCGGCGCCATCGAGCGCGTCACCCGGCAAAAGCTGGTCGAATCCGAGCTGCCCTCGGTGGACGACGTCAACGAGAAGCGCGTGCAGAAGTTCAGTGACTCGATCACCGACGCGCTGGCCAAGCCGGGCATCGAGTTGTTCCGCAAGCTGATCGAGGGTTACGAGCGCGATCACGACGTGCCGATGGCCGACATCGCCGCCGCGCTGGCACTGCAGAGCCGCGACGGCGAAGAGTTCCTGCTGACGGAGCCACCGCCGGAGAAGCGCCGCGAGCGTCCGGACCGGCCGCCGCGGCCGGACAAGCCGATGCGCCGCGACGGTGGGTTCGCCACCTATCGCATCGAGGTCGGCAAGCGGCACAAGGTGATGCCCGGTGCGATCGTCGGCGCCATCGCCAATGAGGGTGGGCTGCACCGCAGCGATTTCGGCCACATCACCATCAAGCCGGAGTTCTCCCTGGTGGAGTTGCCGCCGAACCTGCCCGCCGAGACGCTGCAGAAGCTGGCGAAAACACGTATTCAGGGCAACCTGATCAATCTCCAGCTCGAGGACGGACCGGGCCGCTCGTCGAGCGGCAGGTCGGGTCCCAAGCGCGACGGGAAGTTCAAGAAGCCCCGCAAACCGCAATGACCACGTCGCGGGACGCGGAAGCCGTCGGCGGCCTGGAACAGGTCTCGACGGCGGACCGGGTCGCGTCGCTGACCGGTATCCGGGCGGTGGCCGCCATCCTGGTGGTGGCCACGCACGCGGCCTACACGACGGGCAAGTACCCGCAGGGCTACCTCGGGTTGGTCTATTCGCGCATGGAGATCGGCGTGCCGATCTTCTTCGCGCTGTCGGGGTTCCTGTTGTTCCGGCCGTGGGTGCAGGCGGCCGCAACCGGTCGCGGATCCCCCTCGGTCAAGCGCTACGCCTGGCACCGGGTGCGACGGATCATGCCCGCGTATGTGGTGACGGTGCTGCTGGCGTATCTGCTGTATCACTTCCGCACCGCCGGGCCGAATCCCGGTCACACCTGGTACGGCTTGTTCCGCAACCTGACGCTCACCCAGATCTACACCGACAGCTATCTGTATTCGTTTCTGCACCAAGGGCTTACGCAGATGTGGAGCCTGGCCGTGGAAGCCGCGTTCTACGTGGCGCTTCCCGCGCTGGCCTACTTCCTGCTGGTGATGCTGTGCCGGCGGGCGTGGCGCCCGGGCGTGGTGCTGGCCGGGCTGGCCGGGCTGGCGCTGATCTCGCCGCTGTGGTTGACGCTGGTGCATCACACGGACTTCCTGCCCGACGGCGCTCGGCTGTGGTTGCCCACCTACCTGGTGTGGTTCCTGGGCGGCATGCTGCTGGCGGTGCTGCAGGCGATGCGCGTGAGCTGTTACGCGTTCCTGGTGTTGCCGATCGCCTTGATCTGTTTCCTGATCGTGTCGACGCCCATCGGCGGTGAACCGACCACTTCGCCGACGCAGTTGTACGAGGCGCTGTTCAAGACCGGCTTCTATGCGGTCATCTCGACGCTGGTGATCGCGCCGTTGGCACTGGGCAACCGCGGCTTGTACTCGCGGTTCCTGGCCAGCAGGCCGATGGTGTGGTTGGGGGAGATCTCCTACGAGATCTTCCTGGTGCACCTGGTCCTGATGGAGCTGGTGATGGTCGAGGTGCTGCGCAAGCAGGTCTACACCGGTTCGATGTGGCAGCTGTTCGTGGCCACCATGGTGGTCACCATTCCCGTCGCCTGGCTGCTGCACCGTTTCACCCGCGTGCGCACCTGACGCCCAAACCGGCACACGGGCCCGTTTGTGCGAGTGCGTTCCGGCCAAATGTCGGTTTCGGCGGGAACCGAGCAACCCTCGCCCGCGACAAGTTAGGGTAGCCTTCCTAACCATGGCCGAACAGAAACCATCCCGTGGGCTGACCGGCGCGTTGGTCAAACTCTGGCGCGGCGGCGATTACGAGCTGACCGTCACGGGTCGCACCGAGATCAGTCCGCATTACCTTCGGCTGCACTTCGACTCCGGAGACCTGCTCAAAGAACGGTCCATCCACCCGACGATGTGGATCCGTGGCTGGTTTCCCGACGGGGACAAGTCGCATCAACGCGGCTACACGCTGGTCAACCCCGACCCGGTGGCGGGCACGGTCGACATCGACTTCGCCCTGCACGACGGCCTGGCCACGCGGTGGGCGCAGCTGGCCGAGCCCGGCGATGTGCTCGAGGTGACCGTGCTCGGAAGCAACTTCCAGCTACCCACCCCGGCGCCGGCAGGCTGGGTGATCGTCGGTGACACCGCGTCCCTGCCGGCCATCAACTCGCTGCTCGAAGCGATCGGCGACACCCCAGCCAAGGTGTTCCTGGAAGCCGGGTATGACGATGACCGGGGGTTGCCCGTTCACGGCGATGCGGACGTCACCTGGGTGGACCGCAAAGACGCCGGCGCGGCTCTGGTCGAAGCGGTGCGCTCCGCGGCGTTCGACGCCTCCGGTCACTTCGGCTGGGTCGCCTGCGACAACCGCACCACCCGCAGTGTCACCAAGGTGCTCCGCGAGCAGTATTCGATCCCGAAGAAGTCGCTCAAGGCCCTGGCTTACTGGCAGGTCTGACTAACACAACCGGAGTGCGCGCCGATATCCGGGGCATGACCCGTTTGCGTGTCGTCGCCGCGCTGCTCGCCGCACCGTGGCTGCTGGCCGCGCCCGCTCAGGCTGACGCCTCCGCCTACCTCGGTGCTGTTCCGGTGGTGGCGTCCCCGACGTGCGCGGGCACCGTCAGCGCGGACTCACAGGTGGCCCCGGTGCAGGTCGACGGACGTGTCGACGACGGCATCCGCGTCGCGATCCACTACGACGCCGGTCGCTACGACGGGTCCTGCACGCTCACCGTGACGGCCACCTGGACCAACCTCGACACCGGAGTTTCCGGCAGCGGCGACATCACCGCGGTGTCGACCATCGACGGGCACTACGGGTTCATCGGCTACGCCAACGCGGTGTTCGAGCCGGGTCCCGGGGCTGTGGTGATCACGCTCAGTTCTCACCCGGGCGCCGAAATGCGGCTCACTGTCTGACATCGTGAGGTGCCGGGGTCATGATCGGCACCAGGAACTCCTCGACCATCGAGCGCTCGTCGTCGGCGTCGCGCCCGGGTAACAGCAGCAGGGATGTCAGGACCCGGACCAGCCACCGGGCTTTCCGCTCGACGGCCGCGGGGTCGTCGTCGCCGAGCGAGACGATGAACGCCGACCCCATCGCCTTGATGACATCGGACTGTTCGGCGATCTCCACCCCGATTGGGGTGCCATTGGTGGCGAACCACGAACTCAGCGCCGGGCTTTGGCGTACCAGCTCCAGCGAGGTGAGGAAACCGGCGATCAGGCGTTCACGCGGATCGGCGATCTCGGCGATCCTCTCGGTCATCCGCGAGTGCAGGGCGTAGGCCTCGCGATGGACGTAGGCGGTGTGCAAGGCTTCGCGATTCTCGAAGTACCGGTACAGCGTCGCGCGCGAACACCCTGCTGCCGAAGCGATTTCATGCATACCGACGGCTCCCGGAGTGCGCTGGGCGAACAGCTCACCCGCCGCGTCGAGAATGCGGTCGGCGGCCACCTCGCTGCGGCGCGAGCCCAGCCAGTCGTTGCCGGCCATCAGGATTTCACCGTGAACGGCACCGACAGCGGACGCCGGACATAGCTCCCGCCGGCCCACACGATCCCGGACCCGTCGACCTCGAAATCCGGGCACCTGGTCAGCAATTCGGTCAACGCGACCCTCGATTGCATGCGGGCGGCTGCGGCGCCCAGGCAGTGGTGGGCGCCATGGCCGAACGTCAGGATGTTGCGAGGCCTGCGCGTCACATCGAGCTCGGCGGCATCCGGGCCGTACTGTCGCTCGTCGCGGTTGCCGGAGCCGTACAGCAACAGGGCCCGGCGGCCTTGCGGGATGGTGGTGTCGCCGATGGTGACGTCGCGGGTGGCCGTGCGGGTCAATCCCTGCACCGGTGAGGTCAGCCGCAGGAACTCGTCCACGGCATCGGGGATCAGGTCCGGATTCTCGGCGAGCAGCCGGCGCTGATCGGGACGCTGGTGCAGCAATTGCACTGAGCCCCCGAGCATTCCGGTGGTGGTGTCGTTACCGCCGGTGACCATGGTGAAGGTGAACGCCAGCACCGCGAAAGCGTCCACCTCGGCGGCCACCAGGTGCGACACCGTGTCATCGTCCGGTTCGACGCGCCGCCGTTCGATCAGCGCGGTGAAGTAACTCATCATCTCCCCGAGGGTCTCCAGCGCGCCGCCGATCCCGCCGTCGCTGGAGTTCGCCGCGACGATCGCCGCGGTCCACCGGTCGAACCGCGCGCGGTCCTGCTCGGGCACCCCGAGATAGTGCGCAACCACCATCGACGGTAGAGGTTTGAACAGCTCGGCGACGATATCGCCGCCGCCCTCGGCGCGCAGCTTCTCGATGCGCGTTACGACGTACTCGCGGACTTTGGGCTCGACCGCTTCCACCTGCCGTGGGGTGAAACCGCGGGACACCAGTTTCCGAAACGCCGTGTGCACCGGCGGGTCCTGCATCACCATCGGCGGATTGTCCTGCAGGCCGATCATTTCCAGTTCGCCGTAGTTCACCGTCAGGCCTTGCGCCGAGGAGAACGTCTCGTGGTCACGGGCTGCCGCCCAGATGTCGGCGTGCCGGGACAGCACGAAGTAGTCGTCGTCGGGTTTGTTGCCGGGCATGACGTGGTGCACGGGATCGGTATCGCGTAGCGCGCGGTACATCGGCCAGGGGTTGGCCCATGTATCGGCCGACGCCAGTTCGAACCGCACCGGCAGAGCATGAGACAGAGTGGCTTTCATGTCTTATGGATACGACAGAGGGCGCGACATGTCAATGCCAGCGGTCCGCGAACAGCGCCCGGCGCATGAAAGAATGTTGCCGCGAAAACCGGGAGCTGATGATGACGATTCTCTCAGCAGGAGAGTTTGTGGCGTACGGGCCGTCGCACGTGGCGGTCCTCGTCGTGTTCACGATCGGTGCCGGGCTGCTCGTGTGGATCGGACGGCGGCAGACCGAGGCGCAGGCGCGCCTGTTCGGCCGGGGTTTCGCCCTGGTCATCCTGGCGGCGTTCCTGGTGGCGCTGATCTACAAAGCGATCCGCTTCGACCTGCAGACCTCGATTCCGTTGCAACTGTGCGATATCGCCGAACTCATTGCCGCCGTGGCGTTGTGGTCGCAGCGGCGATGGGCCTTCGGGATCACCTATTTCTGGGGCCTGCTGCTCAGTTCGCAGGCGTTGCTGACACCGGATATCGGCACACCACAAGAGGGTGCGCCCGACTTCCCGCACCACCTGTTCCTGACCTTCTTCACCCTCCACGTTCTCGTAGTGTGGGCGGCGATCTATCTCACCTGGGGTCGCCGCCGGCGCCCACAGTGGGGCGACTTCCGGCTGGCGGTGATTGTGGCTCTCGGTTGGGTGGCGTTCACGCTGACGTTCAACACCCTCACCGGGACCAACTACGGCTATCTGAGCCGCAAGCCACCCACCGCCTCGGTGCTGGATGTACTGGGCCCGTGGCCGCTCTACGTCGTGGCCGAGATCGTGATCGTGATCGTGGTCTGGGCGCTGATGACGTGGCCGTGGGAACGCGCCGCGAAGATCACACCACTGCGCCGGGATTCAGGATCCCGTCTGGGTCGAGCGCGGTCTTGATCCGGCGGTTGAGCTCCATCGCCTCCGGGCCCAGATATCCGGCCAGCCAGGGCTTCTTCAACCGGCCCACCCCGTGTTCACCGGTGATGGTGCCGCCCAGGCTGATCGCGAGATCCATGATGTCGCCGAATGCCTTGTTGGCACGCTCGGTTTCGGCGGCGTCGGCGGGGTTGTAGACGATCAGCGGGTGGGTGTTGCCGTCGCCGGCGTGGGCGATCACCGAGATCATCAACCCGGTGTCGGCGGCCATCTTCTCGATGTCGGCCACCAGGTCGGCCAGCGCGGACAGGGGAACCCCGACATCTTCGAGGAGCAGCGAACCCTTGGCCTCGACGGCGGGGATGGCGAAGCGGCGGGCAGCGACAAACGCCTGGCCCTCCTCGGGGTCGGCGGTCGAGAACACCTCGGTGGCACCGTATTCGGTGAAAACAGCCGCCATGAACTCCGTGTCCTCGGCGCCGGTGGGGCCTCGCTCGTCGGACTGGGCCACCAGCATCGCCGCCGCCGTTCGATCCAGGCCCATCTTGAGCTTGTCCTCGACGGCGTTGATCGCCACGGCGTCCATGAACTCGAGCATGGCGGGGCGGATCTTGGCGCTGATGGTGCCCACCGCGTCGCAGGCCGCTCGCACGGAGGCAAACGATGCCACCACGGTGCACGCGTGCGGCTGCGGGGGCAGCAACCGCAACGTCACCTCGGTGATCACACCGAGTGTGCCCTCGCTGCCCACGAACAACTTCGTCAGGCTCAGTCCCGCAACGTCTTTCAGCCGCGGGCCACCGAGACGCACCGCGGTGCCGTCGGCCAGGACCACCTGTAGCCCCAGCACATAGTCGGTGGTTACGCCGTACTTCACGCAGCACAGCCCGCCGGCGTTGGTGGCGATGTTGCCGCCGATGCTGCAGATCTCGAACGACGACGGGTCCGGCGGATACCAGAGTCCGTATTCGGCGACGGCCTTCTTGACCTCGGCGTTGAGCAGTCCCGGTTGGACGACGGCGGTGCGCGTCACGGGGTCGACGGTGATGTCGCGCATCTTCTCGGTCGAGAGCACGATGCCGCCGTTGACGGCGGTCGACCCACCGGAGAGCCCGGTGCCCGCGCCCCGCGGCACCACCGCCACACGGTTCTGGGTGGCCCAGCGCAGGACGGTCTGCACCTCCTCGGTGCAACGCGGGCGGACCACCGCCATCGCCGTGCCCGCATCGGGATCCAGCGCCCGGTCCTGGCGGTAGGACGCCACGATGTCGGGGTCGGTGACGACGGTTCCCTCGGGCAGTTGTGCGGCCAAGTCAGAAATCGTGCTGTGGGTCACACTGACGATCCTAGGGGTCGGGGGTGCGGTCCAGTTCCCGCAGCGAGGTCATGAACACCGCGATCACCCCGATGACCAGCATGGGCAGCGACAATGCCAGGAAGGTGGCCTGCAGCCCGGCGGCGTCGGCCAGCGGACCGGCGATGATCAGTCCGAGCGGGCCCGCCGCGTAGGCCAGCGATCCCATCACGCCGACCACCCGGCCGCGCAGGTGCTGCGGCGCGCGGGTCTGCATCACGAAGTTGTAGATCGGCGCGATCGGCCCGTACACCAGGCCGACGATCGCGCACAGCACCAGGATCACCGGCAGTGGGGGCAGGAACGCGATCACCGTCATCGCGACACCGAGGGTCAGGACCGCGGTCAGCATGATCGCGCGCTTGCTCGAGTACTTCGACCACACCGCATACCCGAGTGCGCCGATCAGCCCGCCGATCGACAACGCCATCAACACCCAGCCCAGGTGCGCCGGTTCGTTGCGGTCGGTGAAGTACTTCGGAAACAGCACGCTTTCCATCGGCATGTAGAGCCCGGTGACGGTGAGGTCGACGAACGCCAGCCCGCGCAGCACTTTGTTGTTCCAGACGAACCTCAGGCCCTCGACGATGCCGGCCCAGACGTTGCCGGGCAGGTGGTCCAGGTCCGGCTTGCCCGCACCTTCCAGGCGCAGGGTCAGGATGGCCGCGATCGACAACACGAACGCCCCGGCCGTCACCCACATGGTGTTGATGCCGCCGATGGTGGCGATCAGCAGCCCGCCGATACCGGGGCCGACGATGTAAGCGAGGTTGAAGATCGCCTCGTAGACCGAGTTGGCGTGATCCAGCGTCCAGCCGGCGCGGGTGGCGGCCTCGGGCAGCATCGTTTCGCGGGCGGTCATCCCGGCCGGGTCGAAGAACGCGCCGAAGGCGGCGAGCACCGCCAGCACGGCGACGTTGATGGTGTCCACGCCGAAGCTCAGCGCCAGAACCGGAACGGTCGCCACGGACAGCGCCGACAAGACGTCGGAGATCATCGACACCCGTCGCCGGCCCAGGTAGTCCACCGCGGCGCCGGCGATCAGCGTCGCAATGAGCAGCGGTAGCGTGCCCGCCATCGCCACGATCGAGGCGTCGACTGCCGAGCCGTTGCGCTGCAGCACCAGCCACGGGAACGCGACCATCGAGATGCCGTTGCCGGTACCGGCCATCAGCGCGGCGAACAGGATGGTGAACACCGGTCCGCGCTTCGTGTTGGTGGCCATGGCGCGCTGAATCTAGCAGCGCACGTCCGCTCAACGCGCTGGATTTTTCGGCGCTGCTTGCCGGCGCGGTTTTTGGCGCCGCTCCTCCTCATCGCTCGTTCCTCGCTCTGCATCGGTCGCCGGCGCGGTTTCTGGCGCCGCTCCTCCTCATCGCTCGTTCCTCGCTCTGCATCGGTCGCCGGCGCGCGCATGCACCATGGACGGGTGCTGCTCGAACACCCCCGCACCGGCAAGCTGTTCCCCTCACCGGTACCGCCCGGCCGCGGCTGGCCCGGTGACCCGGCCCGCCGCACCACCCCGGTGGCCGTCGACGCTCAGGCCGTGTCGCAGCTGGCTGCCGAGGCCACGACCCTGCGGCAGCTGGACGCGGCGATCAGTGTGTGCAGGGCCTGCCCGCGGCTGGTGGAGTGGCGCGAGGAGGTCGCGGTCGTCAAGCGGCGGTCGTTCATCGACCAGCCGTACTGGGGGCGGCCGGTGCCAGGGTGGGGTGCGGCGCGGCCGCGGATCTTCGTCGTCGGGTTGGCGCCGGCGGCCAACGGCGCCAACCGCACGGGCCGGATCTTCACCGGTGACCGCTCTGGCGATCAGCTGTTCGCGGCGCTGCACCGGGCCGGGCTGGTCAACCAGCCGACCAGCGCGGATGCCGCAGACGGGTTGCAGGCCAACGGAATTCGCATCGGCTCGCCGGTGCGGTGCGCGCCGCCGGGCAATGCGCCCACCCCGGCTGAGCGGACGACGTGTGCGCCGTGGCTGGCCGCGGAGTGGGCGTTCATCGGCAAACACGTGCGTGTGGTGGTCGCTTTGGGCGGGTTCGCCTGGCAGGTGGCGCTGTCGATGGTGGGGGAGACGTCTCGACCCAAGTTCGGCCACAACGTGCTGGTCGATCTGAAGCCGGGCCTGCAGCTGCTGGGCTGCTATCACCCCAGCCAGCAGAACATGTTCACGGGCCGGCTCACCCCGGCCATGCTCGACGAGGTTTTCACCCGGGCTTCTGCGATTTCGGCGCGGAAGTAACCGCTGAGCGGTTATCAACGCGCCGAAATCGCAATAAAAGGGGAGTTGGTGGTGTTGGTAAGAGTTATGCGGCTTTCTGTGCTCGATCTCGTCCCCGTCCGCGCCGACCAAACCACTGCCCACGCGCTGGCCGCCACGGTCCGGCTGGCGCAGACCGCCGACCGGCTGGGTTACACCCGTTACTGGGTGGCCGAACACCACAACATGCCGGCCGTCGCGGCCACCAGCCCGCCCGTCGTGCTGGCCTATCTGGCAGGTCAGACCGACCAGATCCGGCTGGGCTCCGGCGGGGTGATGCTGCCCAACCACGCGCCGCTGGCCGTCGCCGAGCAGTTCGCACTGCTGGAAGCCGCCGCACCGGGACGTGTTGATCTCGGCATCGGCCGCGCCCCCGGTTCGGATCCCGTCACCTCCGTCGCGCTCAGAGGCGCCGCCGGCCGCGACGATTCCGACATCCAGAACTTCCCGCGCTACCTCGATGAGGTGGCCGCCATGATGGGCTCGGGCGGCGTCCGCGTGGAATTGCCGCGCCAGCTGATGCGCCCCGAGTACATTCTCAAAGCCACCCCGGCAGCGGCCAGCGAGCCGCGGCTGTGGCTGTTGGGTTCGTCGATGTACTCCGCGCACTTGGCCGCAGCCAAGGGTCTGCCGTACGTCTTCGCCCACCACTTCGCCGGCCAGGGCACCGAAGAGGCGCTGGCCGTCTACCGGGAAGAGTTCCAGCCCAGCGACCTGGCGGCCGAGCCCGTCACGTTCATGACCGTCAACGCCTCCGTGGCGCCCACCCGCGAGGAAGCTGAGGCGCTGCTTCTGCCGCAGCTGGTGATGATGGCCACACTGCGCACCGGAAAGCCCTTGCGTGCACTCGATCTCGTCGAGGACGCCGAAGGTCTGCAGTTCACCGCGCAGGAGAGCGCCATCATCGAGGACGGCCGCGCCCGCGCCGTGGTGGGCGCACCGGCCGAAGCCGCCGACCAGGTGCGTGAGGTGGCCGAGCATTTCGGTGTCGACGAGGTGATGATCAACCCCGTCGGATCCGCCTTCCGCGGTACCGACGCCGCCACCGCGCCGGCCCGCGAGACCACGCTCGAGCTCCTCGCTAAGGAGCTGTTCTAGTCAGCGCGATGATGGCGATGGGCCGGTCGGTCCGCTTCTGGTAATTGGTGTAGCGGTCAGAGTTGTTGGCGTTCACCAGTTTCCAGAGCCGCGGGTAGTCAGCGTCGTCGGGCAGCAGGATCTCGGCGTGTACCGCGAACCGCTGCGGCCCCACGTTGATCTCGACGTCCGGGTGCGCCTTGAGGTTGTGATACCAGGCCGGGTACCGGTTGGCCCCTCCGTTGGAGGCGACGATCAGGTATCGCTCGCCGTCGCGGGCGTACGTCAGCGTGTTGACCCGTGCGGCACCGGTCTTGGCGCCCACCGAATGCAACAGCAGGCTCGGGGGAGCGCCGGGGATGTGATGGCCGATGCGGCCACCGGACTTCTGGTAGACGAAATCGTGCACCCGCAGTAACCGCAGGCCGATCTTCTCCACTGGGGACAGGCTCATGAGGCCAGTCTGTCAGCCCATCCCGACGATGCGTGCCACGGTCAGCGCGGAGGTCAGGCGCAGCAGGTCACGCGGCCTGGCCAACCGTAACCCGGTCAGCCCCTCCAACCGCCGCACGCGTTGGGCGACGGTGTTGGGATGCAGATGCAGTGCGGCTGCGGCTGCTCGCCGGTCGAGTTCGTGATCCAGCAGGACCCGGGCGGTGCGCAGCAGTTCGGTGTCGTGCGCGTCGTCGTAATCGAGCGCGGCACCCAGCGTCGAACGGGCGAAGTCGCGCAGCGCGGCGGGGTCGTCGAGTTGCAGCAGCAGATGGTCGATCATGACCTCCCGCAGGTCGATCACGCCGTCGCCGTCCCCGGCCAGGTCGAGCGCCCCGCGCAACGTGCGGAACAACCCCGGCAGACCTGCCGGCGATTCCGCACCCGTGACGCCGGCGAACGCGTGAGTGACCGCGCCTGCGGCGACCAGCGCTCCCACCACCTGTGCGGCGAAGACGGCGACATCGCCTGCGGCCGGTGACCACACCAGCACCAGATCGCCGCGGTAGATCGCGGCCAGCGGCCGCGGTGACACCCGGGCCACCAGACGGTCCGCTGCCGCCAAGACCCGCGCCCCCGTTCCGCGTTTCTCGACGCACCGCACCGCGACCAGATGCTGGTTCCCGGAAAGGTCCCAGCCGAGCCGACGCGCTCGATCCAGCAGCGCCACGAGGTCGGCGCCCTCGGTACCCAGCAGGTCGGAGACCAGCGAGCCGCGCAGTCGCTGTTCCACCTCCGCGGCGGTGCGGGCGCGCAGCAGTTCCAGGGCGGTCACCACGGCGGCGTGCTCGGCGGCCCGCACGTCGAGACCGGACAGCTGCGCCAGAGGTGCGTCGATCCGTATGTGCGCCACCACGTTTCCGTCGAGCACCACCCCGGCCACGGTGCTCTCGCCTGGGCCGGAGACCACCGCCCCGCCGGTGACTTCGAAACCCTCGGCCAGACTCGCCGGACCGGAGGTGCCGGCCAGCTTCTCGCCATAGACGTCTTCGATCAGCACGTCGCGGCCCAGCAGTTCGGCCAGCGCGGCCGCCACCCCGGCAACGCCCTCGCCGCGCAACGCGGTGGCGGTGAGCAGGGCGTGCACCTCCTCCGCGCGGCGGAGTTCGCGAATGGTGTTCTGCTCGCTGGCGCGCAGTTGCGCGGTGCCCAGGGCGATGGCCACCTGGGTGGCCATCGCGTTCACCAGGCTGATCTCGGCGTGGTCGAAACGGTGCGGGGCGGCGTGATACCCGTTGAGCGCGCCCACCACGCGGCCGCCGCGGCGCAGCGGCACCGATACCAGGGCGCGATAGCCCTGCTCATGGGCAACCCCGCCCCACGGCCCGATCCCGGGCACCGACTCGATGTCCTCCAGCACCACCACCTCGCCGGTGCGGAAGGCCACGCTGGTGGGCGCTTCCTCGGCGTCGTCGGCGGTCTCCAGCAGGATCGGGCGCTCGGCGTTGACCTTGGCGATGTAGTCGCTCGACAACCCGTGTGAGCCGACGATGGTCAACGCCCGGCCGCTGTCGTCGGGCAGGAACACAGCGCAGAAGTCGAAGCCCAGGAGGGTGCAGGCGGTGCGTGCCACCCGGTCCAGCAGGTCGGCCACGGGCTCGTCGCCGCCCACCGCTTCGCCGATACCCGCCAGGGCGTCCAGCCAGCGTTCGAGGGGCACATCAGGCCTGTGTGTGTCCGTAGACATATCGTCCACCTTAAGTGTGTATCTGCAGACATTGCCCGAGGTGGTCTGGGTCACGCATCGTGTTGCGAGGCGGTGACAGCCGTCACAGGAATGTTAGGAGGTGACTATGCCCCGGGAGACAGGCATCAGGCCCACACGGCGCGTGGCCACAACGGTGGTCGCGCTGGCAGCCACCGCGGTGACGGTCTTGGCGACCGGTTGCTCCGCCGGCCTCGGCGGCCCGGCGTCCTCGCGGGACGCCCGCGACGGCGAGATCCGCTTCACCTTCGCCCCGGACCCGATCTGGGACTACATGCACGACACCGGGCTGGTGCAGGAGTGGCAGGACGAGACCGGCTACACCATCGAGACCAGCGCCACCTGGGACGAATTCGGTTTGTTCGCAGGCGGTCACGCCGACATCATCTCCACCGCCTCGTTCGAGGTGCCCTACCTCGAGGAACAGACCCAACGCGAGACGGTCATCATCGGCCGCTACAACGCCGAGCGCAGCCGCATCCTGGTGCGCACCGATGATCCCGCGCAGTCGGTCGAGGATCTGCGAGGCAAGCGCATCGGTGTTTTCACCACCGTGTCGGGGACCTTGGTGTGGAGTGCGCTGATCAAGCAGATGCACGACATGAACCTCGTGGACGAGGGAGGGTCGGGTTCCGATTTCGAGGTCGTCGTCGCCGACATCCAGAACCTGTCGAATCTGTTGGCCCGCGGTGAGATCGACGCCTGCATCTGCTATCCGGACCTGTCGGCCCGCGAACTGCGTGACGGCGCCGTGCGACCGCTGTATGACGGCAAGTCCTCGGCCGACCTGTTCGCCGAACTCAACGCACCCGGTCACGACGGCCCGATGGGCAACGTCTTCGTCGCCCGCAAGGACTGGGTGGAAGACCATCCGGCCGAAGTGTCCGCCTTCCTCGACCTGTGGGATCAAGGTCTGGCCGAATGGCAGAACCACCGCGACCAGATGATCGAACAGTATCCGCAGCATTTCGCGGTTGCCACACCGGAGGACATCGAGTTCATGAAACAGTATGTCGCCGACCATGACTGGGTGGTCGACGAGGTGCGGTTCGACCAGGAGTGGGCCGACGACGAGAGTTCCATCTTCGACCTGATGCGCAGCACCGGGATCATCGGCGACGACATCGACGATCCGCAGTTCCTGCCGACCGAAGGAGTCCAGCAGTGACCCAGACGATCGAGGCGCCGCCGGCACCGTCGGTGCACCGCCCGCCCAGAGGTCCCCGACGCTGGCTGGTGTCGGGTATCGCGCTGATCGTCGCGGCGGCCGCGTGGGCGGCCATCGCGGCCTGGATCGACGACCCGATCCTGCCCCGCCCGGCCGCCGTGCTGGAGCAGATCATCGAGATCACCGTATCCGGTGAGGCTTTCGCCAATTTCGCCTCCAGCATCGCCAAGATCGCCGCCGGATTCGTGATCGCCATGGTGGGCGGGTTGGTCATCGGATTCGTGATGGGGCGCAGCAGGTTCATGACGTCCTATTTCTCGCTGCCGCTTTTCGTGCTCGGCAACATGCCCGGGCTGACCTACGCGGTGTTCGGCCTGCTGATCTTCGGCGTCGGAGCCGGCGGACCGATCGTGGTGTCGGCGCTGGTGGCGCTGCCGTTCATCGCCATGAACGTCGCCGAAGGCGTGCGCTCGGTCGACGGCAAACTGCTGGCGATGTGCCAGGCCTTCGAGCGCAACCGTCGCGACGTCCTGCGCCACCTCTACCTTCCGGCGCTGGCCACTTTTGTCTTCGCCGGGGTGCGCTACGGCTTCGCGATGGCGTGGAAGGTCGAGGCACTGACGGAGGTGTTCGGCGCCAGCGACGGTGTTGGCTTCATGATCCGCAAGGCCTACCAGGAGTTCCAGGTGGCCGACATGCTGGCCTGGACCGGCCTTTTCATCATCACCATGATCCTGATCGAGCGCGGCCTCGCCTACACCGAGACCCGTTTCTTCGCATGGCGGAAGGACCTCGCATGACCCTCACGATGCCGGCCCGCAAGTGGCAGCGCCACCTCAAAGCGCAGGGCTCCTCGGCGGTCGCGATCATCGCCTCACTGCTGAGCATCCTGGCCGTCTGGCAGATCGCGGTGATCGTCGGGAACCGGGTGCCCTCACCGGCGCAGTCGGTCGAGCGCCTGGCCAGTGAGGCCGCCGTCGGCGAACTGTGGCACAACCTCGCTCTGAGCATGAACCGGTTCCTGCTCGGGCTGGCGCTCGCGCTGGTGGTCGGTACCGCGATCGGTGTCCTGATGGGAATGTCGAAGCTGGCCGATCTGGCCTTCTCCGATCTCAACGCCGCGGCGCTGGCCATCCCCGCCGTCATCTGGGCGCTGCTGACCACCATGTGGTTCGGGTTCGGCTGGCTCACCCCGGTGGTGACGGTGTTCCTGTCCGGATTGCCGTTCGTCATCGTCAACATCGCCAAAGCCACCCGCGCGGTCCCTGCCGAATTGGTCCTGATGGCACGCTCTTTCGGTGTTTCGCGATCCTATGTACTGCGCCACATCGTGGCGCCGGCGGTCGCCGGGTCCACCGTCGCGGCGGTCCGGTTCGCCATCATGAGCGCCTGGAACGGCCTGCTGCTGGCCGAGTGGTTCGGTTCCACCTCCGGTGTCGGATGGCGTTCGCGGTACTGGTATGACGCCAACCAACTCGACGGCTTCTTCGCCTGGGTGCTGGTGTTCATCCTCGCCCTCGTCATCGCCGACCTGCTGATCCTCGGCCCCATCGAGAAGTACGCCACCCGCTGGCGCACGGTCTGAAAGAGAGAAAACTCATGGCTTCCATCGAAATTCGTGATCTGGTCAAGGACTTCCATGACCGGCAGGGCAACCGCACCCGCGTCATCGACAACATCGACCTGACCATCTCGGGCGAGACGTTCGTCTCCGTCGTCGGTCCGTCCGGCAGCGGTAAGACCACCCTGCTCAACATCGTCTCCGGCATCGAAACGCACACCTCGGGTACCGTGAGCCTGCGTTCGGGCAATCGTGATGCCCGCGTCGGCTACGTGTTCCAGGATCCGCGGCTGCTGCCGTGGCGCACCGTGATGGCCAATCTCGGCTTCGTGCAACACGAACGGGCCGGCTGGCAGGAACGCGCGCGGCATTACCTGGACCTGGTGGGCCTGTCCCATTGCGCCGACCGTTACCCGTCGCAGCTGTCCGGCGGTCAGCAGCAGCGCATCGGCATCGCCCGGGCGTTCGCCGTCGAACCGGATGTGCTGCTGATGGACGAGCCGTTCTCTCACCTGGATGCCATGACCTCACGCACCCTGCGTGAGCACCTGGAGCGCATCTGGCTCGAATCGCGTCGCACCGTCATGTTCGTCACCCACGACGTCACCGAGGCCGTCCAATTGTCGGACCGCATCGTGGTTCTCGAGCCGGGCGGGCGCATCCACGAGATCATCGACGTGGACCTGCCCCGGCCGCGTAAGGCCTCTGACCCGGCGGTCGCGGTGCTACAGGCCGAAGTGCTGGCACGGTTCGAGCGTCTGGAAGCACGGCAGGCGGCGCTGGCATGACCCTGCGAAAAGGCGTGATCGATGTCCACGCCCACTGGCTGCCCGAAAAGCTGTTCGGCCTGCCGCCCGGGTCTCCGTTGCCCGCGCTCAACGGCCGCGACGGGCAACTGCACCTGGGGGAGCTGCCGCTGTCCATCGCGACGGAAGCGATGAGCGATCCGCAGCGGGTGCTGGCCGATACCGACGCCGCGGGTCTGGGGGCGCGGGTGCTCTCGGCGCCGCCGTTCGCCTTCCCGGTGGTCTCCTCTGAGGAGCTGACATCAGGTATCGACGAGTACGTGGGCTCGTTCAACGACGCTGTGGCACAGGTCTGCCGGGACAGCGACGGCCGCCTGCTGGGGCTGGGCCTGGTGTCGCTGCACGATCCCGACGCCGCCCGCAAGCAGATGGAGACATTCACCGAACACCTGCGCGGAATCGCCGTCCCGCCCTTGCTGGGCACCACGTCATTCGACGCCTCACCCATGCGCGACATCCTGGCCATCGCCGCCGAACGTGACCTGGCGGTGCTGGTCCATCCCATGCAACTGCCCAGGCCGGAATGGCCGTCGTACTACCTGGCGAACCTGATCGGCAATCCCACCGAGACGGCAACCGCGGCCGCGTCCCTGGTACTCGGCGGCGTGGTGGACGAACTGCCGAACCTGCGGATCGTGTTGCTGCACGGCGGTGGTTGCGCGCCGGCGCTGCTGGGCCGTTGGCAGCACGGTTGGGAGCAGCGCGCCGATGTCCGCAGCGCCGGAACCGCGGCTCCTCGAGAGGGTTTCACGAAGTTGTGGTTCGACACGCTGACCCACGACGGTCCGGCGCTGGACCTGCTCCGGGCGCATGCGGACCCCACCCATCTGGTGTGCGGCAGCGACTACCCGTTCGACATGGGTGTCGAACGGCCCCTTGATCTTCCGCGCAGCGTTGGCCTCGACGACGACGTTCTGGAAGCCAACGCCCGTCGTTTCCTCAAGCTCGAAGGAGATAACGATGACTGACGAAGTGAACACCCGCCACGATTGGTCAGGGCACCGGGCTCTGGTCATCGGCGGCTCGATCGGCGGCCTGACCGCGGCGCTGCTGCTGCGTCGTCTCGGCTTCGACGTCGACGTCTACGAACGCACGCCCACCAGCCTCGACGGCCGCGGCGGCGGTATCGTGCTGCAACCGGACACCATCCGCTGGTTTGCCGAATGCAGCAGCCAGCATCCCGAACAGGTCAGCACGTCAACGCATTACGTGCAGTACCTGGATTCGGACAACAACGTCGTGCACCGGGACAACGCCCCGTGGAGCTACACGTCATGGGGAACGTTCTACCGGGCGCTGCTGGCCGACTTCGGCACCGAGCGTTACCACCTCGGCGAGTACGCCTCGGGGTTCGACGAAGACGACGACGGCGTGGAGGTGCGCTTCGCCTCCGGACTGCGGGAACGCGCGGCGTTGGTGGTGTTCGCCGACGGCATCACCTCACCGAGCCGGCGGCGCATCTCCCCGGAATCAGAGCTGGAGTACTCCGGCTACGTCGGCTGGCGCGGCACCGTCCTCGAAAAAGATGTCTCGCTTGAAACATTCGAGCTGCTGCACGACGCGATCAGCTACAGCGTGGCACCGCACACCCACATCAACGTCTATCCCATCCCGTCGAACGAGGGTGGACTGGCGGTGGGCGAGCGGCTGCTCAACTACGTCTGGTACCGCAATGTGGCCGAGGGACATGAGCTCGACGAGCTGATGACCGACAAGCGTGGCTTCGCCGCGAAGGTGTCCCTGCATCCCGGTGCGGTGCAGGATCGTTTCGTCGACGAGATGCGCACAGCGGCAATCGAACTGCTGGCGCCGGCGGCCGCCGAAGTGGTGGTGCGCACCGAGCAGCCGTATCTGCAGGCGGTGTACGACGCCGGTACCAGCCGGATGGCGATGGGCCGGGTGGCGCTCATCGGTGATGCGGCCAGCGCCGCCCGCCCGCATGCAGCGGCCGGCACCGCGAAGGCCGCCGCCAACGCCTGGGCCCTGTTCGACGCACTGGCCGAGGCCGACAACGTCGCCGACGCACTGGCCAAATGGGAACCGGGACAACTCGAGCTCGGGCAGCGGCTGCTGCACCGCGTCAAGGCGATGGGCACCCGCTCCCAGTTCGACTGCACCTGGACCCCCGGCGACCCCGACCTTCGCTTCGGCCTCTACGGCCCCGGCAAGTAGCGATTTCGGCGCGCTCGTAACCGCTGAGCGGTTACGAGCGCGCCCAAAACACACAAAGGAGAGAGCATGACAACTGAGTTCCTCACCGACGCCCCGCTGGCCGGAACGCTGATCGCCGAGAATTTCGAGGGCTGGAGCGACGAGCTCAAGGCCGAGTTCGAGACCTACGCGTACGACGGGCACGTCGGTTCGCGACTGCTGTCGGAGAACGACCGCGTGCGGGTCTGGGAGATCCGGTTGGCGCCGGGGCAGCGCTTCCACGTCCACCGCCATGTGCTGGACTACTTCTGGACCGCGGTGAACGCCGGCCGCAGTCTCCAGCACACCTCCGACGGCACCACCCGCGAAGTGTCCTACAACGCCGGTGAGACACGGCATTTCAGCTTCGCCGAAGGGGAGTTCCTGCTGCACGACATCGAGAACGCCGGCACCGAGGAGCTGGTGTTCACCACCGTGGAGCACCTGAACTCCGCCAACGCCCCACTGACCCTGGCCTGACCCACCTCAATCGCGAGCGCGCGTGTCTGTGCACAACACGCCGAGCCACAACGTACAAACACGCGCGCTCGCGCCAAGCGCCAAGCGCGAAGGGTGCTACAGCCGGGCCAGGGCGTCGCGCAGGATCCGGCCGGTGCCTTCCCGGTCCGGATCGCGGCGCACCACCAAACCCTTGGCGAAGGACAGCTTGTCGCCCTCCTGCCGGGGTGCGACGTGCAGGTGCAGGTGGAAGACGGTCTGGAACGCGGCCTTGCCGTCGTTGATGACGATGTTGTTGCCGTCGGCGGCCAGGTCCGAGGCCCGCGCGGCTTGCCCGATGCGTTGTCCCACCCGCACCAGACCGGCGACGGTATCGGCCGGGGTGTCGGTCAGGTCCACGGTGTGGCGCTTCGGCACCACCAGCGTGTGACCTCGGACGATGGGCCGAATATCGAGAAACGCCAGATAGTCGTCGTCCTCGTAGACCCGGATGGCGTCGGCCTCGCCGGCGACGATGGCACAGAACACGCAAGACATCAGGCCACGGTAACCAATACCGCCTGCCGAACGCCGGGCCCGGCCGGATCGGTCGCTCGACTAGGGCTGGATTGTCTCGCTCCTCACCGGCCTCGTGCCTCGGCCGGATCGGTCGCTTGACTAGGGCTGGATTGTCTCGCTCCTCACCGGCCTCGTGCCTCGGCCGGATCGGTCGCTCGACTAGAGGTTCTCCGACGACCACTCCGCCAGCCGGCGGTCTCGCTCCTCGGGGCTGACGTCCTCGACCCGGGTCATCACCGCCCAGCGCTGCCCGAACGGGTCGACGATCGAGGCGAACCGGTCGCCGGTGACGAACGTCGACAGCGGCTCCCGAATCGTGGCGCCCGCAGCGTCGGCGCGCGCCACCACGTCATCGGCGTCGGCGCAGTACAACACGATCGAATGCGTGACGAGCTCGCCAACCGTGGGCGCCTCGAGCCCGAATTTCGGGTTCGGATCCGACAGCTGCAACCGCCCGTTGCCGAAGTCCAGTTCAGCGTGGGCCACCAGGTTGTCGGGTCCGTCCATCCGCTCGGTCACCTCGGCGCCGAACACCGAGGTGTAGAAGTCGATGGCCGCGGAAGCCCCGTTGATGACGAGGAACGGAGTCAGACTGGTGTAGCCGGTGGGAATCGGTGAAACGCTCATGTCGCCCAGTTTCGTAGGGTGAGGCAGGTGGACGCTTGTAAAAACGCGCCGCAGCTCGGCCCTCAACAAGGGATCGTGGGCCGGGCCAACTCCGCGGACCAGTTCGAGCTGCGCCGCTGGGCGCCGTCACCGGAGGCCGCCGAGTACGTCGAGCACTTCTGGTCGGTCCACTGGGATCTGTCCCAGGGCGTCAGCCACCACAGCACGGTGATCACCTTCCCCGTCATGCACCTCACCCACGAATGGGGAACCGACCAGCCGCGCCACGGTCATGCACTGCCGAGCACCCTCGTGCAAGGTGTCGTCGGCACCGTCTTCGACACCACGCTGCATCGCCAGGGAACGGTGGTGGGGGCGCGCTTTTATCCCGGTGGATTCGCCGCCCGCTTCGACCGCGACGCATCCGAGTACACCGGCCTGACCCTGCCGGTCGACGACGATCTGTTCGGCTACCCGCTGCGCGTCGACGACGACCGCGAGCGGGCCGCCGCACAACTGGACACCGCGATCGCGCACCACACCGCAGGACCCGACCCCGCCTATCGGGCGCTTCGGGCCCTGCTGGACCGGATCGTCGACGACGCCGGCGTGCATCGGGTGGATCAGGTGATGGAGCGTTCGCCGTGGAGCGCCCGCACCACCCAGAAGGTCTTCAAGCGCTACGTCGGGGTGCCGGTGAAGTGGGTGCTGTGCCGATACCGCTTGCAGCGCGCGGCGCTGCACCTCGAGACCGAACCCCACGTCGACCTGGCCGAACTGGCCGTGCGGCACGGCTGGTACGACCAGGCGCACTTCACCCACGATTTCCGCGCCATGCTGGGTTGCGCCCCAGGCGAATACGTGGCCCGGCACGGCGCCTGAGTTACGCTGCGCCGATGGACAACATCGAGTTGGCCTTCGCCGGCGCCGCCGAGCAGGCGCGCATGCTGGCCGCGGGAGCGCTCACCGCGCCCGCCCTGACGGAGCTGTACCTGGAGCGGATCAAGCGGCTCGACCCTGAGTTGCGGGCATACCGGGTGGTGTTCGCCGAGTCCGCGCGCGCCGAAGCCGAGGCCGCGCAGCAGCGCCTCGACGCGGGGGAGCGGTTGCCGCTGTTGGGCGTGCCGATCGCGATCAAGGACGACGTCGACGTCGCCGGCGCCACCACCACGTATGGCAGCAACGCACACGGACCCGCACCGACGAAAGACGCTGAGGTGGTGCGGCTTCTCCGTGAAGCCGGGGCGGTGCTCCTCGGCAAGACGGCGGTACCGGAGATGATGATCTGGCCGTTCACCGAGACCGTCGCCTTCGGGGCGACGCACAACCCGTGGGATCTGGCCCGCACTCCGGGCGGCAGCAGCGGTGGCAGCGGCGCCGCCGTGGCGGCCGGCTTGGCGCCGATGGCGCTGGGTTCCGACGGTGCCGGGTCCATCCGGATCCCGTCGACGTGGTGTGGGTTGTACGGACTCAAACCGCAACGCGACCGGGTACCGCTGGCCCCGCACGACGACGCCTGGTGCGGAATGTCGGTGTACGGCCCGATGGCGCACACGGTGGAGGACGCGGCCCTGTTCCTCGACGTCACCTGTGACAAGGCGATGCCGGGTCCTCAGGGCGGGTTCGTGCGGGCCGCGTCGCGACCACCCAATCGGCTGCGAATCGCGTTGAGCACCAACATTCCTCCGATGGTCAGCGCCTACCGCGACGCCGAGCAGCGCGCTGCGGTACACCAGGCGGGCGCTGTTCTCAAAGAGCTCGGCCACGACGTGGTGATGCGTGAGATCGACTACCCGCGAACGGCGGCGTACGGGCATGTGCTGCCACGCTTCTTCCGCGGCATCTACGACGACGTGCGCGCACTGCCGCATGCCGAACGTCTCGATTCCCGTACCCGCGGGATGGCCAGGATCGGACGGATGTTCTCCGACACCCGCATCGCCAAGATCCGGGCCGCCGAAGCGGAAGTGTCCGCACGGGTGATGGCGATCTTCGACGACGTCGACGTGGTGATCACCCCCGGTACGGCCACCGGTCCGTCCCGGGTGGGGGCGTACCGCAGGCTCGGGGCGGTCTCGACGTTGGCTCTGGTGGGAGCGCGCACGCCGTATCAGGCGGCGTTCAACGCCACCGGGCAACCGGCGGCGGTGGTGCCATGGGGACTGGACCGCAGCGGCCTGCCGCTGTCCATCCAGCTGGTCGGTCGGCCCTTCGACGAGGCGACGTTGTTGTCGCTGAGCGCCGAGATCGAAGCCGACCGCCCGTGGGCGGATCGCCGCCCACCGGTCAGCTGACACCCCGCGTTTTCGGCACAACCCTGCGCGTTCCCCGGCGAGCGAGTCACACTGAGCTCATGGCTCTGTTCGGTAGCTCGGATGACGATCTGAAACACCGCATCGAGGATCTGGAGCGCCGGGTCGTCGCCCTGGAACGGGCCGCTTTCACCGGATCGCCGGCCTCGCCGCGACCGATGGCGAGTGAACCCGCCGAGATGTGGGCGAGCGCGAACGTGTTGAACCTGGTGATGCAGGGCAGGAAACTCGAGGCCATCAAACTGCTCCGGGAGGAAACCGGGATGGGCCTCAAGCAGGCCAAGGACATCGTCGACGGTCTCTAGCCCAACCCGTCTCGCCACACCGCGAGCTTGTGGGCGATCGGCATGGTGTGCGCCGGGCTGGTCGACGGCAGCCGGCGATAGATCAGGCGCGGGTCGAAGCCCACCAGCCTGCGGTAGTTCGCCTCGGCCGCGCCGCCGGTGAAGAACACCTGCTCGATGCTGGGGTGTCGGCGATAGAACGCCGCGAACTCGTTGGCCACCATGCTGTCTCGTTCCACTGCGGAGTCCAGGCTGCCGGTGCGACGGCAGAACTTCAGGACGTCCCAGACCGCGATACCGTGTGCGATCAGCGCGGCGGTGCGCTCGGGATACGGTGCCGACGGGTCGAAGCCGAACAACTCACCGGTTATGGTCCAGAACCCGTTGCGCGGATTGCCGTAGTACTGCCGGCTTTTCAACGACAACACGCTGGGCGCATTGCCGAGGAACAACCGGGTGGGTCTGCCGCCGACAATCGGCGGCAGACCCACGACTTCCGGTGTGCACATACCTCCTCTCTATCAGAGTGACTCCTCGAAACTCACGAGAGGTGATGCACCTCCTGCAGCCCGTAGACCGGTGTCGGGATGCCCTCGTAGCGGGCTTTCAACTGCAGGGCCAGGTACAGCGAGTAGTGCCGGGACTGGTGCAGGTTGCCGCCGTGGAACCACAGGTTCTCCTGCTGGGTGGGCTTCCACATGTTGCGCTGTTCACCCTCCCACGGCCCGGGATCCTTGGTGGTGCCGCTGCCCAGGCCCCAGACCTTGCCCACCTTGTCGGCGACGTCCTGACCGATCAGGTCGGCGGCCCAGCCGTTCATCGAGCCGTAGCCCGTCGCATAGACCACGACATCGGCGGGCAACACGGTGCCGTCGGCCAGTACCACTGCGTCCTCGGTCAGATGCGAGACCTGTCCGTGCGCCAGCTTGATCGTCCCGTCGGCCACCAGGTCGCAGGCGCCGACGTCGATGTAGTACCCCGAGCCGCGCCGCAGGTACTTCATGAAGAGCCCGGAACCGTCGTCGCCCCAATCCAATTCGAAACCGGCTGCCGCCAGCCGCTCGTAGAACTCCTTGTCGCGCTCGCGGATGGCGTCGTAGATCGGGATCTGGAACTCGTGCATTATCCGGTACGGCAGTGAGGCGAATGTCAGGTCGGCCTTCTCGGTGGTCATGCCTGCGGCCAGCGCGCGCTCGGAGTACAGATCGCCGAGGCCCAGATCCATCAGCGAATCGGACTTCACGATGTGCGTCGACGACCGCTGCACCATCGTTGCGTCAACACCGTTTTCCACCAGTGCTTTACAGATGTCGTGGGCCGAGTTGTTCGATCCGATCACCACCACTTTCTTACCGGCGTAGCGGTCCGGCCCGGGATGTGCCGACGAATGGTGTTGCTCGCCACGGAAGACATCCTGGCCGTCCAGCGTCGGGATGGACGGTTTGCCGGACATCCCGGTGGCCAGCACCAGATGCGTCGGGTGCAACGTCAGCTTCTCGCCGTCGCGGTCCACCTCGACGGTCCAGCGGGGGCCGTCAGGACCCGAATCAAACACGGCCGAGTGGCAGGTGGTCTTCGACCAGTACGGCACCTCCATCACGCGGGTGTAGAACTCCAGCCAGTCGCCGATCTTGTCCTTCGGCGCGAACACCGGCCAGTTCTGCGGGAACGGCAGGTAGGGCAGATGGTCGTACCAGACCGGGTCGTGCAGGCACAGTGACTTGTAGCGTTTGCGCCACTGGTCGCCGGGACGCTCGTGCTTGTCCACGACGATGGCCGGCACGCCGAGCTGGCGCAGCCGCGCCCCCAGCGCGATACCGCCCTGACCGCCGCCGACGACCAGGATGTAGGGCTGTTCGGTCCGGCCCAGCGCCTCGTCTTCGGCGGCCTTCTTCTCGGCCCAGGACCTCGGGTCGGGATCGCTGCCGTGGACGGCGCCCAGGACGCGGTTGGGGCCTTTGCGCTCCTCGTGCCCCTTGAGTTCCTGCAGTGCGGTCAGGAAGGTCCAGGCCTGGTCGTCTTTGAGGCGGAGGTGCCCGACGCCGCGTCCGGCCGCCGTCTCGAACTCGATGAAGGCCGACGTGACGCCGCCCTCCTCGGTCGGGGTCTCCCGGGTCCGGAACCGTGAGGGTTCGGTTCCGGCCACCCGGGATTCCAGCATGTCGGCAATCGCGTCGCGGCCCTCGACGGTCTTGAGATTCCAGGTGAAAGCGACGAGATCGCGCCAGAAGCTGTCGACAGCGAACTTGCTCACGGCGCGCTCGATATCGCGGACGGCCAGCGCGGTCTCGAAATCGGCGAGCCAGGCGTCGACGCGCTCCTGGGGCGTGAGGACGGTGGCGGGGGGTTCAAGAGTGGAAGTCATGTGACCCAGGGCACACCGCGAACACCCTGCTCACAAGAGTTGCGTCACGTTGCAACGTCGACGTGCCGGCGGGCGCAACCCCCTGCAACTCTTTCGGGGTGTGGTCGCGGTCACATAGAACAAGTCGCATGAAAGCAGCTGTGTACTACGGACCGAACAAGGTCGAGGTGGCCGATGTCCCCGAACCGGCGCCCACGCCCGGCACCGTCAAACTCAAGGTCGGCTTCAACGGCATCTGTGGCACCGATCTGCACGAGTACTACGCCGGCCCGATCTTCGTGCCCACCGCGCCGCACCCGCTCACTCATCAGGAACTGCCGCTGACCTTGGGGCATGAGTTCTCCGGCGTGATCACCGATATCGGCGAGGGGGTGACGGGCTGGGCCGAAGGTGACCGGGTGGCCGTGGAGCCCATCTACAAGTGCGGGCACTGCCCGGCTTGCCGCGCCGGCAACTACAACATCTGCGCGCAGATCGGTTTTCACGGCCTGATGTCCGACGGCGGGATGGCCGAGTACTCCGTGGTGCCGACCAGCATGCTGCACAAGCTGCCCGACAACGTATCGCTGCAACTCGGTGCGCTGGTCGAACCGATGTCGGTGGCCTACCACGCCGCCACTCTGGGAGATGTGACGCCGGGGGACACCGCCATGGTGTTCGGTGCCGGACCGATCGGGATCGGGCTGTGGTTCGCGTTGCGCGGCAAGGGGATCGAAGACGTGTTCGTCGTCGAACCGTCGCCAACCCGCAGACAGGCGGTCGAAGCGCTGGGCGCCCGGACCTTGGATCCCACGGCCGCCGACGTGCCCGCCTTCATCGCCGACCACACCTCCGGTAAGAAGGCCGACGCGGTGTTCGACGCGGCCGGTGTGCAACCGGCCATCGAAACCGCGTTGGCCTGCGTCGGCGCCCGGCGCCCGATGGTCAGTGTCGCGATCTACGAAAAGCCGCTCACCACACCGCTTCTCAACCTCGTGATGAACGAGTCCCGGATCCAGGGCTCGCTGTGCTACACCGGCGCCGACTTCGAGGCCGTCATCGCCCTGATGGCGCAGGGCGCCTACGACACCACGGGATGGGTGACGCCCATCGGCATCGACGAGGTGATCGACGAGGGCTTCGAGGCGCTGCACGCCGGAACCAAGATGAAGGTTCTGGTCGACCCGACCATCTGAAGGGCATCATGACACTCAACGGAAAAGTAGCTCTGGTGACCGGCGGCGGCCGGGGTATCGGCCGCGGTATCGCCCTGCGGTTGGCGCGCGACGGCGCCGATATCGCGCTGGTGGACGTGCAACCGGACGGTATCAACGCCGTCGCGGACGAGGTCGCTGAAATCGGGCAGAAGGCCACCACATTCGTGGCCGACGTCGGTGACCGCGACCAGGTCTTCGCTGCCGTCGACCATGCCGCGCAAGCGCTCGGCGGCTTCGACATCATGGTGAACAACGCCGGCGTCGCCCTGGTGGGTCCGATCGCCGATGTGACGCCGGAAGAGGTGCAACGGATCTGGTCGATCAACGTCAACGGTGTGCTGTGGGGTATCCAGGCCGCGGCCGCGAAATTCAAGGCGACGGGCAGCAAAGGCAAGATCATCAATGCCTCCTCGATCGCCGGCCACGACGGCTTCGCCATGCTCGGGGTGTACAGCGCCACCAAGTTCGCGGTCCGGGCGCTCACCCAGGCTGCGGCCAAGGAACACGCGGTCGACGGCATCACGGTCAACGCTTATTGCCCGGGGGTGGTGGGCACCGACATGTGGGTGGAGATCGACAAGCGGTTCGCGGAACTCACCGGCGCCGCCGAGGGCGAGACCTACGACAAGTTCGTCGGCGGCATCGCCCTGGGCCGGGCCGAGACCCCCGATGATGTGGCCGGCTTCGTGTCCTACCTCGCCGGACCGGACGCCGATTACATGACCGGCCAGTCCGGGCTGATCGACGGCGGGCTGGTCTACCGGTGAGGCTGACCAGCGGCGCTGGCGCCTGCCTGTGACGGGGAGCACAATCATGGGCGATGCACGTGCCTGAACCCGCCGTCGCCGTCGGCGAAGATCCGCGCAGTTACGCGCGGCTGATGTCGGCGGTCTACGACGCCACCATGGCGGGCAACCGCGCTCCGGCGCGGCCCCGCTCGGTCATCGGAGATTCGTGGCAGCGGATGAAGGCCAAGGGAATCAACCCCGACAATCACACCCCGCCGGTGGTGGAGGCCGGTGCCGTCGACGCACTGCGGCGCTCATCGGGTTTGATGGCGGTGCTCGACGAGGTGTCGCGTGGGCTGGAATCCCTTGTGGCGGAGGGCCACAACATCCTGGTGGTGGCCGACGCGCGCGGCCGGGTGCTGTGGCGCTCGGGTTCGCCGCAGGTGCTCGCCAACGCCGACAGGCTCGGATTCATCGAGGGCGCGCACTGGGGTGAGGACGCGGTGGGCACCAACGCGATCGGCACCGCGCTGGCCTCGCACCGCGCGGTGCAGGTGTTCTGCGCCGAGCACTACCTGCGCAGCCACCATCCGTGGACCTGCGCGGGCGCCCCCATCCGCGACCCCCGCACCGGCCAGGTCATCGGCGTCGTCGACGTCTCCGGCCCCGCCGCCACCGTGCACCCGACCACCGTCGCGTTGGTCGATGTCGTCGCCCGCCTCGCCGAATCGCATCTGCGTGAGCAGCATGACCGCACGCTCAACAGGCTGCGCACCGTCGCCGCGCCGATCCTGGCCCGTATCGGTGCGCCGGCCCTGGCGGTCGACAACGACGGCTGGGTGGCCGCCGTGGATTCGTTGCCCCTGCACAACCGCATCCTGTTGCCGGATGAGCTGCGGCCCGGACGGGCGTGGGTGCCGCCGCTGGGCATGTGCGATATCGAGCTGTTGCCCGGTGGCTGGCTGGTGCGGGTGGCCGATAATGATGCGGTGCCCGCCGTGGCCAACGTGACACTGGATCTGCGTGCTTCGGGTGCGCCGGCGTTGGAGATGGTGGGCCAGTTCGGCAGCTGGCGTCATGACATCTCGCTGCGGCACGCCGAGATCCTGTTGATCCTGGCCCGCCATCCCGACGGCCGGTCCGCACCCGAGCTGGCCACCGATCTCTATGGGGACGCCACCCGGGTGGTCACCGTCAGGGCTGAGATGTCGCGTCTGCGAAAGCAATTCGCCGGGATCGTGTCGGGGCGGCCCTATCGGTTCACCGACACCGCCACGGTCGAGGTGCGCTACCCCGACGACATGGCCGATTTGCTGGCACCGTCGACGGCACCCGCGGTCCGCGACGCCCGCGTTGTACCTTGAGGCGTGGCTGACGAACTCGCGGAACTCCTGGACGGACTGGCGGAGCCGACGCGCTCCGAACGCGCCGAGCTGATCCGGTGGCTGCTGGAGCGGGGGATCACCGCCGGGCAGATCCGTGAATCGTTCTCGCCCATGTTGTTGGCGCCGCGCCGGATCCTCGGAGACGACGGCACTCATGTCTCGACTCGGGAGATCAGTGAGTCCACCGGTATGGACCTGGACCTGGTGCAGCGGGTGCTGCGGGCGGTCGGCCTGCCGCGGGTGGAGGATCCCGACGCGGCGGTGTTCCTGCGCGCCGACGGTGAGATCGCCTCCGTGATACAGAGATTCGCCGAGCTCGGTATCGAGCCCGACAACCTGGTGCAGGTGGCTCGGACTCTGGCCGACGGACTGGCCACCGCAGCTGAAGTCATGCGCTTCACCGGGCTCGCGGCGGTGCTCGAGCCCGGCGCCACCGAACTGCAGATCGCGGGGCGACTCGAGGCGCTGGTGACACAGGTCGAGCCGCTGCTGGGCGAGCTGGTGCACGACATGCTGCTGCTGCAACTGCGCCATTCCATGGAAACCGAGGCGGTCAGCGCCAGCGAACGCGCCGCCGGCGCACCGCTTCCCGGGGCCCGCGATATCGCGGTGGCCTTCGCCGATCTCGTCGGTTTCACCCGCCTCGGCGAGGCCGTCGAACCCGAGCAGCTCGAGCGGCTGGCCCATCGCCTGGCCGATATGGCCCGCGATGTCGCAGTCCCACCGGTGCGCCTGGTCAAGACGATCGGCGACGCGGTCATGCTCGTCTGTCCCGACCCTGCGCTGCTGCTCGACGCGATGCTCGAACTCTGTGACGCCGCCCGCGCGGACGAGGATTTCCCGCGGCTGCGGGTGGGGTTGGCTTACGGCGAAGCCGTCAGTCGCGCCGGCGATTGGTTCGGCAGCCCGGTCAACCTCGCCAGCCGGGTCACCGGCGCCGCCCGGCCGGGCGCGGTGCTGGTGGCCGAGTCCGCCCGCGAGGTGATCGGTGACGCCGAGCGGTACCAGTGGTCGTTCGCCGGCGCCAAACACCTCAAGGGGGTGAAAGGCGAGACGAAGCTGTTCCGGGCCCGGCGGGCCTGAGTGCCCGGGACTACTGCGTCGGGATCTGAATCCCTTCCGAGGGTTGCACAATCACGAATCCCTGCCCGTGGAAGGACACCTGCACCGCCTCGCCGGAACCGCGCCCGATCAACGCCCCGGCCTTGAAGCTGGTCTTGAGCTGGGTCTGCAGGCCGGCCGACCACGCGACGATCGCATTGGTGTCGGCGAAGGTGGGGGCTTCGGCGGCGTTGAGCACCACCGGCGGGCCGTCGGTGGTCAGCGCCACCCAACCGGATCCGCGGAATGTGGTGTTGAACAGCCCGCCCGCGGCCATGCTGCCGCCGCGCACCCGCTCGATGTTCCAGTCCAGGCTCGACGAGAACGCCAGGACGTTCTTGCCGCTGATCGACAGACCGGAGTTGGTGATCTGCAGCAGGTGCACGTCGTACGCGCGGTCGGCCAGGAACACATCACCCTGGCCCTGGCACCGCATCAACGGCAGACCCTCACCGGTCAACGCCTTCTTGATGAACTTCGAGGCGCCGCTGCCTTCGAACGCGAAGTCGACGTTGCCTTGATAGGCCACCATCGAACCCTGCCGCGCCATGAACGGTTCGCCGAGGCGCACCCGCAGCATCTTGAGGTTCTGGTTGGCGATCGGTTGGGCTTCCTTCTCGCTGAACCGGCCATCCACCAGTGGGCCGCTGATCCCGGCGAACCCGTCACCGCCCGCAGGGGCGTACGACTGCGGAGTCTGGGGTTCGGATGTGTACTGCGCGGCGGTGAAAGACTGGGGCGTCTGGTCTTCGGGAGCCGGTGACAGCTGCTCCGACGGCGGCGGGGCGCCCAGGGCCGCGGTGCCCATGCGGCCCTGGTGGGAGATCTGGTCAGTCCATTGGTGCCCGTCCCACCACCGGTAGTCGTACCGGCCTTCGGGGTCGGGCTGCCAGCTGCCCTGGTGTGGTCCAGTCACGGTCATCTCCTCGCAGGGGTTACAACGTGCCGGACATCCACCCTAAGACACCGAGGCGGACCGGTGATGGCTTCGCGGTTCGCCGAAGGGGCCTTCGGCACCGCGGCTGAGCTGGCATTCTGAAGGCCATGGCGGGTAAAGAGATCGACCGGGCGCGGGCGCAGAGCGCCTTCGCCGTCCTGAAGCAACATCCGGGTATGGCGCTGTTCGTGGCGTCTCCGGCCGTGATCGCGGTCGGCGTGGTGTGGTGGCTCTTCGGCGCCGGCTGGGCCACGGTCCTGCTGATCGCTCTGCTGCTGGGCGGTGGTGCGGCGCTGCTGCTCAAACGCTGAAAATCGATCCGTTCGCTGACGGTGAACGCCGCTCCCATCCGTTTGTAACGGTGTAATCATGTAATCATGAAACGCCATCACTCCCGGCCTCAGCCGGATGCCGCCGACGCTGCCGACTGGTTCGCCGGCCGGCTTCCCACCGATTGGTTCGACGGTGACCCGACCGTGGCCGTCGACAAGGAAGAGATCACCGTCATCGGGCGGCTGCCCGCTGCCGATGGAGAGACACCCGCCCGTGCCTCGGGCCGGGTCGCCCGATTCCGCGAGGAGACCCGCTCCGAGCGCATGCGGATCGCCGACGAAGCCGAAGACCGCTACCGCCGGAAAGTCTCCTGGGGGGTCGAGGTCGCCGACGGCGACAACACCGAGCGAATCCTGTTCACCCACATCGCCGTACCGGTGATGACCCGGCTCAAGCAGCCGGAGCGTCAGGTGCTGGACACCCTCGTCGACACCGGTGTGGCCCGCTCACGCTCAGAGGCGCTGGCCTGGTCGGTCAAGCTCGTGGGCGAACATGCCGAGGAATGGCTGGACAAGCTGCGCAACGCCATGACCGAGGTCGACGAACTGCGCAACCAGGGCCCGCAGCTCTGACGCCGAGATCAGGCACCGTCCGCAGTCTCGCGGACTAGGTCTGGGTCATCCGCCAGTAGGTCCCACGCGCGGCCACCAGTTCGGCGTGCGTGCCCTGCTCGACGATGGTGCCGCCGTCCATCACGACGATCACGTGGGCGTCGCGGATCGTCGACAGCCGGTGCGCGATGATGAAACTGGTTCGGTCCCGCCGCAATTCACTCATCGCCTGCTGCACCAACAACTCGGTGCGGGTGTCCACCGAACTGGTCGCCTCATCGAGCACCAGGATGCGGGGCGCAGCCAGGAACGCTCTGGCGATGGTGATCAGCTGCTTCTCACCGGCGCTGATCTTGCCGCCGTCGTCATTGACCCTGGTGTCGTATCCCTCAGGCAGCATGTGCACGAACCGGTCCACGTACGCCGCCCGGGCAGCGGCCATCACCTCGTCGTCGGACGCATCCGGCCGGCCGTAGGCGATGTTGTCGTAGATGGTGCCGGCGAACAACCAGGTGTCCTGCAGCACCATGCCGATTCCTGAGCGCAACGACTCGCGGCTGACGGTGGCGGTGTCCACCCCGTCGATCAGCACCCGCCCGGAATCCAGCTCGTAGAACCGCATCAGCAGATTCACCAGGGTGGTCTTGCCCGCCCCGGTGGGCCCCACGATCGCCACGGTGTGGCCGGGTTCGGCGACCAGCGACAGATTCTCGATCAGCGGGGCGTCCGGCCGGTAACTGAAGTACACATGGTCGAACTCCACGCGCGGAGCGGACCCCGACGGCAGGGTGGCCAGTGCATCGGCCGGTTCCTCTGTTTCGTCGAGGAAGCCGAACACCCGCTCCGCGCTGGCGATCCCGGATTGCAGCGTGTTGAACATCGACGCCAACTGGCCCAGCGGCTGGTTGAACTGCCGTACGTACTGGATGAACGCCTGCATGCTGCCGAGGGTGATCTGCCCGGTCGCCACCTGCAGCCCGCCCACCACGGCGACGGCGACGTAACTCAGATTGCCGATGAACATCGTCGCCGGGCCCACCAGCCCGGAGAAGAACTGGGCGCCGAAGCTGGCATGGAAAACGTCGTCGTTGTACTCGCGGAACCGCTCCTGGGCGCTGGCGCGGTGGCCGTAGGTCTTGACGACGGTGAACCCGCTGTAGGTCTCCTCGATGTGGGCGGCCAGGCGTCCGGTGTTGCGCCACTGCGCGATGAACAGTTTCTGCGAGCGACGCGTGATCGAGCGGATCGCCCACAGCGTCAACGGCACTGTCACCACGGTCAGAAACGCCAGCAGCGGTGAGATGGTCAGCATCATCACCAGCACGGCCACGATGGTCAGCGCCGAGGACAGCAGCTGGTTGATGGTCATCGACACCGAGGTCTGGATGTTGTCGACGTCGTTGGTCACCCGGGACAGCAGCTCACCGCGCTGGCGGGAGTCGAAGTGCGACAACGGCAGCCGGTGCACCTTGTCTTCGACATCGGAGCGCAGCGCCACCATGGTGCGCTGCACCGCGACGTTGAGCAGCCGGGCCTGGATCCAGATGAGCAGTGCGGCAACCAGATACAAACCCAGCGCGAGCAACAGCGTCCGCGCCACCGCGGCGAAGTCCACGCCCTGGCCGGGGGTCACGTTCATGCCCGACAGCAGATCGGCGAAGGTGGAGTCCCCGCGTTCGCGTGCCGCGTCGATGGCCTGCTCTTTGGTGAGCCCGGCCGGCAGCTGTTTGCCGATCACCCCGTTGAACAACAGATCGGTCGCGTGCCCGAGGATACGCGGCCCGATCACCCCGATCCCGATCCCGGCGATCGACAACAGGATCACGGTGGCGGCCAGCCAGCGGTGCGGCGTCAGCCGTTTGACCAGTCGCAGAGCCGAGCCCTTGAAGTCGCGGGAGCGGTCCGCAGGCTCCTGCTGCATCCGCATCGCTCCACGCATGGGACCCGTCACCGCGGATCTCCCACCCGCAGCGCCTGCGACTCGGCGAACTCCTGGTAGGTGCGGCAGTCGGCCAGCAACGCCTCGTGCGTCCCGGCGCCCACCATCTGGCCGTCCTCGAGGACGAGGATCTGGTCCGCGGTGGTGATCGTGGAGATGCGTTGGGCCACAATGACGACGGTGGCATCGGCAGCCACGGCACGCAGCCGTGCGCGCACCTCGGCGTCGGTGTTGACATCCAGGGCGGACAAGGCGTCGTCGAACAGGTACACCGCGGGACGGCGGATCACCGCCCGGGCGATCGCCAGCCGCTGCCGCTGACCCCCGGAGAAGTTGACCCCACCCTGGGCCACCCGCATGTCGAGGCCGTCGGGGGACTTGGCCACGAACTCGTCGGCGCAGGCCACCCGCAGCGCCTCCCACATCTCCTCATCCGAGGAGTCGGCCTTGCCGTACCGCAGGTTGTCGGCGACGGTGCCGGAGAACAGATAACCTCGCTGGGGCACCAATCCGAGGGCCGACCACAGGGTTTCGGTGTTCTGGTCGCGCACGTCGACACCGCCCACCAGCACCGCACCCGCCGTGACGTCGTACATGCGGGTGATCAGCGACAGTAATGTCGACTTACCCGAGCCGGTGCCGCCGACGACGGCGGTGGTGCTGCCGGGCTGGGCGGTGAACGAAACTCCGCGCAGCACAGCGCGGTCGGCGCCGGGGTACCAGAAGGTGACGTCGTCCACCTCGATCACGCCGGTACGGTGCGGCGCCACCGGCTCTGCGGGGTTCGTGATCGCCGGGGTCGTCGACAGCACTTCGGTGATGCGTTCTGCACAGGCTGAGGCCCGGGGGAGGATGGCCAGGAAGATCGTGGCCATCATGACCGCCATCAGGATCTGCATGAAGTAGCTCAGGAACGCGATCAACGAGCCCACCTGCATCTGCCCGGCGTCGATGCGCATACCGCCGAACCAGATCAGCGCGACGCTGGAGAGGTTGATGGTCAAGGTGGTGACCGGCAGCATCAGGGCCTGCCAGCGGCCCGCGTCCAGTGCGGTGTCCGACAACGCCTTGTTGGCGACGGCGAACCGGTCGCGTTCGAACGGTTCGCGGGCGAAGGCGCGGATCACCCGGATGCCCGCCAGCTGGTCGCGCATCACCCGGTTGATGCCGTCGATCAGCTGCTGCATCCGGCGGAAGATCGGCAGCAGGTGCCGCACTATCCAGTAGTTGGTCACCCCGAGCACCGGCACACTGATCAGCAGCAGCCACGACAGCCCGGCGTCCTGGTGCACCGCCATCGCGATACCACCGACGCACATGATCGGCGCGGTCACCAACACCGTGAACGTCATCTGCACCAGCACCTGGATCTGCTGCACATCGTTGGTGGTGCGGGTCAGCAGCGACGGTGCGCCGAATCGCGCGGTCTCGTGCTCCGAGAACGTCGTGACGTGGTGGAACATCGCCGCCCGGAGGTCCCGCCCGAACCCCATCCCGGCGCGGGAACCGAAATACACCGCCCCCACGGCACACACCACCTGACACGCGGTCACCGCGAGCATCACCATGCCGAGCCGGATGATCGTGCCGGTGTCGCCGGTGGCGATGCCGTCGTCGATGATCGCGGCGTTGACCGTCGGCAGGTAGAGGGAGGCCAGAGTGCTGATGATCTGCAACGCCATCACCCCGGCCACCAGCCGCCGGTACGGCCGCACATAGTGCCGCAACAGCGCTGCAAGCATCTCGTTACTGTCGCACTGCGTTGGTGCCGCAGCAAAGCGCCAGGTCAACGGGCGTGTCGGTGGTTACCGCCAGGTGTGGCCGCTACAGTGCATGGCGGGGGACCCAAGGCACGCACGGGCGGGAAAGTATCGGGAAGAAGAGGTGCGCATAGCTGTGAAGCGCAACGTGACCAAGCTGGCGATCGCAGCCGTGGCTGTGTTGCCGTTGCTGGCCGGTTGTTCCGAGGGCGAGAGCCCCAGTGAGCCTGCGCCCGAATCGTCGTCGCCTCAGCAACAAGGTGGGAACGCTTCCCACGGCCCCATCTTCCCCCAGTGCGGCGGGATCACCGACGAGACCATGCAACAGCTGACCCGGGTCTCCGGCCTGAAGAACACCGCCACCAATTCGGTGGGCTGCCAATGGCTTCAGAACGGTGGCATCGTCGGCCCGCACTTCTCCTTCACCTGGTTCCGCGGCAGCCCCATCGGTCGTGAACGCAAGACGCAGGAACTGTCCCGGACCAGCGTGGAAGACATTTCCATCGAGGGGCATGACGGCTTCGTGGCCATCGGCACCGACCCGACGCTCGGCGACAACCTCTGCGAGATCGGCATCCAGTTCGACGACGACTTCATCGAATGGTCGGTCAGCTTCGCCGCCGACAACTACCCGCCGCCGTGTGATGTGGCCACCGAACTGACCCGGCAATCGATCGTGAACGCGAAATGAGCAACAGATTCCTCGTCACGGCCGCCGTCGTGGTCGCCAGCGTGGGCATGATCGCCGGCTGTTCGCGCACCGTCGACGGCACCGCCCTGCAGGCTGGAGCGGGAAACACCCCGCGCAACAACGATTCCCAGGAGCAGTACCCCAACCTCCTGAAGGAATGTGACGTGCTGACCCAGGACATCCTGGCCGAGACGGTCGGGGCGGATCCGCTGGACATCCAGAGCACGTTCATCGGCGCGGTGTGCCGGTGGCAGGCAGCAAACCCCGCCGGGCTGATCGACATCACCCGGTTCTGGTTCGAGCAGGGCAGCCTCGACAACGAACGTCAGGTTGCCGAGGCCCTGAACTACCAGATCGAGGACCGCCGGATCGCCGGAATCCAGTCCATCGTGATGCGCACCGGGGACGCCACCGGTTCGTGCGGTGTGGCCAGCGACGCCGCGGGCGTGGTGGGCTGGTGGATCAACCCCCAGGCGCCGGGTATCGACGCGTGTGGTCAGGCGATCAAGCTCGCCGAACTCACGCTGGCCACCAACTCCTGACCCCACTCAGCTGACCCCCGTCAGCGCGAGCGCGCGTGTCTGTACACGACTCGCCGCGCCCGGACGTACCAACACGTGCGCTCGCGCCGGCCGGGTGATGGCGCGAACGCGCGCGTTTGCACGCGACACGCCCGCAGAAGGTGTACAGACACGCGCGCTCGGCGGAATGGGGGTCAGCGCAGCCGCAGCGACAGCTGGTGCGCCTGTTCCAGTAGCAGCGCGCCCAGCTCGCGGCGGCGGGCGGGTTTGAACCGGGTCTCGACGCCGGTGAGGCTCAGGGCCCAGGCGGGTTGGCCGTTGCGGTCGAAGACCGCCGCACCGATTCCCCAGCTGCCCTCCACCAACAACGCCGGGTTGACGGCGTATCCGGTGCGCCGGGTCGCGGCGATCCGCTCGCGGATGGCCGTCTCGGAGTGCGGCGCTCCCCACTGGGGTTCGGGGTTCGTGCGGGCGAAGTAGTCGTCGATGTCGCGGTCGGGCAGGTGGCTCAGGATCACCAGACCGGCCGAGGCCACCCCGAGGGGGAACCGGATGCCGACGTGCAGCACGTGCGAACGCAGCGGAAAGCTGCCCTCCTGGGAGTGCACGCACACCGTCTCGTCACCGCGGCGGGCCGAGAGGAATGTGCTCTCACCGGACTCGCGGGCCAGGACATCCACGATGTCACGGGCCTGCTCGACGATGTCGTAGCGGTTGGCGGCGCTGGCGCCCAGCAGGTAGAGCTCCGGACCCAGCGACCAGCGGCCGGTCTTGAGGTCGCGGTCCACCAGGCCTTCTTCGGCCATGGCCATGAGCAGCCGATGCGCCGTGGGCCGGGCGAGGCCGGCGGCCGTGGCCACCTCGGTGGTGGAACCGCCCGAGGACTCGCGAGCGCCGACGGCCCGCAGCAGTGCGCCCACCCGTGCGATCACTCCGTCCACGCGATCAGCCTAGCGTCCACTCAGTGAACGCAATAGCGTTCACTGCTCACCATGCGAGCAGCTTGCGCCGAATTCCTGGAGATGGGTTCCGTTACTGCACAGCCCCACTGACAATCGGTGTCAGCGATCAACGGATGTCTGATCAATGAACACAGAACGGAACACTTCATGTCTTCAAAGGTCTACAGCTCGGCGGCGGAAGCTGTCGCCGACATCGGTGACGGTGCACGCGTCGCCGTCGGCGGATTCGGCTTGTGCGGCATTCCCGACGCACTCATCCAGGCTGTCGCCGACGCCGGCGCAGGTGACCTCGAGGTGTTCTCCAACAACTGCGGGGTCGACGACCACGGGCTCGGAATCCTGCTGGGCCTGGGCCGGATTCGTCGGGTCACCGCGTCCTACGTCGGGGAGAACAAGGAGTTCGCCCGGCAATACCTGGCCGGCGAGCTCGAGGTCGAGCTGACGCCGCAGGGCACGCTCGCCGAGCGGCTGCGGGCCGGCGGCGCCGGCATCCCGGCGTTCTACACCCCCGCCGGCGTGGCCACACCGGTGGCCGAGGGCGGGATCCCCTGGAAGTACGCGCCGGACGGTTCGGTGGCGATTGCCTCCCCCAAGAAGGAGACGCGCACCTTCGGGGACCGCGACTACGTGCTCGAGGAGGCCATCAACGCCGACTTCGCGCTGGTCCACGCCCGGCTCGGGGACACCGCGGGCAACCTCGTGTTCGAGAAGTCGGCCATGAACTTCAACCCACTGGCCGCGATGGCCGGCAAGATCACCGTCGCCCAGGTGGAGACCCTGGTGGAGCCCGGTGACATCGAACCCGGCGCGGTCCATCTGCCCGGGGTCTTCGTCCAGCGCATCGTGCACACCGGCCCGCAGGACAAACGCATCGAGAAGCGCACCGTGCGCGCCACCCAGGAGGCCTGACGATGACTGCAACATTGACCGGATGGTCGCGTAACCAGATGGCCGCCCGCGCGGCTGCCGAGATGATCGACGGCGAGTACGTCAACCTCGGCATCGGCCTGCCCACCCTGATCCCCGATCACCTCAGCCCCGATGTGCGGGTCACGCTGCACTCCGAGAACGGCATCCTGGGCACCGGTGCCTATCCCACCGAGGACGCGGTCGACCCCGACCTCATCAACGCCGGCAAGGAAACGGTCACCGTCAATCCCGGTGCGGCGTTCTTCGATTCGGCCAGCTCCTTCGGCATGATCCGCGGCGGCCACATCAACACCGCCGTGCTCGGCGCCATGCAGGTCTCGCGTCACGGCGATCTGGCCAACTGGATGATCCCCGGCAAGATGGTCAAGGGCATGGGTGGTGCCATGGATCTGGTGCACGGCGCCGACCGGGTGATCGTGTTGATGGAGCACACCGACCGCTCGGGAGCACCGAAGATCGTCGACACCTGCTCGCTGCCGTTGACCGGTGCCCGGGTGGTCAACCGGATCATCACCAACCTCGCCGTGCTCGACGTGACCGGCGACGGCACGCTGGCCGTGCGCGAACTCGCCCCGGGTGTCACCTACGCCGACGTCGTGGCCGCCACCGACGCGCCGCTGACGTGGGTGCTGTCATGACCTCGGTGATCGTCGCCGGCGCGCGCACGCCGGTCGGGAAACTGATGGGGTCACTGGCCGACTTCTCCGGGGCCCAATTGGGCGGTATCGCAATCGAAGCCGCACTGGCCAAGGCGGGTGTCTCCGGTGAGCAGGTGCAGTACGTCATCATGGGCCAGGTGCTCACCGCGGGTGCGGGACAGCTGCCCGCGCGGCAGGCCGCGGTGGCCGGCGGTATCCCCATGTCGGTGCCCGCGCTGACGGTCAACAAGGTGTGCCTGTCCGGGCTGGATTCGATTGCCCTGGCGGATCAGCTGATTCGTGCCGGGGTGGTCGATGTGGTGGTGGCCGGGGGACAGGAGTCGATGACCCAGGCGCCGCACCTGCTACCGAAATCACGCGGCGGGTTCAAGTACGGCGACGTCACGGTCACCGACCACCTCGCCTATGACGGGCTGCGTGACGTGTTCACCGACGAGGCCATGGGTGCGTTGACCGAGGACGCCAATGACCTGGCCCGCGCCGAACAGGACGAGTTCGCCGCGCGGTCACATCAGCGCGCCGCGGCGGCCTGGAAGGACGGCCTGTTCGACGACGAGGTTGTGCCGGTGGCGATTCCGCAGCGTCGCGGTGAGCCGATCCAGTTCACCGCCGACGAAGGCATCCGCGGCGACACCACCGCGGAGGCACTGTCCAAGCTGCGGCCCGCGTTCCGCAAGGACGGCACCATCACCGCGGGCAACGCCTCGACCATCAACGACGGCGCGGCCGCCGTGGTGGTGATGAGCAAGCGCAAAGCCGAGGAGCTCGGCCTGGACTGGATCGCCGAGATCGGTGCCCAGGGCATGGTGGCCGGCCCCGACTCGACCTTGCAGCAGCAGCCCGCCAACGCCATCATCGCCGCCTGCGCGCAGGAGGGGATCGACCCGAAAGCGTTGGACCTCATCGAGATCAACGAGGCCTTTGCGGCCGTGGGCATCGCGTCCACCAAGGCGCTGGGGGTTGATCCGGAGAAGGTGAACGTCAACGGTGGCGCCATCTCGATCGGGCACCCCCTCGGCATGTCCGGCGCCCGGGTGGTGCTGCATGTGGCTCTGGAGCTCAAGCGGCGCGGCGGCGGTACGGGTGCCGCGGCATTGTGCGGTGGCACCGGTCAGGGCTCGGCCCTGCTGCTGCACGTCCCCAGTTAGCGATTTGGGCGCGCTGGTAACCGCTGAGCGGTTACCAGCGCGCCCAAATCACACCTTGCCGCCGGTCAGCGAAAGCAGTTGGCGGGCCCGGGCTTTGGCCAGCTCGCAGTAACCCCGGGCGGCGGCCCGGGCGGCGGTGGCATCGTTGTTCTCCAGCGCCACCAGCAGGTCCCGCTGTACCGTCAGAAAGGCCGCCGACGACTGCGCGGTGATACCGAAGCTGCGGGTCATCACATTCTTGATACTCAGCGACGAGAACGCGGCGGTCAGCAGTTGATTTCCGGACAACGCCACAATCGCCTCGTGGAACGCGTAATTGGCGTCCAGGTAGGCGTGGAAATCCACAAAATGATCGCCGACCAGGCACCGCGACATCGTCTCCAGATGCGTGCGGGCGGTGGCCAGCAGTTGCGGGTCGACACGGCCGATCACGCAGTCGATCACGCCCAGCTCGATGGCCAGCCGTGCCTCGAAGGTCTGATCAGAGGTGCGCACGTCGAAAGCGGCGATCACATAACCGCGTTCGGGGTCGCGCAACACCAACCCGTCGGAAGCCAGGCGGGTCAACGCGTAGAACGCCCGCGCCCGGTCGCCGTCCAGCCGCTCGGCCAGATGATCGACGGTGATCACCTCACCGGGACCGAAGACCCGGGACAGCACCATGTCACGCGCCTGCTGATAGGCGCCGTCATTGCGTTCGAACTCGAATCGGCCGAAGCCACCACGGAAATACGTCAGCGGCGAGCCTTCCCGCGCGGTCGCGGCAACCACATGGCCGAGGTAGATGGTGTGTGTGCCGCCGATGACCTGTTCGGTGACCTCGCATTCCAGTGAGGCGATGGCCTCGGCGAGCATCGGCACACCGGCGCCGCCCCGGTCGATCGCCACGCCGGCGAATTTGTCCGGCCGCGGCGAGGCGAACTGGTAGGCGATGTCCCCGTGAGCCTGACCCAGGACGTTGACGGTGTAGCGGCCACTGCGCGAGATCGCCTCCGACGTGGGCACTGCGTTGTTGACACAGGCGAGCATCATCGGCGGATCGGTCGACAGGGATGTCACCGAGCTCGCCGTCATCCCGTGATCGCGTCCGTCGACCCGCGTGGTCAGCACCGTCACACCACTGGCCAGGTGACCGACGACATGACGGAAGAGATCGGCGTCCACCGCCGGCCCCGTGGTCACGTACTCCTGTGTCATGCGTATGTCTCCCGTCAGCCCTGAAGAGCTCAGCCCCGAAGGTGATGCCGAGCTGATTTCATCTAAGGTCCGCGCCGCCCGGGAATCACTCACGGAGTTCGTGAATCTGCCCCTCCGCCACTGGCGTCTAGAGACACGCACCCTCGGCCAATGACGCAATGCGGCAGTTGCACCCCGGAACTTCACGGGAGCAGACACTGTCTGGCCGCGGCCGAAGCCCTTGACTGAGGGCGTGATCAACGTAGCTGTGGTGGGCCTGGGATGGTGGGGCGGCAAGATCGTGCGCGACCTCGCCAACAGCGATCAGGTTCAGGTGATAGCCGGTGTCGACCTCGATCCAGCCGCGCGCGAGGCGGTACGGCCGTGGGTGCGCGACGTGTACGCCGAGTACACCGAGGCGTTGGAGGTCGACGATCTCGACGCCGTGATCCTGTGTACCCCACACAAATTCCACACCGAGCAGATCGTCGACGCCGCCGCGCACGGCAAACATGTGTTCTGCGAGAAGCCGCTGAGCGTCTCCGGCGACGAGGCGCAGCGCGCCGTCGATGCCATGACCACCGCGGGCCTCACATTGGGCATCGGTCACGAACGCCGCTTCGAGCCGGCGGTGCAGAACCTGCGGCGTGCGATCGCCGACGGCGAGCTGGGTACCCCGTTGGTGTTCGAGGGCAACTTCAGCCAAGACAAGTTCCTCGACCTCGCGCCCGACAACTGGCGCCTGTCCGCCGTCGAGGCGCCGGTGGGGCCGCTCTCGGCCACCGGTATCCATCTGGTGGACCTGGCGATCAGCATCTTCGGCAGGCCCACGCAGGTGTGGGCGCGACTGTCGACGCAGGCGACGACGTTCGCCAACGGCGACACCCTGACCATCACCCTGGCTTTCGAGAAGGGGCAGACGGCCCTGATCACCGCCATCTTGACGACGCCGTTCGTCGGCCGGGTGACGGTGCTCGGCTCGCAGGGCTGGGCGGAGATCCGCGACCGTAACCATCCCGAGGAGCCCCGGGGCTGGGACGTCACGCGGCAGATCCGCGGCCAGGAGGCGGAGTCGGAGTTCTTCCCGCCGCACGCGTCGGTGCGCGAGAACATCGAGACCTTCGCCCGAGCCGTCGCCGGTGAGGTCGAGTACCCGGTCCCGATGGAGGAGATGGTGGTCAATGCGCGCACCTTCGAGGCCATCACCCGATCTGCGCTCAGCGGCGCGACCGAAAGTGTGTGACGGGGCCCACCCTCACGGTATATCTGTGACTAGGATCGCTCTACAATCGATTGCAAAGCTGGACAGGGGTGCCCTTTGACGACCACCGTCGACCGAACCCAGGATGTGCCCGCAGGTGAGGCCGTCATGCCCACGCCGTTGCAATTGTGGCGCGACAACCGGCCGCTGCCGGAGTGGGTGCGGTCTCTGGCGCGGGATTTCGACGCCGACAGTCTGGTCGAGGGCATCATCGGTCGCTGCGTCGCGATCGCGTTCCCCACCCACGCTCACGACGACGACTTCCGTGCCGCGCTGACCGCGAGCACCCGCGCCAACGCCCGGGCACTGCGCTCGGTGGTGGCCGGGGAGATCGCCCTGGAGGATGTGTACCTCACCGAGGTGCTGTCCTTCGCCAAAGTGCAAGCCCAGCTGCGCATTCCGCAGAAATCGATGCAACGGTCCTACCGCATCAGCTTTTTCACGATGTGGGAAGCGTGGAGCTCGCACCTGCGTGACATCATCGTGGCGCGCGATGTCGACCGCGACGAGGCGACGCTGGCCCAGCAGTTGCTCACCCAGACCATTCTCGCCTACCAGGACTTCGTGGCATCGCAGGTCGCCGAGACCTACACCCGGGATTACGAGGCGCTCAACCGGTCTCGGGCGCACATGCGACGCAGCCTGGTCAAGGACATCCTGCGTGGCGAGGGGGAGGCGCTCTCGGGATCGGATGCCGCGATCCTGGCCTACGAGCTCGGCGGCCGGCACATCGCCGTCCTGTTGCCCACCGTGGCCGAGGGTGCGGCCACCCAGCTGGCCGTCGGCATGCGCACGGCGGTCAGCTGCCAGTCGTCGCTGGTGTATCCCCTGAGCCTGAATTCCACGGTGGTCTGGCTGGGCCGCATCGGGGAGTGGAAGCGCGCGATGTTCGAATCGCTGGACCAGGTGCTCAGCGAGGCGGGCGTGCCCGCGTCCATCAGTGGTGCACATGCCGGCATCGACGGGTTCCGGGTCACTCTCGACGAGGCGACGGATGCCGAGAGGATCCGCGCCGCCTCGGATCGGCCCGGTGCGCCGTCGGTGGTCCACCACAACGACGTCGGCCTGGAGATCCTGTTGATGCGCGACCCGCGGCTGGCCCGCCAGTTCGTCGAACGTGAGCTGGGCCCGCTGGCCCTGGACACGGTCGACGCCGCGCGGTTACGCGAAACACTGGAAGCTTCTTTCCGTTTCGGCTCCCACGTGGCAGCTGCCGAGCATCTGCAACTGCACGAGCACACGGTGCGTAACCGGCTGCACAAGGCCGAGGAACTGCTGGGTCACCCGATGGGGGAGCGGCGCACCGAGCTGCAGGTGGCTGCCCGGTTGATGCGCCTGCTCCCGCCATCGGAAGACAGCTAGGCGGGAACCGCGCTGCGCAGCACCGCCGCAAACCGGTCCGGGAACTCCACGGCGCAGGCGTGCTTGCCCGGCAGCCAGTACACCGGCCCGGCACCTGTGGTCTGGGCCAGCCATGCGGCGGCCTGCCGGAACGGCGGAGTGTCGTCCTCACCGCACACCACCACCGTCGGCGGCAGCGCACCCGTCAGCCGGTCGCGCAGGTCCGTCTCTGCCAACAGATCGCAGGAACGGGCGTAGCCTTCCGGGTCAGTCGAGCGGAAAGTGCTGCACGCCTGCAATACTCGCGGGTCACCGGCGTCCGCCAGCTCAGGGGTGAACCACATCGCCACCATCGGATCCACCAGCGCCGCCATGCCGTCGGTGCGTGCGGTGTGTGCGCGGTCGCGCCACATCTGTTGCATCGCCTCGGGATAGACGGGGACGGTGTCCACCAGATACGCCGAGGCGACGAGCTCGGGGCGGGTGGCCGCCAGCTGCTGGGCCACCAGCCCACCGAGTGAGATCCCGACCAGGTGCACCGGCGTGCTCAACAGGGCGATCTGGTCGGCCACCACCTCCGAATAGGCGTCGATCCCGGTTCCCGGCGGCAGCGCGGGTGCGCTGCCGTGGCCGGGCAGGTCCAGTGCCACCGAGGGGTGTGGTCCCAGCGCGGCGCGTACCGGATCCCAGAACCGGTGGTCGGACCCGAGGGCGTGTAAGAGTACGAACGGGACAGATGTGGTGCTCATGCGTGACTCCTCGTGTGCGGTAGGCGTTCGTATTCCGGGGGTACCGGTGTGTGCGCGGCATTCATGGTCATCGCCAGCGTCGTGTAGTAACCGGCGACGGCGATGAGGTCGACGACACCGGATTCACCCACGTGATCGCGGGCCCGGTCGAAAACCGCATCGGAGACCCGGCGGGTGTCGAGCAGTTCCCGCACCAGCGTCCACACCGCGTGGACATCTGGAGGTCCGGTGACGGCGGCACCGCGGCTCACGGCCTCGACGACGGCGTCGTCGAGGCCGGCGCAGCGCGCGAGCGGCGCGTGGTAGCCCCATTCGAAATCCTGGTTCCAGTCGCGGGCCACCACCAGGATCACCAACTCCCGCAGGTGCAGGGGAACCGTGGAGTCGAAGCGCAGATAGGCCCCCACCTGTTGCAGTCGGGTCATCAGTTCCGGGCTGCGCAGCAGTGGCAGGAACGGGCCGAACAGTGAACCGCGCGGCCCGGCGGTGATGGCCTCGACGGCGGTCTGCTGCTCGGCCGTCAACGCGTCCGGAAGCGGCAACCGATCAGCCTGCATTGACAAGCGGCATCACCTTCTCGGCCATGAGCTCCATCGACCGCCGCGCCAATCCCGGGTCCACCCAGTCCAGCCCCGCGTACACCAATTCACCGAAATCGCCGGTGTGAGAACGGAACTCGAGCAACTGCTCGGCCACCGAGTCGGGAGTGCCGGTGATCACCAACTGGTCGAGCACGTGATCGACGGTGATCTCGTCGTCGGGCTGGTCGCGGCGCGACTTGAACAGCTCGAGTCGGCCGATCTTGCGCATCTTGAACAGCATCTTCTCGTAGTAGTACCGGTAGGGGCTGCGCGGGTCGAGCCGGCCGTAGTCCTCGGCGACCTTGGCGTCGTCGGCGACGAACACGGTGCGGGCCACCCGCCAGTCGGCGACATCGGCCGCCTCGCCCGCCGACTCCTTGCCTTGCACGTAATTCGGCCAGTGTGTGGCAACCCATTGCGGCAGAAGGAAGTTCGCGGACAACGGATGAAAGTTCCTGGCACCCATGGCGATGACACCCTTGGAGAACGGCGCGACCACGGTACCGACGATCTCCGGGCGCGGTTGCTGCAGGGGCTTGGGCAGTATGCCGACACCCATCTGGTCGTTGAACGTCTTCTCGGTGGTGACCGGCCAGCGCCCACCCGGTTTCACCAGCTTGTACGGGGGTTCGCTCTCCCAGATGGCGGTGATGATGTCGATGGACTCGGCGAACATCTCGTTGCGGTCCTCGTCGAGGATGCCCAGCACCTCGGCGTCCGAGGGCAGCGCGCCGGGGCTGACGCCGAGGATGAACCGGCCGTCGGCCAGATGGTCGAACATGGCCGAGTTGGCGGCCACCAGCACCGGATGCTGCTGGGAGAGGTTGGTGGTGCCGGTACCCAGCTTGATCTGCTGGGTGTCACTGATCAGCGTCGCCAGGAACACCAGGCTGTTGGTGATGTTCTCGTGCCGATCGGTCAGGTGTTCGCCGATGAAGGCGTCGTGAAAACCGAGCCGGTCGGCCAGGATCACCGCCTCCCGGTCCTCGCGCAGGGTCTCAGACCACTTGCGGCCGGCGGGATGTAGTGGCATCGAGAAGTAACCGAGTCGCATGGGTCCTCCAGATCGCGACGGACAGGTGGTTCCAGTAGACGGCGCGGGCCCGGCCCAGATCAGTGGCGTGAAACGCGATATCCCGTCTGCCGGGATCACGCGAAACGTCAACGCGCCGGCGCCCACCCGGGGGACGTCACAGGCCGCGACAACGAGTTGACGAGAAATTCACGTGCGACGACATATGCCCTGGCGCGGGCTGGCACTGTACTGAGTGGCACATGTCACAGTCTGCATTCGCCAAAGACGGTGGATGTGCACTTAAGGAGGAGCGCCCGTGACCGTTTTGAAGAAACTCCGCGTCGCCGCGGCCGCCACCATGGCACTGACGCTTGTCGTCGGCTGCGGTGGCGGTGGCTCCGAGAGCGCATCAGGCGGTGACGGAAAGGTCATCCGTTTCGCGTTCGCACCGGATCCGGTCTGGGATCTGCTCTCCGACTCCGGTGAGTTGGCCAAGTGGCAGGACGAGAACGACATCACCATCGAGACCAGCACCACCTGGGACGAATTCACCTACTTCGCCGGCGGCCATGGCGACATCGTGTCGATGTCCACCCAGGAGACCCCGGTCCTGGAGATGCAGACGGGCATCAAGACGGTGACGTTCGGCAAGTACAACTACCAGCGGGTGCCGTTGCTCAAGCGCGCGGGCGATCCGTACGAGACGCTCGAGGACATCCCCAAGGGCAGCAAGATCTGCGTCTCCGGCCCGACGTCGAACACTGCGTTCTGGACCGTGCTCGCCAAGGAGATGCACGACCTCGACTACCGCGTCGGCGGCGGCGACTTCCAGCTGATCGTCAACGACCACTTCGTCAACCCGACCAACCTGCTGCGCGGCGACTGCGAGGCCGCCGCCGTGATTCCCGAGGCGGCCGTACCCCAGCTGCGCAAGGGCGAGCTGGAGATCATGTACGGCGGCCAGCTGCCGTTCCAGCTCTACAAGGAATTCGCTCCCGACAGCGACGACAAGCTTCATGTGGTCGGCAACAACTTCACCGCCACCGAGGAGTGGTACAACGCCAATCCCGATCTCGCGGAGAAGTTCCTCGAACTCTGGCAGCACGGTGTCGAGATGTTCCAGGAGCAGAAGGCCGATGTCATCCGTAAGTACCCGCAGCACTTCTCGGTCGAGTCCGAAGAGGACATCAACTACATGATCGAGTTCATGTCGGGGGACAACGACTGGTTCGTCGACAAGGTGGCGCTGGAGCCCGACTGGATCCCCGTCGAGACCGAGATCTGGAACCTGATGAAGAACCTCAACCCCGAGAACGCCAACTACCTGCCCGCCGACGCGCCCACCCCGCGCTTCGAGGCCGTCAAGACCCCCTGAGCCCGACACTCCCGACAACACGAGAGGCGACAGTGTCCACGACGTTGGAGTCACCACCCAAGACGCCTACGCGGACGAGCGAAGAGGACATCGTTCGCGCGGCGAAACGCAAAGACAGATTGACGACATGGGGCTGGCGTCTGGCCGGTTACGTGTTCTTCCTGGGGATCTGGGAACTGGCCTCCGGGAACCTGATGGACGAGCGGCTGCTTCCCGGCCCGTCGACGGTCTTCGAGACCTTCGGCAGATTGTGGGCCTCGGGTGAAGTGCCCGGTGCCTTCGCCACCACCTTGACCCGCATCGGTATCGGTTTCTTCCTGGCGTTCATCGTCGGTATCGGTATCGGCATCCTGATGCAGAACCGTTTCCTCAACGGGTTCTTCCGTGACGCGGTGACCATCGGTGTGACGACCCCGGGCCTGATCTGGGCGCTCATCACCGCGATCATCTTCGGCAACCGCACTGCCGGCCCCATCATCGCGATCGTGCTGACCACCTTCGCCATCATCACCGTCAACATCTCCGAGGGCATCAAGTCGATACCCAAGGACCTCAATGACATGGCGAAGTCGTTCGACGTCGGGGTGGTGAAACGTAACCGGCACATCGTCATTCCGCACCTGGCGCCGTTCACCTTCACCGCCGTGCGGTTCGGCTTCTCGATCGCGTGGAAGGTGACCGTGCTGACCGAGGTGTTCTCGGCGTCGCAGGGCATCGGCTTCGAAATGCGCACCGCCACGCAGCTTTTCCGGCTCGATGAGTTCCTGACCTGGATTCTCGCCTTCTACTTCGTCGCGCTGTTCCTCGACAAGGTGGTCCTCGAGTCGATCGAACGACGGTTCTTCTCCTGGAGAGGTGAACTCAAGTCATGAGTGTCCTGAACGAAACCCGCGCATCCAGGCACATCGGCCCGCCGCCACCGTCGCCGCTGACCACGCTGTGGCGCAAGCTGACCCGCAGCTCGATGACCGGCCGCATCCTGTTCCCTCTGGTCTGCCTGGTCTTCTGGGTTCTGGCCATCAAGCTCGTCACCACCATCTGGCCGTTCTCCGTCGACGTCCTGCCCACCCCCGGCCAGGTCTTCGGTTTCATGGCCGACGAGATCCGCGGTGACACCCTGGCACCGCACAACATGTACGTGACGTTCGGTATCTCGTTGCAGCGCTTGGCTATCGGCATGGTGATCGCGTTGATCATCGGCACCGTCATCGGTATCGCGATGGGCCTGTCCAAGGCCGTCGACGCCTTCTTCAACGACTGGGTGGTGGCCATCCTGGCGATGCCGAACCTGGCCTGGGCACTGTTCTGCAGCCTGGCGTTCGGGTTCGGTGATCTCGGGCCGATCATCACCGTGGTGCTCACCGGTGTGCCGTTCGTGATCATCAACGTCCGCGAGGGCGTGCGGAACACACCGACGGACCTGTTCGACATGGCGCGGGCGTTCGACGTGCCACGCAAACGGGTCATCCGTCAGGTACTCATCCCGTCACTGATGCCGTTCCTGTTCGCTGCTGCCCGCTATTGCTTCGCGCTGGGCTGGAAGGGATTGGTGGTCGCCGAGGTGTTCGGCGGCCAGGACGGCGCCGGCTGGACCATCAAGTTCTGGTACGACGCCCACCGGGCCTACGGCGTGATCGGCTACGCCCTGCTGTTCGTCGTCTTCGCGCTGATCTTCGAGAAGTTCATGTTCGACCAGCTGTCCAAGCGACTGTTCAAGTGGCGGCCCGCCGTCGACATCGAAGTGGTCGAAGAGCGCTTCGACGGGCCGTCGAAGGCCGCGGTCAAGGCTGCGGAGTCCGCGGGAACCACCACCGGCGCAGCGCTGGGCAGCATCACCCTGGCCACCGAAGGTCCGAAAGCGCTGCCCGACGAGACCGACCCCGACACCCCCGACACCCGAAGGAAAATCTGATGGCCGAGATCATCGTTTCTGACCTGCACAAGGAGTTCGGCCTCGGTGCCGACAAGGTCATCGCCCTGGAGAACGTCAACCTGGAGATCAGCGGCCATACGTTCGTCTCCATCGTCGGCGCCTCCGGCTGCGGCAAGTCCACGCTGCTGAACATCCTCAGCAAGATCGACGTCCCCACCAGCGGCCGGGTGACCATCACCCAGGACGGTAAACCCGCCCGCGCCGGCTACGTGTTCCAGGCGGCCCGGCTCCTGCCGTGGCGGTCGGTGATGGACAACATGCTGTTCGTCCAGAAGGACAGGTCGGAGGCCACCCGCAAGCGCTGCCAGCACTACCTGGAGATGGTGCAGCTGGGCGACAAGGGCGACAAGTATCCCGGTGAGCTGTCCGGCGGTATGCAGCAGCGTGTCGGCATCGCCCGGGCCTTCGCCACCGAGCCCGACGTGCTGTTCATGGACGAGCCGTTCAGCCATCTCGACGCCATCACCTCGCGCACGCTGCGCTCCGAGCTGCACACCATCTGGGCCTCGACCGGCAAGACGGTGGTGTTCGTGACGCACGATGTCGGTGAGGCCGTCGAGCTGTCCGACCGGATCCTGGTGTTCGCCAAGGGCGGCCGGCTCGCGGACGACATCAGACTGACGCTGCCGTTCCCCCGCGACGTTGCCGACGCCGACGTCGCCGTCAAGAAGGCCGAGGTGTTCAAGACCTTCGAGGACATCGGGGCCCTGGCCGTCTCCTAGAGATTGACCTTGAAGGGAGATCCCCAGACAGGCCGAGCGCGCGCGTTTGTACGGTGACACTCCGTGTCAGACGTACAAACCCGCGCGCTCGGCCTTGGGTGTGTGTCCTCAATCCGGTCGGCGGGGGCTGCAGAGTGACACACCGGAGCTACTGATGTTTGATTGGTGAGAGCGCAAACAAAGCTGCGCCATCGCACCGATGAGTTGGAGGCCTGGCTGTTGCCCGTCACCGAAGCCACGAGGATGTTCGCGTGAGCAGTGGTAACGGTCAGCCGGTCGACGGTTTCGTCCCGGTCGGCACCCCGATCGACCTGGACAACTGCGCTCGCGAGCCCATTCACATCCCGGGCAGCATCCAGCCGCGCGGTGTGCTGGCGGTGGTGCGTGAACCGGACTTCCACATCCGTCAGGTCAGCGCCAACGTGGAGGAACTGCTGGGCCGCCGGGTCGAGGATGTCCTGGGCCGGCATCTGTCCGCGCTGATCGGCGACGACCAGGCCGCCCTCATCGAGCAGGCGACCTCGACATTCAGCGACCTGCGGCCGCGCAATCCGCTCGATTGTGTCATCGACGTCCACGGCGAGCCGCGGCCGTTCGACGCGATCCTGCACCGCGAACCCGACGGCGTGCTGCTGGTCGAACTCGAAATCGCCTACGGTGAGCGGCCGTTCTCGTTCCCGAACACCTACCAGGCGGTGCGCAGCTCGGTGGAGGAGCTGAACCGGGCCGCCACCCTGACCGAGCTGTATGACACCACCGCCCGGGCGGTCCGCGACCTCACCGGTTTCGACCGGGTGATGGTCTACCGCTACGACGCCGACTACAACGGCGAGGTGGTCGCCGAGGACAAGAGGGAGGACCTCAACTCCTTCCTGGGCCTGCACTACCCGTCCACCGACATCCCGGCCCAGGCGCGCGCGTTGTACGAGAAGAACTGGATCCGGTTGATCTCGGATGTCGGCTACACACCGGCACCGCTGGTCTCAACCGTCGAGTTCGCCGACGGGGCGCCGCTGGACCTCACCTTTGCCACCCTGCGCAGCGTCTCACCCATCCACATCGAGTATCTGCAGAACATGGGCGTGCACGCGTCGATGTCGATCTCGCTGCTGCGTCACGGGCGGCTGTGGGGGCTCATCGCCTGTCATCACTACGCGGGCCCGCATCTTCCGCCGTTCGGTACCCGGGCGGCGGCCGAGTTCCTGGGTTCCACGCTGTCGCTGCGTCTTGTCGACCAATTCGAGGACGACCAGCTGCGCAACCGGCTGGCCGCCCAGGCTGTGTTGACCGAACTCACCGCCGCCACGCTGGATGACCGCCGCCCGCTCGCGCCTGCGCTCCTCGGAACCCCCGGGCTGCTGGATCTGGTGCCCGCCGACGGTGTGGTGGTCGATCTGCACGGGGGTCGCCAGACACGTGGGTCGGTGCCCTCGGACGAGGTGGTGGCCGCCGTCGCCGGGTGGGCGAGTGCGGCCGGCGACGAGATCGTGAGCACCGATCACCTGGCCGGCGTGCTGCCTGGGCTCGAGCTGGATCCTCAGGTGGCCGCCGGCGCGCTGGCGCTGAATCTTCCCGACGGCCAGTGCGTCGTCTGGTTCCGGCGTGAGGTGATCCGTTCGGTGGACTGGGGCGGCGACCCGTACAACAAGGCGATCGCCGTGCGCGAGGGCGACGAGGTGCGGCTCAGCCCGCGCAAGTCGTTCGACCGGTGGCGCGAGCTCGTACACCGCCGCAGTCAACCGTGGACACAGACCGAGACGGAGTCCGCTGAGGCGTTGCGCCGTCACCTGGTGGAGTCGCTGTATCACCGCACCCGGGCTGCGCTGCGTGTGGCCGAGCTGCTGCAGCGCAGCCTGATGCCCGATTCCATGCCCGCAGTGGACAATTGGAACCTGTCCGCCCACTACGAACCCGCCGCCGGCGATCGGGTGGGCGGCGACTGGTACGACGCGTTCGCGTTGCGCGACGGCCGGTTGATCGTGGTCGTCGGCGACGTGGCCGGCCATGGTGTCACCGTTGCGGGCACCATGGCCCAGTTGCGCAACGCGTTACGGGCGCAGTTGTTCGCCGGTGTCACGCCGGCCGAGGCGCTGACGCAGCTCAACGGCTTCTCGCTGCACATGTTGCCGCGCGCGTTCGCCACCGTGTTGGTGGCGAAGGTGGACCTGGACTCAGGCCGGGTGGAGGCAGCTTCCGCCGGACATCTCATGCCGTTTCTGACCAACTCGGTGCCGCGGGCCGTTCCGGCGCCCATTCAGCTGTCTCCGCCCATCGGTGTCGCCAAGGGCGCCAAATATGTTCCGAGCACGTTCACCGTCGACCCCGGGCACGGGTTGGTGCTGTACTCCGACGGTTTGGTCGAGCGGCGCGGGTCGGCCATCGACGACGGCCTCGATCGGCTGGCCGTCACCCTGGGCCGCGCCGGCGATGTACCGGCAGCGCACATCTGGTCGGCAATGGGGTTGGGGGATACCGACGACGACGTCACCATCGTGACATTGCGCCGGGATCACACCGCCTGATTGACCAGCGTGCCCAGCCCGTCGATGCTGACCTCCATCACGTCGCCGGGGACCAGGAACTTCGGGGGAGCAAAACCGAGTCCGACACCCACCGGAGTGCCCGTGGCGATCACGTCGCCGGGCTCCAGCAGCACCGCAGCGGAGATGGCCGCGATCAGCCGGGGGACGTCGAAGATGAGCTCTTTGATCGTGGTGTCCTGTCGCAGTTCACCGTTGACCCGCGTCTGCAGGCGCAGGGTGGTCACGTCGGCGATCTCGTCGGCGGTCACCAGTGCCGGCCCCATGGGACAGTAGGTGTGCGCGCTCTTGCCGATGAAGAACTGCACGTGTTTGCGCTGCAGCTCGCGGATGGTGACGTCGTTGACGATGGTGTAGCCGTACACATGCTCCCAGGCATCGGCCTCGCTGATCTGGAACCCGCCCGGCCCGATCACCACCGCCAATTCGCCTTCGTAGTCACTGGTTCCGGTGGGGTCGGCGCTGACGACGACGGGGGCGCCGGGGTCGGTCAGCGAGGACAGCGCCTTGGTGAAGATCACCGGCTCGTCGGGCACCACCTGCTTCTGCGATGCGTCGAAACCGCTGCCGGCGAACTCTTTTGCGTGCTCGTGATAGTTCTTCCCGACGCACATGATGTTGTTGCGCGGCCGGATCGGGGCGAGCAGGTGCACATCCTCCAGCGCGATGCGCGAGGAACCCAGTGCGGCGGCCCGTTGCAGTCCCTGCGCCCCCAGAGCCACGAACTCCACCATGGTGGTCGGCAACGTGTCATCGCCGGCCAGCGGGATCACCTCCGCACCGTCCAGGATGCCGATCCCGACGTCATCGGCATGACGAAAAGTAACCAGCTTCATGGGATCTCCTGTTCGGTGAACGGCGATTCGACGCCCAGCCGGCGGGCCAGCGTATCCAGATCGGTGGCCAGCTTGGCCGGCACGGGGACGCCCCGTTGCTCGTTGTCGCGCCGGGTCGCCGCAGCTCCGTCGCCGGGCAGCCGCACCGGCCCGCCGTCTCTGGTGCCGGAGTCCCGCAACGCCGACAGATGCTCGGTCAGCGCGGACAGCACATCGCCCTGCGGGCGGAACAGATCCGCGCGCAACACCATGATGGCCTGACCGGTGTTGGTGGGGGTGCCCAGCTCGCGGCGGTGATCGATCACCTCGGCGCCGAAGGCGGCGCCGTTGAGTACCCCGGCCAGCAGACCGAAGGCGATGGTCAAGCCGGCGCCCTTGTAACCGCCCATCGGCACCAGAAAACCCTCGTCGGCGCGGGCCGGGTCGGTGATCGGCTTACCCTCGGCGTCGACCACCCAGCCTTCGGGCATCGGAACACCCTGCTGCGCAGCCACTTTGATGCTGCCGTGCGACGCCGCGGTGGACGCGATGTCGAGGACGAAGGGATGGGTTTCGGTGGGGATCGCGATGGCGACCGGGTTGGTCCCCAGGACCGGGCTGGTGCCTCCCCACGGTGGCATGCCGTTGGAGTTCGCCACCGCCAGGTAGATCCCGATGAGACCGGAGTCGGCGGCCATCTCGGCATACAGTCCGGCGGCCCCGGCGTGGTTGGAGTGCACGGTGCCCACCCACGCCAGACCCGAGGCTTTCGCTTTGGTGATGGCGATGTCGGTGGCGTGGGTCATCACCACCTGACCGAGTCCGTTGTCCCCGTCGACCAGCGCCGACACCGGTGTTTCGTGCTGCGTCGTGATAGCCGGTGCCAGGTTGACACCACCGGCCTCGATCCGCGCGACGTACGGCGCCAGCCTGATCAGGCCATGGCCGGTGCGGCCCCGCAGATCGGCCTCGACCAGGCGCCGCGCGGTGATGTCCGCGTGTGCTGCCGACACCCCGCAGGATTGCAGCACCGCGGCCGCGAAGGCCGTCAATTCCTCTGGGCTACGGCGAATCATGGACGCGCCGAGTCGATTCCGAAGAGCCGGGCGGCGTTGCCGCCGAGGATCCGGTCACGGTCAGAACGGTCGAGGTCGACATCGGCGAGGAATCCCACCGGGTCCACGGTACCCATGTCGAAAGGATAGTCCGTACCCATCAGCACATGGTCGGCGCCGAGTGTGGACACCAGGTGCTCGACCATGTGTGGGTCGAACACGTTGGTGTCGACATAGATTCGCTTGAGCACCTCACTGGGCGGGGTGTCGAGATGATGGCGCAGCTCGGGCCGTACCCGCCAGGCGTGGTCAGTGCGGGCCACGTAGAACGGCAGGTAGCCGCCGCCGTGGACCACCAGCACCCGCAGGCCCGGATGCCGGTTCCACACCCCGCCGAGGATCATGCGGGTCACCGCCAGTGTGGAGGCCAGCGGCATGCACATGACGTTCACCAGGTAGTACTCGCTGAACCGCTGGCCGTGGGTGAACCCCTGCGGATGCAGGATCACCGTCATACCCAGCTCGACCGCCGTCTCCCACACGGGGTCGAACCGGCGGTCGTCGAGATCGGTGCCCAGCACGTCGGCACTGATCTCCACCCCATGGAAACCGAAGTCGCGGTGAGCCTCCCGCAGCACCTCCACCGCCAACTGGGGATGCGCAAGAGGCACGTTGGCCACGGCGGCGAAACGCTGCGGCCACGTGGCCACCACCTCGGCGAACCGTTCATGCTGAATCCGGTTGACACGCAATGCTTCTGATTCGGGTAGCCAGTAGAAGTACTCGGTGGGCGGCACGGACAACACCTGCACGTCGACACCCTGGGCATCCATATCGGCCAACCGCTGTTCGGCGTCCTCGAACTGGGCGGTGTTGCGCGGGCTGGCCCGGTACTCCGCGTTGTACCGGGTGGTCTCGGCCGACGAATACAGTGACCGCGGTTCGTACTCGGGCTTGAAGAACGGCTTGGCCAGCGCGGCGGCCGGCTGGACCGACAGGTGGGTGTGCGCATCGACGCACAGTCCGTGCGGTTTGGGCACGCGCGAGGGCATCACCTTGGGCGCCAGCTCCGGCCACCACTCGGTCATGCGTTGGACAATGCCGCTTCGGCAGTGGCCTCACGCAGGTCGGCGGCCGACAACGGCAGCTCCACCACTTGATTGCGTTCGGCGGACAGATCGGCGGCGATGTAGACCTCCATGGTCACCCGGGCCAGCCGGGCATCGACCATCACCGGCCGGTCGTAGGCCACGGCCTCGATGAAATGGGTGGTCTCGCGCTCCATCGGGCCGGCGTACACATGGTCGACGTACTCACCGGGCATGGTGGACAACGGGAACTGCACGCCATCGGAGACGGTGTTGAGCACGATGTCCCGGTGGCTGGCGTCGGCCAGAATGGCGCCCTCGGTACCGATCACCTCCATCCAGGTGGTCGAGGCGTTCGGATAGCCCGGGGGAAGCGACATTCCGGCGCCGATGGTCACCACCACACCGTCGTCCATGGTGACGACGATGTACTGGGAGTCCGGGCAACCGAGACTGTCCTTGCGTACCCCCCAGGCGTTCTGGGAGTACACCCGCACCGGTCGCCGCGGCTCCAGGCACCAGAAAGCGAAGTCCAGATCGTGGGTGGCTTCCATGGCCGCCGGAGAGAGCTTGGTGCGCGAGGAGATCTTGGCGCCCAGCGACCGGGTGATGTGGCGACTCAACAGGATGCTGCTGACGTCACCGAGGGTGCCGGCGTTGATGGAGCGCTTGATCATCGCCTGTTTGGCGTTGAAGCGCTGCGAGTACCCGATGGTGAATTTCAGGCCGTTGGCCTCGGCGATGTCGATCAGCTCGTCGGCCTCGTCGAGGGTGACGGCGATCGGCTTCTCCAGCAGCACATGCTTACCCGCTTCCAGCGCGGCCTTGGCCATCGGGAAATGCAGCGTCTCCGGGGTGGCCGAGATGGCCACGGCTTCAACGCCCGGATTCTCGATGATGTCTTCCCACCGGTCGGTGATCGTCGCCGGGTTGGTGAGCCCGGCGATCTCGGTACGCCGGCCGGGGTCGGTCTCGGCGAGGTGAAGCTCGCCGACCAAGGCGCTGTTGGCCGCCGCCACCGCGCGGATACCACCGCACCAGCCGGTTCCGATGACTCCGAAGTTGATCTGTCGCATGGTGATTGTTCCTCTCAGCTCAGGCCGGCACGTAGTGCGTCAGCCGAAATCGGCAGCGGCACAGGTTTTCCGGTGCGCGCGGACAGGTCCATCGCCATGGTGTGCAGCAGGTTGGCGTGGCCGTCGGCGGCGGTGGCGTGCGGTGTCGGGACACCCCGGCACACGCGGGCGAACCACGTCGTCGTCTCCTCACGCATCGGGCCCCAGAGCAGGCCGTCGGAGACGTCACCGGGCGGGTAGCTACCCACGAAATCGACATGCCGCGGCGCCGGTGGTTCGAAACCGCGGCTGTTGTAGCCGGCGGGCTGGCCGATCTCGGAGGCCAGGATGACGTCGCGGTGGGTGTCCTCGATGTCGATGACCCCACGGGTGCCGACGATGCCGACCTCCAGTCCGTAGACCGCACCGGGCCACTGGGTGGGCAGAGCCCAGTTGATGTTCATGCTGAACACCACGCCGTCATCCATCGTGAAAATGCCCGACGTCCCGTCCTTGGTGCCGATCGGCCCCAGGGTGCGATCCGTCGAACGGGCGTACACCTCAACGGGTTTGCGGCCTTCGAGTAGCCACATGCTCATGTCCAGGCTGTGGGTGCCGGACACCACCATCGGGGTCAGGCCGGTGGTGTCGCTGACCTTGCGTAGCGTGGCCTCGGGCACCATCCGGTTCATGAACGCGCGGGTGATCACGGTGGTGACGTCACCGATCTGGCCGTCGCGCAGGCGTTGTTTGACGGTCTGGAACCGGCGCCGGAACCGCTGGGTGTAGCCCACCACCGCATCCACCCCGGCATCTTGGATGGCCGCGAGAACACGGGCCGAGTCAACGGGATCGGTGGCCAACGGCTTTTCGATGAACATGGGTTTGCCGAGCTCCACCGCCCGCAGTATCGGATCGACGTGCTCCCGCTCATCGGTCGCGACGATCACCGCACCCACCTCGGGGCGGGCCAGCAGCTCGGCCACATTGGTGGTGGCGAAATCGGCGTCGGTGTCTGCTTCGAGGTTCTTCAGCGTCTGCTCGTCGACATCGCACAGACCCAGCCAGCCCACGCCGGGATACTCCCGGGCCAGTTTGGCGCGGATCCGCCCGACGGTGCCGCAGCCGATGACGGCCAGTCCGATGGTGCCATGCGCTTCCAGTGCCGAGCTCATGCGAGTCCTAACAGTCGGGCCGCGTTACCGCCGGCGATGAGGTCGATTTCTTCCTGTTTGAGTCCGGTGCACGCACCCAGCAGAGCCAACGGGTCGTCGTCTCCCATGTCGTAGGGGTAGTCGGTGCCCAGCAGCACGTGGTCGGCGCCGTAGAGGTCGGCCAGGTACTCGACCTGGCCCGGCTCGAACACCATGGTGTCGAAGAAGAACTTGCGCAGATACGTCGTCGGCAGCTGTGGCACTCCTTCACTCACGTCCTCGCGCGCTCGCCACCCGTGGTCGATCCGGCCGGCATAGGCGGGCAGGTAGCCGCCGCCGTGCACCACGACGATCTTCAGGTTCGGATGTCGTTCCACCACACCGTCGAAGATCAGATGCGCGGTGGCCAGGGTGGCTTCGAAGGCGTGACCGATGATGTTGACGAAGTTGTGGTCGGCCAGCCGCTGCGCGTGGGTGGCGCCCTGGGTGTGGATGACGACGACGAGCCCCAGTGCCTCGACCTCGGCCCAGAAGGGTTGCAGCCGTTCGGAGGAGATCTCCTCACCTTCGACGTGGGTGCCGATCTCGATGCCCCGCATGCCGAGTTCGCCGGCCAGATAACGCAATTCCTGGATGGCGGCGTCGGTGTCCTGCAGCGGCACGGTGCCGAACGGCAGGAACCGCCCCGGGTACTTGGCTCCTGCCTCGACGAATTCCTCGTTGACCAGCCGCGCGACCTTGGCGCCCAGTTCCGGCTCGGCCCAGTAGTAGTACTGGTACACCGCCACCGCGACGGCCTGGATGTCGACGCCCATCCGGTCCATGTCCTCGATGCGAACATCGAGGATGTCCATCTTCGGCCGGATGAACTCCAGCTGGCGTTTGTTCACCGCTTGCGTGGTCGGATTGCCATGTCCCAGCGCCACTTTTCCGGCAGCACGGGCGGCTTCGGCCATCAGTTCCGCCGCGGGACCGCATTCCCGGTGGCAGTGGATGTCGATGACCGGCCCGTCGTTACGTGTCGCCCTCGTTGCGCTCAAAGCTTGTCGCCTCCTCAGCTGTCACAGCGAGCCTAGGGCGGCAGTGGCGTGGCACACAGTGTCGTCGTCCGTGAATGTGCGCTGCTTCGGCTCCCGTACCACGACAGTGGCGACGTCGGCGAACCCGTCCGGTCACCGGGGGATGTAGAAGGTCTCCAACACCGCGCTGCCGAGCTGTACGTCACGCCACGGCCCGTCGACACGGAGCACCGCCAGCGCTGACGTCGGATATTTCAGGGTGATCTGTTCGGCGGCGGTCTCGTTGGTGCCGGGGGCGCCGGCCAGCCCGAGGGCCACAGACGACATGGCCGGTTCGTGGCCGATGACCAGCAGCGTGCGGACGTCATCGACCGCCTTGTTGATCTCGGCGATGACGGTCCCGGGAACCGCGCCGTAGAGCCGGTCGATGAACTGCACCGGCGCGTCGAGCCCGGTCCGGGCCAGTGTTTGCCGGGTGCGGGTGGCCGTCGAGCACAACACTGCCTGCACCGGCGGCGTGACGACACCGCTGCGCAGCCAATCGCCGGCCAGCCCGGCCTCGCGTTCACCTCGCGGCGCCAGCGGGCGCTCATGGTCGCCGACTCCGTCCGGGTAGGCGGACTTGGCATGGCGCAGCAGGATCAGCGTCCGACGGTCGTCGCTCACGCTGCCCAGATTAAGCGACGTCATCAGCGTCGACGGTACGATCCGGCGGTGGCATCCGGCCCCCGATCCGATCGCGTCGCCGCGCGCTGGCGCGGCGGGCTGGTCGGGGCCTGTTCCGCCGCGGTGTCCGTCGGTGCGCACGGAATCGGCGGCGGCATGGTGCCCGGCGGTGCGGCCCTGGCCATCTTGGTCCTGGGGTGCGCGGTGGTCGGTGTCGCCGCCGGCGGCGTATGGGGGCGCGGTGCCGGGGCGGTGGCCGCGTTCCTGATTCTCGGGCAGGCCGTCGGACACCTCACCTTGTCGTTCGCCGCCGGGCACGGCCACGGGGCGTCGCTGCCGCCGGTCATGCTGACCGCACACCTGGCCGCCGCCGCGCTGTGCGCGGCGTTGATCTGTGCCGCGGAACGTTCGTGGTCGGCGCTGGCCACCTATGTGTGGCGGCTGGTGCGGGCGCTCACGGCAACCGCGCCCGCCGACCAGACGCGGCGCCTGTTCGTCTTGGACACCTCCCGCGGAACCCCCGGCGTCCGGCTGGGGTGTACGGCGGGCACCCGCGGTCCACCGCATCTCTTCGTGTAGCGCATTTCTCCTGCCCGAGTCCGCAGAGCCGGCTCGGGTGACCTCGTCTACCCGAAGGACCTTGTCATGGCAACACCCGAAGAAATCCTTGCCCCACCCTCGACCGCACCCCCGACAGCGACCCGCAGCCCACGGCCGTTCATCATGCGGCTGCATTTCTATGCCGGGGTGCTCGTGGCCCCGTTCATTCTCGTCGCGGCGGTCACCGGCGCGTTGTACGCACTGGCGCCGACCCTCGAAAGCGTGGTCTACCGCGACGTTCTCACCGTGGAACCCGGCGGTGCGGCCCTGTCGCTGACGGACCAGGCGACCGCCGCGCGCGCAGCGTTCCCCGACCTGGTGATGGCCGGCGTGCGGCCCGCGCCCGGACCCGCGGACTCCACCCGGGTGTACTTCGCCGATCCGGGGTTACCCGAGGACCTGCAGCGGGCGGTGTTCGTCGATCCCTACACCGGTCGGGTGCTCGGCGACGAGGCCACCTGGCTCGGGTACCTGCCGGTGAGCACCTGGTTGGACGGCCTGCACCGGCATCTGAACCTCGGCGAGCCCGGCCGGGTGTACAGCGAACTCGCGGCGTCCTGGCTGTGGGTGGTGGCGCTCGGCGGGCTCTACCTCTGGGTGGTGCGACGCCGCCGGAACAAACCCCACACCGGCCGGGCCAAGACCCTCAACCGGCATGGCAGCCTCGGTGTGTGGGCGCTGGCGTTCCTCCTGTTCCTGTCCGCCACCGGCATCACCTGGTCGACGTACGCGGGTGCGCACGTCAGCGACATCCGCAGCGCCCTGAACTGGCAGCGACCGCAACTCGACACCACGGTCGCCCACCACGCCGAACACCAGGGCCACGGTGGCTCGGCGGTCGGTCCCGCAGCCGTCGATCTCGATGCCGTGGTGCAGGCCGCCGATGCGGTCGGTGTGCACGCTCCGGTGGAGCTGGCCCTGCCCGCCGAGCCCGGTACCGGAGTTTCGGTCAGCGAGATCGATAAACCGTGGCGGTTGACCACGAACGTCGCCGCGGTGGACCCGGCCACCGCGGAGGTCACCGGAGAGGTCGACTACTGGCGGGACTACTCGCCGGTGGCGATGCTGGCCGACTGGGGCATCCGGATGCACATGGGCTTCCTGTTCGGGTTGCTCAACCAGATGTTGCTGCTGGCCGTCGCGGTGAGCGTCACCGCGGTCATCGTGCTCGGTTACCGGATGTGGTGGCAGCGTCGTCCCACCCGCGGTTCGGGCTGGGTGGTGGGCCGGCCCCCGCCGCGTGGCGGTCTGCGGCGGATCCCGCCGGTGGCGGCTGCCTCGGTGGTCGGCGGTGCGCTCGCGGTGGGCTGGTTCCTGCCGCTGCTGGGGCTGTCACTGGCGGCATTCGTGCTGGTGGACCTGGTGTTGGGAAGGGTGAAGCGCAGACGCGCGCCGCGCTTGACCTGATCTGTCGGCGGTCGGTCCTACACTCGCCATGCCTGCTTGACATGGACCGCGAGGGAGAAGGGACGGCCGCCGAGATGCGATTCGTACACACCGCCGATTGGCAACTCGGTATGACCCGCCATTTCCTCGAAGGGGAAGCCCAGCCCCGTTACTCCGCGGCCCGTCGCGATGCCGTGGCGGGGCTGGGTGCCCTGGTCGCCGAAACCGGTGCGGAGTTCGTGGTGGTGGCCGGAGATGTGTTCGAGGACAACCACCTTGATCCCCGTGTCATCAGCCAGTCGCTGGAAGCCATGCGCGCCATCAAGGTCCCGGTGTACCTGCTGCCCGGAAACCATGACCCTCTCGACGCGTCGTCGGTGTACACCAGCGCGCTGTTCGTCCGGGAATGCCCGGCCAACGTCACCGTGCTCGATCGCCCCGGGCCGCATCAGGTCCGGCCTGGTGTCGAGATCGTCTCGGCACCTTGGCGTTCCAAGAAGCCCACACATGACCTCGTCGCCGAAGCGCTGGCCGGTGTGCAGGCCGACGGCACGGTACGGGTTCTGGTGGCCCACGGCGGGGTGGACATCCTCGACCCTGATCCCACCCGCCACGGCGCCATCGAACTCTCGGCTCTGGAGAGCGCGCTGAGCGCCGGCGTGGTGCACTATGTGGCGTTGGGTGACAAGCATTCTCGGATGCAGGTGGGGAGCAGCGGCCGGGTCTGGTATTCGGGCAGTCCCGAAGTCACCAATTACGACGACATCGAACCCGATTCCGGACATGTGCTGGTGGTCGACCTCGACGAGGCGCAGGTGTCGGTGACGCCGCACCGGGTGGGCACCTGGCGGTTCGTCACCCTGCGCCGTCCTGTCGATGACAGCCGCGATATCGCGGACCTCGATCTCAACCTCGATCTGCTGCCCGACAAGGACCGCACCGTGGCGCGGCTGGCGCTGACCGGCACCCTGACCGTCACCGAGCGCGCCGCGCTGGATGCGTGCCTGGACAAGTACTCCCGGCTGTTCGCATGGGTGGGGTTGTGGGACAAGCAAAGTGACATCGCGGTGGTGCCGGCCGATCACGAGTTCTCCGACCTGGGCTTCGGCGGGTTCGCCGCATCCGCGGTGGACGAACTGGTGGCCGCCGCACGCGATGAGCAGTCCGAATCCGCCGAAGACGCACAAGCCGCGCTGGCGTTGTTGCTGCGGCTCTCGATGGGAGGTGCCGCATGAGGCTGCATCGGATGGTACTGACCAACTACCGGGGAATCACGCACCGCGAGATCAACTTTCCCGAGCATGGCGTCACTGTGGTCCACGGCTGCAACGAAGCCGGGAAGTCGTCGATGATCGAAGCCCTCGATCTGCTGTTGGAGTCCAAGGACCGCTCCACGAAGAAGGACGTCAAACAGGTCAAGCCCACCCATGCTGACGTGGGTTCCGAGGTGACGGCCGAGATCAGCACCGGCGCTTACCGATTCGTCTACCGCAAGCGGTTCCACAAGAAGTGTGAGACGGAGCTGACGGTGCTGGCGCCGCGCCGCGAGCAGCTCACCGGTGACGAAGCCCATGAACGGGTGCTGGCCATCCTCGGTGAAACCGTCGACACCGGCCTGTGGCAGGCGCAGCGGGTGTTGCAGTCGGCGGCGACGGACACCGTGAACGTCTCCGGCTGTGATGCGTTGTCGCGCGCCCTCGACATCGCGGCCGGGGATGACGCCGGCGCGGCGCTCTCGGGTGCCGAGCCGCTGCTGATCGAGAAGATCGACGCCGAATTCGCCCGCTATTTCACGGCCACCGGACGGCCGACGGGGGAGTGGGCGGCGGCGGTCAAGGCGCTGAAGGCGGCCGAGGAGGAAGTGGCCCTGTGCGCGCAGGCGCTCGCCGAGGTCGACGAGAAAACCCGGTTGCACACCCGATTGACCGGTGAGCTCGCCGAGGTCGCCTCGCAACTGGAGCCCGCCGCGCAGCGCTGCGCCGCCGCCGAGGAGGCCGCGGCCCGCATCGCCGTGTTGCGTGATCAGTTGCGCACGGCCGAGTTGGAACGGGATGCCGCCACGGCCACCGCGGCGGCGGCCACCGCGGCGCACAAGGAGCGATTGCGGTTGCGCGCCGACGTGGAAACCCGCAGCGCCGCGGTCGTCGCGGCCGGAGAAGCCGCCGCCCACGCGGCCGAAGCCGAAGCCGTGGGCCGTGAGATGGTCACCGCCGCCGAGGCCGCTGCCGAGGCGGCGGCAACCGAACTCGCCGAGGCGCAGGAACGTGTTGATGCCGCGCGGCGCACGGTCGCGCAGCTGGCTGACCGCGATGAGGCCGACAAGCTGGCCGCCCGGCTCACCAAGATCGACGTATTGAGCCGGGAGCTTGTCGAGGTCACGGCGCAACTGGCACCGATCCTGTTGACCGACAAGATCTTCCGTGCCATCGAGCGGGCCGCCGCGGCGGTCGAGGTGGTTCGTGAACAGGTCGGCCTGATCGCGCCCCGGGTGCAGATCACCGCCGAATCCGCGGTACAGCTGAACGTCGGTGATCAGGTGGTGGCCCTCGAAGCCGGCCAGTCCCACACCCTCAGTGCGCAGGACGTCACCACCATACGGCTGCCGGGGATGCTCGCCGCGCGCGTCCATCCCGGCGCCACCACGGCCGACATCACCGCCAAACTGGCTGCCGCCGAACAGCATCTGCACCAGCAGCTCGCCCAGGGCGGGGTCGCGGGGCTCGAGCAGGCCCGCGCCCTCGACCAGCGCCGTCGCGACCTCGCCGAACGCCATGGCCGGCTCACCGCCACGCTGGAGGGGTTGCGCGGCGACGACGACGTAGCCCAGCTGCGTACCCGTCTGACGGCACTACGCGCCCAAACCCCGGCCGAAACCGGACTGTGGGATGCGACCCTCGACAGCAGCCAGGCCCGTGCTGAATTGGCCGCAGCCGAAACGTTTCTCACCCAGACGCGCTCGCAGTGCGCCACCCAGCAGAAAGTTGCCGCCGCCGCGGTGGCGCAACTCGGGCAACGGTCCACCCAGGCCCGGGTGTGCCAGGAGAAGTCCACCGCCGCGCAGGCCGAGCTGGTGGCCGCTCAGGAACGCCTCACCGCGCAGCGCGCCGCGGCCGCCGATGACGAGCTGGCGGTGAACGCTCAGGCCGCACTCGATGCCGCCACCCGCGTCGCCGACCAGGTCGCCGTGGTCTCCACCCGCCTGGCCGAAGCCGGGCCCGAGGCCGTCGCCGCCGAGCTGGCCGCCGCCCGCAGTGCCGCCGCGGCCGTCGAAACCCGCCACCAGCAGCTCACCGGCGCATTACGCGATGTCGCCGTCGAGCTCGCGGTGTTCGGCACCGAGGGCCGCAGCGGGAAATTGGATGCCGCGCAGATCCGGCGCGAACACGCCGCGTCCGCGCATGCCCGGGTCTCCGGCCGGGCACGGGCGGCCAACCTGCTGCGCACCGTGATGGCCCGTCATCGTGACACCACCCGGCAGCGCTACGTCCATCCGTTCCGGACCGAGATCGAACGCCTGGGCCGGGTGGTCTTCGGGCCGACTTTCGAAGTCGACATCGACAGCGACCTGCAGATCCTCAGCCGCACCCTCGACGGGCGCACCGTGCCGTATGAATCACTGTCCGGGGGCGCCAAGGAACAGCTGGGTATCGTGGCGCGGCTGGCGGTCGCGGCACTGGTCGACAGCCAGGATTCGGTGCCGGTGATGATCGACGACGCCCTCGGTTTCACCGACCCGCAGCGGCTCACCAAGATGAACGAGGTACTCGACGTGGCGGGCGCCCAGGGGCAGGTCATCGTCCTGACCTGCACACCCGAGCGCTACCTGGGCGTGGCGGGCGCCCACCACATCGAGGTCACGGCTTAACCGGTCGCCTGCTTGACACGGTCGGGTGCGTGGAAGGTGGCCGGCGCCAAGCCCAGGTGATCACGCAGCGTGGTTCCCGAGTACTCGGTGCGGAACAGCCCGCGCCGCTGCAGTTCCGGGACCACCGCGTCCACAAAATCGTTGAACGTGCCCGGCGTCGACGCTGACGACACCATGAACCCGTCGGCCTCACCGCCGGTGAACGCCTCCTCGATCTGGTCGGCCACCTGGCGGGCGGTGCCCACGAACTGCGGCAGCAGCACGCCCTGGGCATACCACTTGCCCACGTCGCGCAGGGTCAGCTTGTCCCGGTTGGAGACCCGGCGCACGGTGTCGAACAATCCCTGCGTTCCGGTGACCTGCACGTCGTCGACGGGTGCGTCCAGGTCGTAACCGGAGAAGTCGTGGTCGGTGTGCACGCTGAGGGTGATCAGCCCGGAGATCGGGTCGGCCAACTCGTTGTGGAACGCCTGCTTCTCCCGGGCGATCGACTCGGTTTCGCCGATGAACGGGATGAACGCCGGGAAGATCAGCACGTGATCGGGATTGCGGCCGTAGTTCACCGCCCGGGACTTGATGTCGTCGTAGTAGGCGCGCCGGCCCTCGGGGGTGGGGTCGATCTCGAAGATCGCCTCAGCCCAGCGTGCCGCGAAATCCCTTCCGGTATTCGATGACCCGGCCTGGATCAGGACCGGCCTGCCCTGCGGGGAGTGCGGCACGTTGAGCGGTCCGCGGGAGCGGAAGTACGGGCCGGCGTGGTCGATGTGCCGAATCCGCGTCGGGTCGGCGAACACCCCGGACTGCTTGTCCAGCACCAGCGCATCGGGTTCCCAGCTGGACCACAGTTCCAGCGCGGTGCGCACGAACTCGTCAGCGCGCTCGTAGCGGAACTCGTGGCCCAGATGGTCGTCGTGGCCGAAGTTCTGTGCCTCGCCCTGCGTCAGCGACGTGACGATGTTCCAGGCGACGCGACCGCGGGTGATGTGGTCGAGGCTGGAGAAGATCCGCGCCAACTCATACGGGTGAAAGAAGGTGGCGGACTTGGTGATCGCCACACCGAGGTGAGTGGTGACGGCGGCGATGCTGGCCGCCACGATCGACGGGTCCAGCGTGGCGGTGGCCTGGGTGCCGCGCCGCAACGGCTCGGCGATCCCGTCGCCGTAGCGCACCGGGGCCGCCAGCAGGTCGGCGAAGAACAGGAAGTCGAACTTGCCGCGCTCCAGGATGCGTCCGATGCGGTGGTAGTACTCCGGGGTCAGGAAGTTCGGGTCGCTGGCCGGGTGTCGCCACGCGGCGTGTGAATGGGTGACCTGGGAGGCGATCTGAAAACCGCCGAGATGCAGTTGCTTGGTCATGATTTCTCCTTGTGATTTGGGCGCGCTCGTAACCGCTGAGCGGTTACGAGCGCGCCCAAATCCCTCTCAGAAGTAGGCGTTGGCGGGGACGGGGGTGCCGTGCAGCACATTGGCTCCCACTGCGACGGCCTTGAGTGCGACGGGATTGTGCAGGGTGATGGTGCGGACGTTGCGCCAGTGCCGGTCCAGGTTGCGGGCCCGGCTGGCGGCGCTGGCGCCGCCGAGTTCGAGCAACCGGGTGGCGGCCTCGGGGGCGACGGCATCCAGGTGCACCTTCACCTTGGCGGCGCGCAGCTGCGCCTCCTGAGCCGCATCGGCGTCGGGCACCCCGTCGACGGCCGAATCATTGGCCGCGGCAATGGCATCGGCGGCATCGAGTACCGCTGCCCGCGCCACGGAGGCGGTGCTGGCCAACTCGCCGAGCAGCTTCTGGTGGAGCGGATCGTCGACCGGGTTTTCGCTGATCGCATGGCTGAAACTGCGGGTACGCGAGCGCAGCAGCGCTACCCCGTCGTCGACCACCGACGCCAGCACACCGGCCACCACGGCGTGGATGTAGAGCTGCAGTGACGCGTACTGCACGGTGGGGGTGGGCTCGGCGTCGTACGGCGAGTCCACCAGGATCTCCTCGGGCGCCACCGCCACATTGTCGAAAACAGTGGTGCCGGTGCCGGTTCGGCGCTGGCCGAAGCCGTCCCAGTCATCAACCAGGCGGACGCCGGTGCGGTCGGTGGGCACCAGTACGGTGGTCACCGAGTCGTGGTCGGTGGTGGCGGCCACGGTCAAATAGTCGGAGAACAGCGTGCCGGTGCTGTAGTACTTCTCGCCGGTGAGCCGGAAGATCCCGTTGTCGCCGGGCAGCAGGCGGGTGTTGAACACCAGGCTGCCGACGGCCAGGCTGCCCTTCTCGCTGAACGCGTTACCGAAGATCTTGCCGGCGGCCGCTTCGCGCAGCCAGCGCTGTGATATCGGGTCGGTGATGGTGCGCAGCCGCTCTTCGACGAACCAGAAGTGAGTTCGGAAGATGTGCGCCACAATGGGATCCGCGCGAGCCACGTCGATCACGGCTGAGAACAACTCGCGCACCGACAGCCCCGCGCCGCCGTACTCCTGCGGGAGTCGCAGCACACCGAAACCGGCTCGCTTGAGCGCGGCGACCTGATCGAAAGGGTTCTCGTCGTTCAGGTCTCGGTCTTTGGCGCCGGCGCCGATATCGGCGAGCAGCGCGGCGAAGGCGTCGGTGCCTGGCAGGAGGAGATCCACGGCGGATGCTTGTGTCATGCCCCGGTTCTACCGACGGCGCACGGCGCAGGCACTGCTTAGGCTCAGCCCGAACCTAAGGGCTTGCTGACGACCACCCGCTGGAGAATGTTATTCTCAGCATCTGAGAGCCATGTATCCAATGGGGGACCTATGGACGCCGACGACAACATCGACCAGCAGGTAGCCCGCGAAACCGCGAAATTCGATCCGGTGGTCACCGAACAGGTCGCCAAGTACGCCGGCGCGGTCGTGAAGCGATATTTCCGCGCTGAAGTGCGCGGACTCGACAACTTCCCGGCCACCGGGGCGGCGCTGGCGGTGTCCAACCACTCCGGCGGCATGCTCACCCCGGACGTCCTGGTGCTCGCGCCCGAGTTCTACAAGAAATTCGGCTACGACCGGCCGATGTACACCCTGGCTCACTACGGCGTGGTGATGGGGCCGGTGGGGGAGTTGCTGGGGAAAGTGGGCGTCATCGAGGCCAGCCGCGAAAGCGCCGCCAAGGCGTTGCACGACGGGGCAGTGGTCCTGGTGTTCCCCGGAGGCGACTACGACTCCTACCGCCCCACCTTCAGCGCCAACACCATCGATTTCAACGGCCGCACCGGCTACATCCGCACCGCTCTGGAAGCCGGGGTGCCGATCGTGCCCGTGGTGTCCATCGGCGGCCAGGAGAGCCAGCTGTTCCTCACCCGTGGCAACTGGCTGGCCAAACGCCTGGGCCTGACCAAGGCCCGGATGGACATCCTGCCGGTCAGCGTCGGGTTCCCCTTCGGGGTGTCGATGCTCATCCCGCCCAACGTCCCGCTGCCCAGCAAGATCGTCACGGAAGTCCTGGAACCCATCGATGTCGCGGCCCTCTTCGGTGACGACCCCGATATCGCCGAGGCCGACGCTCATGTGCGGGGGGTGATGCAGACCGCGATCGACCGGCTGGCGCGGCAGCGCCGCTTCCCTATCCTCGGGTGAGTGCCGCCGCGCGCGGCAGCGCCGCCGGCGGTACCTCCAGAATGCCGGAAAACCCAGCGGCCGAGCGTAATTGCGCAAACGATTCCACCATGGCATCGGTGACCTCGTGGGTGTCGTCGAACGTGCGGTCATCGGAGAGCACCGCGATGTTCACCAGATCCACATAACTCCAGACCGTGATGTTCAGTCCCACACCGGGCGAGAGCACCCCGGTCGAATAGATCTCGGTGACCACCGCGCCACCCAGATGCCCACGCTCGCGGGGGCCCGGCACATTCGACACCGGCACGTTCATCAGCTTGTTGGTGTCGGCCCGGGCCGCCTGCCATCGGAAGATGCTGGGCGCCAACGCCGTCGGCAGATAGGACATGAACCGGGTGTAGAGATCCGGCCCGATCAGCTCGTGGTTCTCCTTGGCGATCGACGTGGACTGCGCCGTCACCCGCAACCGCTCCAGGGGATCGGCCAGGTGCACCGGCAGGGACACCATCAGCCCGCTGATCATGTTGCCCGCGATGCGCTCCGGTGAGCGGTCGGTGCTCACCGGTACCGACGCCACCAGCGGCTCGTCGGCGCGACCGTCGTAGCGCAACAGCAGCGTCCGCAGCGCCCCGGCCGCGGTCGCCAGGATGAGGTCGTTGATGGTGCTGTCCAGCTTCTTGGCCGTCTCCTTCACCTCCGCCAGCGACAGCGGCGCACTGGCGAACGTCCGGGCCGGTGACACCACATGGTTGAGGAACGTGGCCGGAGCGGCAAAGGGTTTGGCCATATCGGGCACCGTGCCGCGCTCCCGGGATCGCTTGCGCACCTCGCGAAATCCCGCGACGGCGTCCATGACCAAGGCCGGTAGGTGCGCGAGCTGGGCCAGATGGTCCTGGGCGGCCGTGCGGATCAGATGCGCCGAGGACGGTGTCGGTACCGAAGCCGGGGTGTCGCGCTCGTCGGTGAGCCCCCCGGACAGGTCCATACCCCGTGCCAGCAGATTGGCCGAGGCCACGCCGTCGGCGAGAACGTGGTGCACTTTGCCGATCACCGCAATGCGGTCACCGGCCAGCCCGTCGGCGAAATACAGCTCCCACAACGGCCGGTCGCGGGCCAGCGGGGTACCGGCCACCTCGCCGATCACCTGGTCCAGTTCGCGGCGCCCGCCTGGGGCGGGTACCTGCACCCGGCGCAGGTGGTAGTCGAGGTCGACATCGCTGTCGGTCAACCACATCGGGTGGTGCAGGCGAAAAGGGATGTCGATCAGCCGGTAGCGCAGCGGGTCGAGCAGGTGCAGCCGGCGGCCCACGATCTGCCGGAACAGCTCGAAGGTGAACGGGCCGGGGAACTCACTGGTGTCGACCACCGCCACTTTCAAGGTGTGGGTGTGCAGATTCGGCGTCTCGCTGTAGAGAAGCATCGCGTCCATGCCGTTGAGGCGTTTCATCGTCACCCCGCCTTCCGGTCGGCCGTCCCTATCGAAACACCTGTCGACTCGGGATCCGGCGAATTCGAGCAATCGGACCCCAGGTCGCCGAAGTGCCAGGAATCGGCACCCTCGAGGGTTACGCTTTTCCGATGTTTCGTATCCCGCCGCTCGACGTCGCGCTGGCGATCAGTGATACCGCCGTCCGCCTACCGGTCATCGGCCGGCATTTCGCCGCGCTGGGCACGCTGACCGCCGTCGGTGCCTTCGGATCCCGCGTGCTGCCATCGGTCCTCGCGGGCATGTGCCGGCCGAAAGCCCCGGCCACTCCGCACCCGGATCCGGTGATCGAGCAGCCTGACCTGGAATGGTCGTCGGACACGGTGCCACCCATGCTGCGGGCCATGTCGCAGCGACGGGAATTCCTGTACCGCAGCAACGTCGCCTACGGTCCTGCGCGCGGGCAGCTGCTCGACGTGTGGCGGCGCAAGGATCTGCCGCCGGGTCCGGCGCCGGTACTGGTGTTCCTGCCCGGTGGCGGTTGGGTGCACGGCAGCCGGATCCTGCAGGGGTACGCGCTGATGTCGCACCTGGCCCGGCTGGGATGGGTGTGCCTGTCGATCGACTACCGGGTGGCTCCCCAGCACCGCTGGCCGCGCCACGTCCAGGACGTCAAAGCGGCCATCGCGTGGGCGCGCGAACATGTCGATTCGGTGGGCGGTGACCCGGATTTTGTTGCGGTGGCGGGCTGTTCGGCGGGCGGGCACCTGGCGGCGCTGGCCGGGCTGACAGTGGGCGCGCCGGAGTTCAGCACCGAGCTGGCGTCTGACGCCGACACATCGGTGAACGCCGTGGTCGGGATCTACGGCCGCTACGACTGGGTAGACCGCTCCACCCGGGAACGCGAGGATTTTGTCCGATTCCTCGAACAGATCGTCGTCCGGGGTCGGCTCGAGGACCGGCCCGACGTCTTCGAGCAGGCCTCGCCACTTGCGCGGGTACACGCCGAGGCGCCTCCCTTCTTCGTCGTGCACGGCACCTCGGACGGAATCATCCCCATCGAACAGGCCAGAGCGTTCGTCGACCGGCTCGGTGCGGTGTCCCGGTCGCGGGTCTCCTATCTGGAACTCCCCGGCGCGGGGCACGCCTTCGACCTGATCGACGGCCGCCGCACCGGTACCGCGGTGGACGCCATCGGGGAGTTCCTCGGCCAGGTCCACCGAGATCACCTGATGGGGGCGCCGCGGCGCGCAGGTTGACCACAGCAACGCCAGGCACAATGAGCGGCGATGACGCTGAATGCCAAACGCCGCAAGGTGCACCTCAAGCTCGCTGCCATGCCGGGCGTGCAATCGATCCGCCGGCCGGTGACCCCCGGCAGCGCGGGCGAGTTCGACCTCTACTACGTCCGTTCGGGTGAGCGCTCCGAGCATCCGCTGGTGATCATCCCCGGCGGACCGGGCATGGCATCGGTGCAGCTGTACAAGGGGCTGCGGCGCCGGGCGGCCAGCCAGGGCCTCGACGTCATCATGGTGGAACACCGCGGAATCGGGATGTCGCGCCACGATGACAGCGGCGACGACCTGCCGCTGGAGGCCATCACCGTGCACCAGACGGTCGACGACATCGAGGCGGTACTGGACCACGAGAACATCGACTGGGCCGTCGTATACGGCACGTCCTACGGCAGCTACCTCGCGGCCGGTCTGGGGGTGTCCCACCCGAGCCGCATCACCGCGATGGTGCTCGACTCGCCGGTGCTGTCGGCGCAGGACATCGAGGCCGTGCGGCAAGCGATTCGGGGGTTGTTGCTCGACGGCGACGAACCCGACACCGCCGAGATCGCGCCGAAGGTCCGCCGGCTGGTCGCCGACGGGGTGCTGACCTCGGACGCCAGCGAGATCATCGGCATGATCTACGGCTACGGCGGCCCGGACCTACTGAACAGGCAACTGGACCTGCTTTTGGAAGGCCGCACGCTGTTGTGGCGGGTGATCGACGAGCTGAACCGCTTCACCTTGCGCAAGGCGCCTTACCGCAACGAGGTCGATCTGGTGGGCCGCATTGCCTTCCGCGAGCTCGACTTCTCCGGCGAGCCCGATGGGCTGCCCTTGGACCCGTCACCGGCACTGGCGCAGATGGCCGACGAAATGCCCGGCCCGGCACCCAGTTTCGAAGCGGAACCGTATGACCTGGCGGCCAGCATGCCGGCATTCACGTGGCCGACGGTGGTGCTCTCCGGCGGGCGTGACCTGACCACCCCGCCCGCGCTGGCGGAGAAGGTGGCTGCGCTGATCCCGGACTCGGTGCTGGTGCGGATGCCCACGGCCGCCCACAGCATGCTCGACACCCGCGAACGCGCGGCCCTGGAGGTGGCCAAGGCCGTGGTCGACGGCCGCAGCCACGAATTGGCCGACCGGGCAGAGGAACTCGACGCGCTGCCCGCCAACCTGGAGATCCGGGCCCTCGTCGGTGCCGTCACCGCGGCCACGGCCGTCGAGAGCGTTATCCCGAAGGCGGGCCGGAAGGTTGACCCGCCTTCATGAAACCGACCTTGGTGTAGTCGATGTCGCCCAGGCCGGCCGGTCCGAAGTTGGCCACGGTGTCCCGCACCGCGACGTTGCCGGCGGACTGGAACAACGGCAGGCTGAAGCCCTCTTCCCAGATCAGCCCGTCGAATTCGTTGGCCAGTTCCTGCGCCCGCGCCGGGTCGAGCTCGTCGAGCACTTCGTTGGCCTTGGCATCGATCTCAGGGGTGCTGATCTTGCCGAAGTTGCTCTCGGCACCGCTGGTGTAGATCTGGGTGAGGCAGCACAACGCGAATGCATCGCCGGCCCAGGCAAATTGCGCGACATCAAAATTGCCGACGGTGACGAAGTCGGTGAACAGGCTCCCACCCGGTGCGGGGACCAGCTGCATGTTGACGCCGATCTGCGCCAGGCTGTTCTGCGCCACCTGCGCGATCTGGCGGGTCGGCAGCGAGTCGTAGAACACGTTGCGGATCACCAGCTGGCGGCCGTCCTTCTCGCGGAACTGGCCGTTCATGGTCCAGCCCAGCGCGTCGAGTTCCTGCTTGGCCTTCTCCGGGTCGAATGCCACCACCTGGCTGTTGTCCTGGTATCCCTGTTGACCCGCGATGTAGATGTGGTTGTTGAGCGGAACGGGGGTGTCGACCAGCCCGCGCTGGCTGACGTTGGCGATGGCCTGGCGGTCGACCCCCTTCATGATGGCCAGGCGCAGATCCTTGTCCTCCAGGATGGAGCCGGGCGCGCCGTTGAAGGTCAGGTGGTACCAGCTGTTGGCGGGCGTACGCCGGATGGCGATGCCGGGCGTGTTGCGGGCAGTGGTCAGCTCGTCGAGGCTGGCGACGGCGGTGGCATCGAGGGTGTTGTTCTGCAGGGCCGGGATGCGGGCGGCGTCGTCGAGGACGAGGTAGGTGACCCGGTCCAGCAGTGGGGGCTCACCCCACCACTTCGGGTTGCGTACCAAGGTGATTCGCTGTGCGGTGCGGTCCACCGACTCCACCATGAACGGCCCCGCCGAGGGTCCGGGCCGTTCCAGTTGGCCGCGGTTGAACACTTCCGGGTTCTCGGTCATCGACTTGGGCAGCAGCATGTCGTTGCCGGAAAACAGATTCTGCCAGTCGGTGTAGTGCGATCCGAAGGTCACCACGGCCTGACGGTCGTCGACGCCTCGGGTCACCGAGGCCACTCGCTCGGTCAACGCGGCGTTGGAGATGATGAACTCCGGGTTCTTGCCGTTGGTGGCGTTGATCTGCGAGGCGATGTCCTCCCAGGTGATGGGGGTGCCGTCGGACCACACCGCCTCCGGGTTGATGGTGTAGGTGACCACCTGCGGGTCCTCGCTGGTGAGCTCCACGTTCGTGAAGAAGTCGGTGTTGACTTCCGTGGAACTGTCGGGTGCCACCCGGAACGCTCGCGGCATCGTCCACCGCAACATCGCGGCGCCAGTGCCCTCGCTATCCAGGTGCGAGGGGTTGAAATTGTTCGGCATCGCCGGCAGCGTCAACCGCAGGTTGCCGCCCTGCTGCAGGTTCGCCACGTCCTGCGGGTTGATGTCGCTGGTGGTGCCCACCTCGGCGTTGCCGCCTGCCGGGGGCGGCTGTTGCGGCTCGCTGGAGCAGCCCGCCAGCAGCAGGGTGGCGGCCAACAGCGCAGCGGCGCAGCGTCGAAGCGTCATGCCCACTGATGCTATCCGGACACCTGGGGTACCGCGGCCAGCAGCTTCCGGGTGTACTCGTGTTGCGGTCGGCCAAACACCGCCTCGGCGTCACCCTCTTCGACGATCGCGCCCTTGTACATCACCGCCACCCGGTGCGCCAGATGCTTGACCACCGACAGGTCGTGCGAGACGAACAGATAGGAGAGTCCGAATCGCTGCTGCAGATCCAGCAGCAGGTTCAGGATGCCGGCCTGGATCGAGACGTCCAACGCCGACACCGGCTCGTCGAGAGCGAGGATCTTCGGTTGGGTGGCCAGGGCCCGCGCGATGCCGATCCGCTGTTTCTGCCCGCCGGAGAACTCGCCCGGGTAGCGGACGGCGTCCTCGCGGCGCATCCCGACGAGCTCGAGCAGCTCTGCCACCCGGCTGCTGATGGCCCCTTTGTCGAAACCGTTGGCCTGGAGGGGTTCTGCGAGCACGTCGGAGACCGGGAGGCGTGGATCCAGCGATGCCGTGGGGTCCTGGAACACCACCTGGAGGTGGCGTCGCATCGCGCGGCGACGCGCGGTGTCCAGGGTCGCGACATCGGTGCCCAACACGGTGATCGAACCGGCCTGGGGGGCAGCCAGTTCCAGGATCTCGTGCAGGGTGGTCGACTTCCCGGAGCCGGACTCGCCGACGATGCCCAGGGTTTGGCCGCTGCGGAGCTCGAAGCTGATGTCGTCGACGGCCTTCACCTCCCCGATGGCGCGACGGAACACGGCCCCCTTGGTCAGGGTGTAGGTGCGTGACAGGTTCTCCACCTGCACCACCACGTCACCTTCTGCGGAGGGAGCTGCCTGCGGTGTGGTGGCCACACCGAAAAGGTCGGCGGCGCTGCGATTCTCGGTCTGGTCGGTGCGGATGCAGGCGGCGGAATGGCCCGCACCGACCTGCACCAGATCCGGTTCCTGGGTGCGGCATTCGTCGATGACCAGGGGGCAGCGCGGGGCGAAGGGGCAGCCCGGCTCCAGCGCGGCCAACGACGGCGGTGCCCCCGGTATCGGCACCAGACGGGTGCCTTGCACAGCGTCGAGTCTGGGCACCGACCCCAGCAGGCCGATGGTGTAGGGCATCCGTCGGTCGCGGTACAACTCCTGGACAGTCGACGTCTCGACGGCTCTCCCGGCGTACATCACCAGCGACCGGTCGGCGAACTCCGCCACCACGCCGAGGTCGTGGGTGATGATCAGCACCCCGGCCCCGGTGACGTCGCGGGCGGTCTTGAGGACCTCGAGGATCTGCGCCTGCACCGTCACGTCCAGCGCGGTGGTCGGCTCGTCGCAGATCAGCAGGTCGGGGTCGTTGGCGATCGCGATCGCGATCACCACGCGTTGGCGTTCGCCGCCGGACAGCTCGTGGGGAAACGCTCGGGCCCGATGTTCGGGCTGGTTGATCCCGACGAGTTCCAACAGCTCGATCGCGCGCCGGCGCGCCTGGCGCCGGTCCACGCCGCCACGGCGACGCTGGTGCACCACGATCGCCTCGGCGATCTGGTCTCCCACGGTGTAGACGGGGGTCAGCGCCGACATCGGGTCCTGGAAGACGGTGCCGATCCGGTTGCCACGGATGTGGGACATCTCGGTGTCGCCCAGACCCAGCAGTTCGGCGCCGCCGAGTCGCACCGACCCGCTGACGTCGGCGTACTCGGGCAGCAGGCCGATCAATGCCATGGCGGTCGCCGATTTTCCCGAACCGGATTCGCCGACCACGGCCACCACCTCGCCCGGGTCCACCCGCAGGCTGACCCCCCGCACCGCCGACACGGGGGCGCCGTCGGTCGGGAAAGTCACCGTCAGATCTTTCACTTCCAACAACGTGCCGGCCGGCGGTGCGCTCACTTCTTCCTCCGACGCAGCTGCCCTGCGCCCGGGTCGACGGCGTCGCGCAGGCCGTCGCCGATCAGGTTGGCGCACAGCACGATCAGCACCAGGACTCCGGCCGGGAACAGGAACACCCACGGAAAGGTGAGCACCGACTTGGTGCCGTCGGCGATCAGGGTGCCCAGCGAGACGTCCGGTGGCTGGACACCGAATCCGAGGAAGCTCAGCCCGGTTTCGGCCAGAATGGCCACCCCGACGTTCAGGGCGGTGTCGATGATCAGGATCGAGGCGACGTTGGGCAGGATGTGGCGAAGGATGATCCGCCGGTTCGATACGCCCATATACCGTGCGGCTCTTACGAATTCGCGATCGCGGAGGCTCATCGTCATACCCCGCACGATCCGTGAGCTGATCATCCAGCTGAACCCGCCGAGCAACACGATCAACAGGATCATGTTGCCGCCGGAGTCTCTGATCCGGGGCGACAGGATCGCGATCAGCAGGAAGCTGGGCACCACCAGCAGCAGGTCCACCAGCCACATCAAGGCCCGGTCGCGCCAGCCGCCGAAGTAGCCGGCGACGGCGCCCACCGCGGCCGCGATGACCGTCGAGATGAGTGCCACGCACAGACCGATGAGCAGCGACTTCTGCATACCCCGCAACGTCAGGGCCAGGACGTCCTGGCCCAGGGCGTTGGTACCGAACCAGTGCTGTGGGCTCGGCGGTGCCTGCAGTGCGTAGTAGTCCAGATCGGTGTACGACCACGGCAGCAGCGGCGGCAGGGCGTAGCAGCCCACGAACATGAGCGTGAGCACCGCCAGCGACACCACAGCGGGGCGGTTGCGCAGGAAGCGGCGTACCACCAGCTGGCGCCGCGAGGTGAACCCTTCGGTGTGCAGCCCGGACTGGGCGGAGTCGGTGGTCATCGGGCGCGCACCCGCGGATCGAGGATCGCGTACAAGATGTCCGACAGCAGACCGGACAGCAGGACCACCGCGCCCGAGAACAGCGTGACGGCGACGACGATGTTGGTGTCCTGGGTGTTGATGCCCTGGATGGTCCATTCACCCATGCCGTGCCAGCCGAAGATCTGTTCGACGAACACCGCGCCGGTGACCAACGCCCCGACGCCGTAGGCGAACAGGGTCGCCATCGGGATCAGCGCGGTGCGCAGGCCGTGTTTGAACAATGCCTGGCGGCGGGTCAGGCCTTTGGCGCGGGCGGTGCGGATGAAGTCCTGGCCCAGCACGTCGAGCATGGCGTTGCGCTGGTAGCGGCTGTACCCGGCGATAGCGCCCAACGCCAGCGTCAACGACGGCAGTACGAGATGTTGGATGCGGTCGACGAACTGGTTCCACCATCCGTAGACCGGATCCGGTGACGTCTCGCCGATGTAATCGAACAGCTGGACGCCCAGAACCGAGTTGACCCGCAGCGCCGCCAGGATCAGCAGGTTGGCCACCACGAACGTCGGGGCGCTGATGATCAGCAATGAGGCGATGGTGATGACACGATCCGAGAGCCGGTACTGCCGGATGGCGCTCCAGGCGCCCACGACGACGCCCACCACTGCCCCTACCACGGAGCCGATGAGGAGCAGCCGTGAGCTCACGCCGATGCGCCGCCACAGTTCGTCGGCCACCGGCTGTCCGCCGACGGTGGTGCCGAAGTCGCCCTGGATGGCTCCCGACGCCCAGTCCAGGTAGCGCAGCGGTATCGGCAGGTTCAGCCCCAGCTCGGCGGCTTTGGCATCGATGACCGCCTGCGGTGGTCGTGGGTTGCGCTGCAGCAAGCTGTCCAGCGGCTCGAAGGACAGCGACGCCAAGGTGAAGGTGAAGAACGACGCCAGGAGCAGCAGCACCACGTAGTTGAGGAGACGGCGCGTCAGGAAACGCGTCATGCGCGGCTCACGGGGCTGTGCGGCATTGGCACAGGGTAAGAGATGTCAGCGGACCGGCGCAGAGCGTGAGGTCGGCGCGTCCGCTTTGTTCGGATCAGCGTGATCGAAGCCGCTGGGACTGCAGGCCCGCGTTGTTAACGTCGAGCGATGTCCGTCACTGATCAGTACCTGGCCAACAACGCGGAGTACGCCAAGACGTTTCGAGGCCCGTTGCCGCTGCCTCCGAGCAAGCACGTCGCCGTCGTCGCCTGCATGGACGCCCGCCTGGACGTCTACGGCATCCTCGGGCTGCACGACGGCGAGGCCCACGTCATCCGCAATGCCGGGGGAGTGGTGACCGACGACGAGATCCGGTCGCTGGCCATCAGCCAGCGACTGCTCGGCACCCGGGAGATCATCCTGATCCACCACACCGACTGCGGCATGCTCACCTTCACCGACGACGGTTTCAAACAGCAGATCCAGGACGAGACCGGCATCAAGCCGGAATGGGCCGCCGAGGCATTCCAAGACCTGGAGGAGGACGTCCGTCAATCACTGCGGCGTATCGAGGCCAGTCCGTTCGTCACCCAGCACGAGTCGCTGCGCGGTTTCGTGTTCGACGTGGCCACCGGGCGGCTGCACGAGGTGACTCTCTAGGCGAGGTGCGGGAAATACCTGCGCTGCGGTGCCGCGAGGTTGATGATGGTCAGATGGTGCTTCACGCCGCCTCCCTGGGCGGTGATGACGATGCACCGTTCATTGCTACCGCCCCGTATGCCACGTCGAGCTCGCGGAACCCGTTTCCTCCGATCGCCGATTACGGGTTCTTGTCCGACTGTCAGAACAGCTGCCTGATCTCCTCGAGCGGCTCAGTCGAGTGGCTGTGTCTCCCGCGCCCGGATTCGCCCAGTATTTTCGGTGCGATGCTGGACCGGGGAGCGGGGCATTTCCGGATCAGTCCGTACGGCGTGTCCGTGCCCTCGGCGCGGCGGTACCTGCCGGGCAGTCTGATCCTGGAGACCACGTGGCAGACGCACACCGGCTGGTTGATCGTGCGGGACACCCTGGTGATGGGTCCGTGGCATGACATCGAGAATCGATCGCCCGATCATCGCCGGATCCCGACGGATTGGGACTCCGACCACATACTGTTGCGGACGGTGCGCTGTGTGAGCGGCACCGTCGAGGTGGTGATGGACTGCGAGCCGTCGTTCGATTACCACCGGGCCGGTACCCGCTGGGAATACGCGGGCAATGGCTACGGAGAAGCGGTGGCACGGGCCGCCACGGATCCGGATGCGCATCCGACACTGCGGTTGACCACCGACCTGCGGGTGGGACTCGAGGGACGCCAGGCGCGAGCCCGCACCCGACTCAAAGAGGGCGACGACATCTTCGTCGCGCTGAGTTGGTCGGCCGGCCCGGTGCCGCAGACCTATGCCGAGGCCTCCGACAAGATGTGGACCACCACCGAATTCTGGCGGCAGTGGATCAACATCGGCGACTTCCCGGACCATCCGTGGCGGTCGTATCTGCAGCGCAGCGCACTGACCCTCAAGGGGCTGACCTACGCGCCCACCGGTGCGCTGCTCGCAGCGTGCACCACGTCGCTTCCGGAAACCCCTCAGGGCGAACGTAATTGGGACTACCGCTACTCCTGGATCCGCGACTCCACCTTTGCTCTGTGGGGGCTGTACACGCTGGGTCTCGACCGCGAGGCCGACGATTTCTTCTCGTTCATCGCCGACGTATCCGGTGCCAATGAGGACGAATACCATCCGCTGCAAGTGATGTACGGCGTCAACGGTGAACGGACGCTGGTCGAAGACGAACTCGATCACCTGTCCGGCTATGACGGCGCACGACCGATACGCATCGGCAACGGCGCCTATGACCAGTCTCAGCACGACATCTGGGGATCGATGCTGGATTCGGTGTACCTGCACTCGAGGTCGCGCGAGCAGATTCCGGAGGCGCTGTGGCCCGTGCTGAAGGCGCAGGTGGAAGAGGCGATCGCTCACTGGCAGGAGCCCGACCGAGGGATCTGGGAGGTGCGTGGTGAACCCAAGCACTTCACGTCTTCGAAGGTGATGTGCTGGGTCGCGCTGGACCGGGGAGCTAAACTCGCCGAGAGCCACGGGTGGCGGACCGAGACCGCGCGTTGGCGTGCGGTCGCCGAGGACATCAAGGCCGATGTTCTTGCCAACGGCGTGGATTCGCGCGGAGTCTTGACGCAGCACTATGGTACGGACGCGCTGGACGCCTCGTTACTGCTCTCGGTACTGACCCGTTTTTTGCCCCCTGAGGACCCCCGGATCCGCGCCACCGTTCTGGCGATCGCCGATGAACTGACCGAGGATGGGTTGGTGCTGCGTTACCGGGTCGAGGAGACCGACGACGGTCTGTCTGGCGAGGAGGGTACGTTCACCATCTGCTCGTTCTGGTTGGTGTCCGCTCTGGTGGAGATCGGCGAGGTCAGCCGAGCCAGGCGCCTGTGTGAGCGGCTGCTGTCGTTCGCCAGCCCGCTTCTGCTCTACGCCGAGGAGATCGAGCCCCGAACGGGCAGGCATCTGGGTAACTTTCCACAGGCGTTCACCCACCTGGCGCTCATCAACGCGGTGGTGCACGTGATCCGCGCGGAAGAGGATGACGGCGTCGGGGCGTTCCAGCCCGCCAATGCCCCCACCTAGCGGCGGTTGCGTTGGTCCGTCGCGCCGTTGAGGGTTGCCGCGAGTTCGGTGACCCTGGCCGCCAGGTCGGCGATGCACCCTTTCAGGTCGGCGACCTCGAGGGCTCGGCCGTCAGATACCGGTGTGGGCGAGGTCGCCGCCAAAGGCGTTGGCGCATTCCATGATACGAGAACATCGGCAAGGAGGTCGCGGAGCAGCCGGAGGTCGGCGTCCACACCGGTGGCAGGCATGCTGAGCAGGGGAGCCAGGCGCAGGTAGGCCGCATGAACCGCCTCGATGCGAAATCCGTTTTCTCCGAGGGGTTTTCCCTGCTGCGGGAAGAGCCGCGTCTCGTCGGCCGAGGTGGTGAGAATGCTCTCCAGTGCAACTTTGGCCTTGTCGAGTTCGGCCTCGGCTCTGGCAGAAGCAGCTGTCGTGGGGTGGTCGAGCAACACGTCGTTCAGTGCCTCGAGGTACGCGGCGACCGCCGGCCGGACGTCACGAGACGTCCGGATCGGCACAACCTTCAGTGCCACCACCGCGGCAACACCTCCGCCGATGAGGGCGGCGACGGCCTTGTCCCTGATCAGGTCTAAGTAGAGCCCCTGGGTAGCGAACAGGGGGACGAATACGATGCTCATCCAGAACACCATGGCCGGGTAGGAGACCGGAGCGCTGAACACTGTGAAGAACACCCCGACGGCCACCACCGCGACCGTCCACCAGAGCGTGTCCGGAACAGTGGCTGCTACCGCAACGCCTGCGGTGGCCCCCAGGACGGTGGCGGCCAGCCTCGCCCACGCCCGATGCCTGGAGGCCCCAGCCGATCCGCCGATCACCACGAACGCGGTCCAGGCCACCACCAGGGTCTGCTCATTACCCACCAGTCTGGCGATCACTGCGGCGCCGACGGCGGCAACCACGGCTTGAATAGCAAGTGCAGTGGTTGGGCTGATGCCCGGCGCTGCCGGCGGTGGCGCCACGCCGGGCATTCCGGTGAGGTCCTCCGACGCGGCGGTGACTACCAGAGTCCCTGCCTGTGAAGCAGATTGGGCTATCCGCTGCCCGCCGCCGACCAAACTGAGCATCGAGTGCAGCGTTACCGGCGTAATCGACGAAGCCGCCGTAGGGTTCGTCGGTGTCAGCTCGTCGTGAAGGTGGCTGCGCAGAGCTTGTGCTCGGCGGGCGACATCTGCAGGCGCAACGTCGTCGCGTCCAACTTTCAGCGCGGTGGCAAGTGCGCACAGGGCGCCGGTGATGGACTCGGCGGTCTCCGCCGACAGAGTGGTGATCCAGTGCGGGTTGCGTGCCTGGCCGACCATATCCTCGAGTCCACGCTGCGCCGAGTACAACGCCACACGCAGTTGCTCGGCGTGGTCGTGGTCGACGCCGCGGACCACTGCTCCGGGAAGTTGGGTCTCGACCGCGCGGCGACACGCTTTGACTCGATCGAGGCTGCGCTGCAGAGATCTTTCATCACGATCGTCGGCGTTGCTCAGGCTGTCGACCACGCCGGTGACGCTCTCGGCTGCGCGGCGGTAGAACGCGTGCACCGCGAGATTCGCCGAACGCACCGGATCATCCGGCAGCACAAGCGCTTCCCAGACGGCGACCCACGCGAAACCAATGGTAAGGGCCAGGATGAACCACCCGATTCGACCGGGCGTGATATAGCCGGCTCCGCCCACGTAGGTGGTGATCGCGCCCATCAAGGCGAGGCTCGCGACGCGGGAACTCCACGGGCGCAACGCGTAGGACAGGTAGATGAGCAGGATCAACAACCCCGCTGCCGCCCATGTAGCGGTTTGGCGCAGGTACACGGTGGCGACCACAGCCACCGCAGCGACCACCACGGCCCAGCCAAGAGTGCGAATCCGGTCTGCGGGCCGTGGGTCGGGAGCCAGCAACGTGCCCTCGAAGGCGGCACCTGCGGCAAACAGAGTGATTCGTAGCGGATCGGCAACGTCGAAGAGTGAGGCGACGACGACCATGGTGGCCCACGCCAGTACGGTCGCGCCTACCGCTCTCACGCCTTTGCGACTCCGGGCGAAGCCGGGGTCGAGTATCTCCAGACGGTGCGCGATGGCGCCCATTATGGCGTCAGCAAAGTGTTGATCGCAGACCCCCACGCCAAATGGTGCCGAAAGTAGCCGTGCCGGACGATATCGGAGCCACCGCCGACATTCCACCGGTGGCGAATAAGGAACCAGGCCGCGCGCATGTCGTAACAAGAAGATCATTATTGAATTCATAGACGACTGCACGTAAGTGCAGTTCAAGCGCGTTTCAAGCGGAATTCGTACTCCGCCGGCACCGCGCCGCATTTCCCTCCGCCGAAACTGAGGCACTGGTCATTGCTCTGCGGTACTGTCGACCTACCCCAGGGGTATTTCGATCGTCGGGTGTAGTGGATCGAAAAGCTTCTGGGGGATTTGCGTTAAACAGCCCTTTAACGCCGGTTGAGAAGGAGTCGAACGATGCGCATTGTCGTGGATTTGAATCGGTGTCTGGGATATGCGCAATGTGTCCCGTTGGCGCCCAAAGTCCTTCAGTTGCAGGGCGAGGAGGCGCTGCTGTACGACCCGAATCCCGATGAGTCCCAACGCCAGGAAGTGGCGCGGGCGGTGGCATCGTGCCCCGTGCAGGCGATCATCGCCGAGATGGATCCGCCCTCGGACAGGACAACGAGATGAGCACCTATCCGCTGGTCGACGAACTCGTCAGGACCTTCAAAGCCGAGGGCCGGATCGTCATCGTGGGTGCGTCGCTGACGGGGCTGCGGGCGGCGGAAGCGTTGCGAGACGAGGGATTCACGGGTTCGCTGACCATCATCGGCGATGAGCCACATGAACCCTATGACCGTCCGCCGCTGTCCAAGCAGGTCCTGAAAGGATGGGTGCCTGCAGGTAACACCAAACTTCCGCGGCTACGGGAGGTCGACGCCGACTGGCGCCTTGGTGTCGCGGCCACCGGCCTGGATCGCGACAATCGAGAGGTGTTGCTGGCCAACGGCACCCGCGTGCCTTACGACAGGCTGCTGATCGCCACCGGGGTTCGCTCCCGGTCATGGTTCAATCCGGAGGAGGCCAAGCTCAAAGGGCTCTTCACGTTGCGCACCAGCGATGACGCGGCCAAGCTGCAGGAGGCGTTGGGCGCACGGCCCAACCGGGTGCTGATCGTCGGCGCGGGGTTCATCGGCTCCGAAATCGCCTCGGTCTGCCGCGATCTCGGCTTGGACGTCACTGTCGCCGAACGTTCCAGCGCTCCGCTGGTCGGCCCGCTCGGGGGAGTGATCGGCGACATCGCCGCCAAGATGCAGCGCGACGCCGGGGTGGACCTGCGCACCGGAGTGGCCGTGCAGGCTCTCAAGGGTGATGCCGACGGGCACGTCCGACAAGCCCAGTTGTCGGACGGGACCTTGCTCGACGTCGACGTGGTGGTCGCCTCACTCGGGTCCATCCGCAATGTCGAATGGCTGGAAGGCGCTGAGCTGGCCAGCGGGTTCTGGGGAGTGGCCTGTGACGCCGGGTGCCGGGCCTTCGACATCAACGGGGTGGTGACCGACAACATCTTCGTCGCCGGCGACGTCGCGCGGGCCCCGCACGTGCTCTACGAGTACCAGTTCATGGCGATCGAGCACGTGGATGCCGCGGTGCTCGGCGCGCAGACCGCCGCGCACAACATGGTCAACCTCGAGAAGGGGCGACGTCCGCACCTGCCGCTGCCGCAGTTCTGGTCCGGACAGTTCGGCGTCAACATCAAGGGCGTCGGGGTGTGCTCGTTCGGCGACGAGATCGTCTTCACCCAGGGCTCGGTCGAGGACCTGCGCTTCGCCGCCGCGTTCGGCAAGAACGGCCGCATCGTCGGCGCCATCACCTTCAACCACGGCAAGTGGCTGGAGTACTACGCCAGGCTCATCGAACAGTCGGCGCCCTTCCCGCCCCCTCCACCGGGTTACGACGTGCCCGAGAACTCGGAGGTGATGTCGGCCCGCTTCGGTGATCCGCGTGCACCGACCGGGATTCCCGACGTCGTGCTGACGGGCCACGACCCCACCTCCCGAGGCGCCGAGTTCCGCGCCAAGAGCCGCTAGATCGGAGTTGTCATGACGACCGCGGAAACCGCCTGGACCGAGGCGATGAAATACGAGAACCGCCACGACCCCTACCGATTCTTCGATGAACTGCGTGAGACACCTGTTGTGCAGGTGGCCGACAAGGTCTACGTTGTCACCGGCTACCGCGAGCTGCTGCAACTGGCGCACGACCCGCACGTCAGCTCCGATATCAGCCGAAGCCCCATCTCGGCCCAGCCCGCCGCGCATGCGGCGCCGGATGTGGGCGCCGAGCACATGCAGGCCTACGGCCGCGAGCCGAGCCTGATCGTGTCCGACCCGGCCAAACACGACAGACAGCGCAGACAGGTGATGCGGCATTTTGCGCCGCCGCATTCCCCGGACGTCATCCCCAACATGGCAGCCGATATCCAGAAGCTGTGCGACGACTCACTGGACACGATAAAGGCCAAGGCCAGTGGAACATTCGACGTGGTAGACGACTACGCCTATCCCGTGCCGGTGGCCGTCATCTGTCAGATCCTCGGGGTCCCACTCAAGGACGAACCCACCTTCCACGGCTGGATCTTCGACTTCATGGCCGGCGCGGACATGGGCCCGGACGCGGCCACCGAAGAGGGCCAGGCGCGTAAGCAGAAGGGGAAAGAGAGCACTGCGGCGCTCACGGCGTACATGGCCGAGTTGATCCAGGGTTTCTTGAAGGAGCCGCAGGACTGCGTGCTGTCCAAGCTGGTCAACGACACGGACGGACCGGACGGGCCGATGACGCCCGAGGAGGCCGCGGCCAACGCGATGCTGTTGTTGATCGCCGGGCATGACTCCACGGTCAACACCATCGCGCACTGCGTGCTGACGCTGCTGCGCAATCCGGAGTCGGTCGACCTGCTCCGCGAAAAGCCGGAACTGATCCCGAAGGCGATCGAAGAGGTCCTACGGCTGCAGTCGGCCGTTCAATTCTTCCCCAGCCGCAGCGTGACCGCCGATGTCGAGGTGGGCGGCACCGTCATTCCCGCCGGCTCAGCGGTGCATCTGCTCTACGGCGCCGCCAACCGCGATCCGAAGCGGTTTCCGGACCCGGAGAAATTCGACATCCAGCGCCCCAACAACCAGCACGTCGGCTGGGGGCGCGGAGTGCACAGCTGCGTCGGCGGTCCACTGGCTCGTCTGGAGGTCAACATCGCGCTGGAGACGTTCCTGCGGCGGGTGGAGAATCCGCGTCTGGTGGTCGACCCACCGCCCTATCGGGTAAATCAGGTGTTCCGCGGTCCACTGCATCTCGAGGTCCAGTTCGACCAGATCACAGACTGAAGATGAAGGCCTTTCGGTTCGTCGAATGGCAACAGCCGGGGCAACTTCGGGACGTGCCGGTGCCCGAGCCGGGTCCGGGGGAGGTGCTGGTCAAGGTCGGCGGCGCCGGTGCCTGCCATTCGGATCTCCACTTGCTCGAAGCCCCGCCTGGTTCGAAGTCAATGACGATGCCGTTCACCCTCGGCCACGAGAATGCGGGCTGGGTCGAGACGTTGGGGCCGGGCGCAACGGGCTTCGCACCCGGGGATCCCGTCATCGTGTACGGGCCGTGGGGCTGCGGTCTGTGCGTGAATTGCCGTCAGGGGATGGAGAACTACTGCCAGATACCTGGTAGGCCCAGTCCGGGCGGGCTCGGCGGTAACGACGGCGGGATGGCGGAGTATCTCCTCGTCCCGGCGACGCGTTACCTGATCCCGTTGGGCGACTTGGACCCCCGCGAGGCTGCGCCGCTCACCGACGCAGGTCTCACCAGCTACCACGCGGTGAAGCGTTCGGTGCATCTGTTGGGGCCCGGCTCTACCGCGGTGGTGATCGGCGCGGGTGGACTGGGGCAGATGGCGATTCAGGTGCTCAAGGCGCTGGCCTCAGCGACAACCGTTGTCGCGGTGGATACTTCGGCGGACAAGCTGGAGATCGCCACGGCGATGGGTGCCGACGAGGTGCTGATCTCCGGCGACGATGCGGTGAAGCGCATCAAGGACATCACCAGGGCCCAGGGCGCCGACCTCGTTCTCGATCTGGTTGGCGTCGATCCGACACTCCGGATGGCGGCTCAGGTGTCGCGGGTACTCGGGCACCTCACCATCGTCGGGCTCGGTGACGCCGCCCTGCCGGTAAACTTCAACAGCCCGGCCAAGGAATGCTCTGTGGCGTCGCCGTTCTGGGGCAGCATCCCCGAGCTGATCGAGGTGATCAGCCTCGCTCAGACCGGGAAAATCAAGATGCTCGTCGAACACTTCGCCCTCGACGATGCCGCCCACGCCTATCACCTCTTGCATGAGGGCAAGATCCAGGGGCGGGCGGTCATCACACCGAACGACTGACAACCCGTGTCGATGGGGTACTGCAGATGACGACCAGCCTGGGCTCGGCGCTGACTGAGCTGATTCCCCTAGCACTTGTTGTTGCGATCTCCCCGCTGTCGATCATTCCCGCCGTGCTGGTGCTGCACACACCGCGGCCGAAGCCAACCAGCCTGGCCTACCTGGCCGGCTGGATCTTCGGGCTGGCCGCCTTGACGGCCATCTTCGTCGAAGTGTCCAGCCTGTTGGGCGGATTGGACAAGACACCGACGTGGGCCTCCTGGCTGCGCATCGGCATCGGTATCGCGCTGATCGTGTTCGGCGTGTTCCGGTGGCTGACGCGCAAGCGATCGACTCACTCACCGGCCTGGATGAACAAGATCACCGACGCCACCCCGGGCCGGGCGGCGGTCATCGCGGCGGTGTTGGTGGTGGTCAATCCCAAGGTGCTCTTTGTCTGCGCTGCCGCCGGTTTGGCGATAGGTTCTGCGGGTCTCGGTACCGCGGGCGCCTGGATCTCCGTGGTTTTCTACGTCCTCGTCGCGGCGTCGTCTGCCGCGGTCCCGGTGCTGGCCTACGCCGTGGCGGGGGAGCGGCTCGACGGGCCGTTGAGTCGTGTCAAGGACTGGATGGAGCGACATAACGCCGCATTGGTCGCGGCCATACTGGTCGTCATCGGAGTGTTGGTGCTTTACAAGGGCCTTCACGGCTTGACCCCTTGAGTCCATGATCGCGCCCGCTGTCATCAGGACCCTCCTTCCCCGCAACCGGAATGCCGGCTGGGCGGATCAGGCAGTGCAGACGAGTATCCACCGTCGCGGTAGCGCCGGTAGCGAGGCGCAGCGCGTCGACTGTTAGGTCCACTCAGCCAGCACCCGCATCTTGCCGGCTTTGACCGCCGCTTCCCGGCGCAGCCGCATGAGCTCGGGGGCGAAGGCGTTGCGCTCGTTGTTCTGGAAGTTCAGCGGCAGGTCCAGCGCGGCGAACAGTTTGGGTTCGAGGTACCACGGTTCGGGGTGCAGCACCCAGGACACCGCGGCGTTCTCGCCCATCCACTGGGTCAGGGTGGCTTCGTCGGCGGCGAAGGTCTGCTTCTTGCCGGAGCCGACGCGGCGTAGCTGGTAGCCCAGCAGCACACCGAGCGATTTGCGCAGGGTGGAGCCGTCGGCGCTGGCATTGCCCGCACCGAAGTGATACCGGATTCGTTTGCTGAGGTCCTGCGGTGGTTGCGGTTTGCCGCTGGCCGGCGGGGGACCGGGGCTGATGCCGACGTAGAGCAGCGTCCAGCCGTTGTCCTGCCGGCACCCGGAGACGTCGAGGTCTCCGGGGATCTCGCGGAACCACCAGCCGTGTGCGCCGGACTTGTTGGGCACCGGTGATTTCTCGGCGAACACCTCATCCCTTGTATAGCGCCGAGCTGCAAGGAATTTCGCGACCGCATCGGCGTTCTTCTTCGCGGAGATCGACTCGGCCATGGCTGCCAGCCTAGACCTGGTGGCGGCTCGGGCGTTGACACCGCCCGCCGGTGTTTGGTTCTATTCCCGGTTAAGGTTGTAATCCTGGTCAGTTCTACCAACTTTACGAGGAAAGCATGACCGTAATGCAAGAGCCGGCGGCCGGACAGTACGAGCTGAGCCAGCTGCGCTCGTTGGAAGCCGAGTCGATTCACATCATCCGCGAGGTCGCCGCCGAGTTCGAGCGGCCGGTGCTGCTGTTCTCCGGCGGCAAAGACTCCATCGTGATGCTGCATCTGGCGGTCAAGGCGTTCACGCCCGGGCGGCTGCCGTTCCCGGTGATGCACGTCGACACCGGGCACAACTTCGACGAGGTGATCAGCACCCGCGATGCCCTGGTGGCCCAGCATGGCGTGCGCCTGGTGGTGGCCAGCGTGCAAGACGACATCGACAGTGGCCGGGTGGTCGACAACGGCCCGTCGCGCAACCCGTTGCAGACGGTGACGCTGCTGCGCGGCATCCGGGAGAACAAGTTCGACGCCGCCTTCGGGGGAGCCCGCCGCGACGAGGAGAAGGCGCGCGCCAAGGAGCGGGTGTACAGCTTCCGCGACGAGTTCGGCCAGTGGGACCCCAAGAGCCAACGCCCGGAGCTGTGGAACCTGTACAACGGCCGGCACCGCAAGGGTGAGCACATCCGGGTGTTCCCGCTGTCCAACTGGACCGAATACGACATCTGGGCCTACATCGGCGCCGAGAACATCACGCTGCCCTCGATCTATTACGCGCACACCCGGCCGGTGTTCCAGCGCGACGGCATGCTGCTGGCGGTACACGAGTACATGCAGCCGCGCGACGACGAGCCGGTGTTCGAGACGAGCGTGCGATTCCGCACCGTCGGTGACGTGACGTGCACGGGCTGCGTCGAATCGACCGCTGAGACGGTCGATCAGGTGATCGCCGAGACCGCGGTGTCGCGGCTGACCGAGCGCGGTGCCACCCGCGCCGACGACCGGATCTCCGAAGCCGGGATGGAAGACCGCAAGCGGGAAGGTTACTTCTGATGAGCACGTTGTTGCGTATTGCCACCGCGGGTTCCGTCGACGACGGCAAGTCCACCCTGATCGGCCGGCTGCTCTACGACTCCAAAGCGGTCATGGAAGACCAGCTCGCCGCCGTGGAGCGGACGTCCAAAGAACGCGGCCACGACTACACGGACCTGGCGTTGGTGACCGATGGCCTGCGCAGCGAACGCGAACAGGGCATCACCATCGACGTGGCCTACCGCTACTTCGCCACGCCCAAGCGGAAATTCATCATCGCCGACACCCCCGGGCACATCCAGTACACCCGCAACATGGTGACCGGCACGTCCACCGCACAACTGGCGATCGTGCTCGTCGACGCCCGGCACGGCCTGCTCGAACAGTCGCGCCGGCACGCGTTCCTGGCATCGCTGCTCGGCATCCAGCACATCGTGCTGGCCGTCAACAAGATGGACCTGATCGACTGGGATCGGCAGAAGTTCGAGGACATCCGCGACGAATTCCACGCGTTCGCAGCCCGTTTGGACATCCACGACGTCACCACCATCCCGATGTCGGCGCTGCAGGGCGACAACGTGGTCACCAAATCGGCGAACACCCCGTGGTACGAAGGCCCGGCGCTGCTGAGTCACCTCGAAGAGGTGTACATCGCCGGTGACCGCAACCTGATCGACGTGCGGTTCCCGGTGCAGTACGTGATCCGGCCGCAGACCCACGAACACGCCGACCACCGCAGCTATGCCGGCACCGTGGCCAGCGGCGTCATGCGTCCCGGCGACGAAGTGGTGGTGCTGCCCGGCGGGAAAACCAGTCGCATCACCACCATCGACGGACCCACCGGTCCCGTCGACGAGGCGTTCCCGCCGATGGCCGTGTCGATCAGTCTGGCCGACGATATCGACATCTCGCGCGGCGACATGATCACCCGGGCCAAGAACCAGCCGCACGCCACCCAGGAGTTCGACGCGACGGTGTGCTGGATGGCCGACGGTTCGGCGCTGGAACCCGGCCGCGACTACGTCATCAAACACACCACGCGGACCACCAGAGCCAGGGTCACCGCCCTGGATTACCGCCTCGACGTCAACACCCTGCACCGCGACAAATCGGCAACGGCGTTGAAGCTCAACGAACTCGGCCGGGTCACGCTGCGCACCCAGCAGCCGCTGCTGTTGGACGAGTACTCGCGCAACGCGGCCACCGGCTCGTTCATCCTCATCGACCCCGACACCAACGGCACGGTCGCCGCGGGCATGGTGCGTGACACCACCCCGGTGGCCACCCGCACCGCCACCCCGAACACCGTGCGCCACCAATCGCTGGTGTCCGCCAAGGACCGGCTGTCGCGGGGCCGCACCGTGTGGTTCACCGGCCTGTCCGGGTCGGGCAAGAGTTCGGTGGCAGTGCTGGTGGAGCAGAAGCTCCTCGAAAAGGGTTGCCCTGCCTATGTTCTCGACGGTGACAACCTCCGCCACGGCCTCAACGCCGATCTGGGGTTCTCGATGGCCGACCGCGCCGAGAACCTGCGCCGGCTCGCCCACATCGCCACGCTGATGGCCGATTCCGGCCTCACGGTGCTGGTGCCGGCGATCAGTCCGCTGATCGAGCACCGCGAGCTGGCGCGCGGCGTGCACATCGACCAGGGATTCGATTTCTTCGAGGTGTTCCTCGACACCCCGCTGGCCGACTGCGAGCGGCGCGATCCCAAGGGGCTCTACGCCAAAGCCCGTGCCGGTGAGATCACCCACTTCACCGGGATCGACAGCCCGTACCAGCGGCCCAAGAACCCGGATCTGCGGTTGACACCCGATCACACGCCCGATCAGCTGGCGCAGAAGGTGATCGACATGTTGAGTAGTCAGGCATGAGTGATCACGAGCTGGCCGCGCGGCTGGCCACCGAAGCCGGCGCCCTGCTGCTGACGGTGCGCGAGGAGTTCGCCGACGCCGACGCCAAGGACCGGAAAGACGCCGGGGACAAGCGCGCTCACGATTTCCTGATGGCCGCGTTGGCCGAGGAGCGGCCCGGTGATGTGGTGCTCTCCGAGGAAGGGGCCGACGATCCGGCGCGGCTGAGCGCCGAGCGGGTGTGGATCGTCGACCCGCTGGACGGCACCCGCGAATTCTCCGAGCTGGGCCGCGACGACTGGGCCGTGCACGTCGCGCTGTGGGAACGCGGTGAACTGGTGGCCGGCGCTGTCGCATTGCCCGCGCAGGGCCAGACGCTGGCCACCCCGACGGTGCCCGCACCCGAGGCGGTCGACGGTCCGCCCCGGGTGATCGTCTCGCGCACCCGCCCGCCGGCAATCGCGCTGGCCGTGCGCGACGCCCTCGACGGCACGCTCGTCGAGATGGGTAGCGCGGGCGCCAAGGTGTCCGCGGTGGTGCAGGGCCGCGCCGATGTCTACGTCCACGCCGGCGGCCAGTACGAATGGGATTCCGCGGCGCCGGTGGCCGTGGCCCGGACCGCGGGACTGTTCACCTCACGGATCGACGGCTCGCCACTGGTCTACAACCAGGAAGATCTGTCGCTGCCGGATCTCATCGTGTGCCGCCCCGAACTCGCCGAGGCGGTGCTGGCCGTCACCCGCGGGGGCTAGGGTTTGGTGCATGAGTGAAACGCTGCGCAACCTCGCCGGACTGCCCGCCGCACCGGCGGCACTGGCCGATTCCACACTCATCCTGATCGACTGCCAGAACACCTACACCCGTGGCCCGATGGAGCTCGAGGGCGTGCAGGCCGCACTGGATGAGGCGGCGACGCTGCTCGAGCGGGCCCGTACCGCGGGCATCCCGGTGATCCACATCCAGCACAGCGACGGCCCCGGCTCGCTGTACGACATCGAAGGCGAGTCCGGCGCCATCGTCGCCCAGGTGGCGCCGCGCGGCGACGAACCCGTGGTGGTGAAGTCGTATCCGAACTCGTTCGTGCAGACCGATCTCGACGAACGCCTCAAAGCGGTCGGCGCCTCCAATCTGGTGCTGGCCGGCTTCATGACGCACATGTGCGTCAACTCCACCGCCCGCGGTGCGTTCAACCTCGGCTATGCGCCCACCGTGGTCGCCGCGGCGACGGCAACCCGCGAACTGCCGGGTGTCGACGGCCCGGTCCCGGCGGCCGCACTGCAGTCCGCCAGCCTGGCCGCGCTGTCGGATCTGTTCGCCATCGTGGTGCCCGGCGCCACCGCGGTCTGAGGACCGGCGCGGCGGCAATGGCAGAATTCGCATGATGCGGATGTCGGCCAAGGCGGAGTACGCCGTGCGCGCCATGGTGCAGTTGGCGACGGTGGACGACGGCGTACTGGTCAAGACCGAGGAACTGGCCAACGCCCAAGGCATCCCGTCGCAGTTCTTGGTCGACATTCTGTCCGATCTGCGTACCGACCGGCTGGTCCGCAGCCACCGCGGCCGCGACGGCGGTTACGAGCTGGGGCGCGCGGCTGACCGGATCAGCATCGCCGATGTGCTGCGCTGTATCGACGGCCCGCTGGCCAGCGTCCGCGACATCGGTTTGGGTGACCTGCCGTACTCGGGGCCGACGGCCGCGCTGACCGATGTGTGGCGCGCGCTGCGGGCGAGTATGCGTTCGGTGCTGGAGGAGACGACGTTGGCCGACGTCGCGGGTGGCGAGCTACCCGCGCATGTCACCGGCCTGGCCGACGCCTACAACACCCAGGAGACCGAGCGCGGGCACCGTCGTCCGACCGCGTGACTACCCGCCGTAGGGGCGGGTGATGATCTCCAGGTAGTGACCGGCCGGGTCCTGGAAGTAGACGCCGCGGCCGCCGTCGTTGTGGTTGATCTCGCCGGGATGCCGGCCGCGCGGGTCCGCCCAGTGCGGCAGTCCCCGCGCGGTGATCTTGCCGTAGATGGCGTCGAAATCGTCCTCGCCGACCAGAAAGGCGTAGTGCTGCGGGCGGATCGGCTCCTCTGCGGGAACCTGGGCGTAGTCGAGGGTGGCGCCGTGCTCCAGCCCGACGGCCATGAAGTGGCCCACCGGCCGGGCGTCCGGAAGCCCGAACAGTTCGGTCAGGAACGCCGCCGACGCCGCAGCATCGCGGGCGGCGACAATGGTGTGGTTGAACGCGATCGCCATAACGACTGCCAGTCAACCACTTTCAGTTCTTCTCCGGTTCGTCCTTGCCGAATTTGGGATTGCCGTCGTCATCGAGCCAGTCATTGACCGCGGTTCCGGTCACGGTGTTGTGTGATCCGGGCAGTACCGCGGTGGGCCGGTCCTCGTAGGCCTTGACCATCTCCGCCGCTGCTTCCTTGGCCGATTCGGTGACTTCTACCTTTCCCTCGGCGCCCCCGTCTGTGCTCGCGTCATCGCTCACGTCTGGTCACCTTCCGTGTGTGGCCGCCGCTTCTCGACGCCCCCGTCCTGACGGCTGCCCGAAAGTGTGATCCACGAAACAGCCGCAGGTCTCACGTATGAATGACGTCTGGGTTGGTTGCGTAAGCAATGGCATGGCGTCGGATCTCAGCGTGCTTGCTCGATGACGATATCGCCGCGCCCGGTCCGGGCCATGACCGTCGCTGCCGCCTCGGCGGGATCACTGGTCTGAGGTACCCGCACCTGGGTGTTGTCGTACTCGGTGCCGGCGATGGCGGTCACCAGGAACGGGCCGTCGCCGGGCAGGTCCAGCGTCACGTCACCGTTGGAGGTCGTCGCCTCGATCGAGCTCGGCGGCTCGTCCCGGAAGGTGACGTCGACATCCCCTTCGATCACGTTGGCCGAGAACGACTCTCGTACCCGAACCGGATCATCGGAGACCACCGCGCCCTGGCGCACCTCGGCTTCGATGACACGCGCGGACCCTTCGAGGATCACCGCGCCGCCGGTGCTGCGCGCCACCAGGCGGTCCAGATCGGCCTCCACCTTGAGCACCCCGAGCTGCTGTTCGGTGGTGACCGTCAGCCGCTGGCCCAGCTGCGGCGGCAACACGATGGTCAGCTGACCGGCGCGGGCCCATTCCATCCAGTCCGGCGTGGTGCCGCGCACCGAGATGCGGGTGTCGGGTCCGGTGGCGATGTCCAGGGTGTGATCGCCGGCATCGGCGGTGCTGATGAACCGCAGTTCGGCACGCGGCTCGCGGGCATCGGCATCGGATTCGATCTGCACCGACATGGGCACCGATCCGGTGTCCACCGTCAGCGTGCGCATGGTGGCCGGCAATGCCTGGCTGTCGGCGACCACCCGCGTGCTGCCCAGGCCCACCGCGACCGCGGTCAGCGCACCGAGGCCGAGCACCAGCAGCAGCGCGGCGGCGATCACCACCAGCGCGCGCAGGCCGGTGCGGCCGGCGGGGGACAGGGCAGGGGGTGGGGTGGGCCCGGGCGGGGGGAGGGTCTGCGTCGGGCCGGGCGGGGGGAGGGTCTGCGTGGGCCCGGGCGGGGGCTGGATCGGCGCGGGCGGGAAGGGAGCGCGGTTGGTCATGGGGTTCTCCGAGTCAGGATTCGAGGTAGCGCAGGACCGCCAGCACACGGCGGTTCTCGGTCTCGTCAGGGGCCAGGTTGAACTTCGTGAAGATCGAGGCGATGTGCTTCTCGGCGGAACCGGTGGAGATGAACAGCGCGGCCGCGATCGCGGAGTTGGTCTTGCCTTCCGCCATCAACTGCAGCACCTCGCGTTCGCGCGGGGTCAGCTGCTCGAGTGCGTTGTGGCGTTGTGAGCGCACCAGGATCTGCGCGACGACCTCGGGGTCGAGCACCGTCCCCCCGCCGCCCACGGTGTCGACGGCCGCCAGGAAGGCGGGCACGTCGGCCACCCGGTCCTTCAGCAGGTAGCCGAATCCGCGGGTGTCCGAGGCGATCAGGTCGGCGGCGTAACGCTCCTCGACATAATGCGAGAGCACCAGCACCGCCGACTCCGGGTTCTGCTTGCGCAGCAGCGCCGCCGCGCGGATGCCTTCGTCGGTGAACGTCGGCGGCATGCGGACATCGACGATCGCCAGGTCGGGCTTGGTGTCGTTGACGATGGTCAGCAGGTTGGTGGCATCGGCGACGCCGGCCACCACTTCGTGGCCGAATTCGGTGAGAATCCGTTCGATGCCGCCCCGCAGCAGTGCCGAGTCCTCGGCGATCACGATGCGCATGGCACCACCGCGGTGATGATGGTGGGACCGGTGATGGGGCTGGACACCGAGAACGTTCCCCCGGCGGCACGCACCCGCTCCTCGAGCCCGCGTAAACCTGTGGCATCAGAGTCCTGATCCCCGTAGACCGCGCCGCCGCGGCCGTCGTCGAACACCGAGACGTAGAGCTGTGGGCCGGCCAGGCTGCTCTCGTCGAAACGCACGGTGACCACGGCCTGGTTGGCCTGGGCGTGTTTGGCGATGTTGGTCAGCGCCTCGGCGACGACGAAGTACGCGACGGCCTCCACCTCGTCGGGCAGGCGCCGCGGCAGGTGGACGTCCAAAGTGGTTGGCACACCCGAGGTCTCGGCGCGCTGGACCACCGATGACAGCGCCGCATCCAGGCCGCGGTCGGCCAGGATGGTCGGTGCTATCCCACGGACCACGTTGCGCAGTTCGGTCAGCGCCTGTTTAGCGTCGTTGTGTGCCTCGTCGATGAGGGTCTTGGCGGCGGGCAGATCGGTGTCGAGTTTCGTCTGCGCCAGCCCGATCGTCATCGCCAGCGACACCAGCCGAGGTTGCACGCTGTCGTGCAGGTCCCGTTCGATGCGGTGGCGTTCGGTCTGCGCCGACGACACCGCGCCTTGGCGTGCGTCGGCCAGGGCGTTGACCCGGTGCCGCAGTTCGGCGTTGGACGACGGCGGCAACAGCCAGCGGTCGATCCGGGCGTCCAGCGCCGGCGCGAAGACCAGGACCGCGGCGGCGGCCGCCAGTGCGATCACCGCGAGCACCCAGGCCAGTACCGGCGGCAGGAACTGCAAGCCGACGGCATCATCGCTGCCCTCGACCGCGATGGCCGCGGCAGGTCCCAGGAACGCGAACGCGATCAGTGCGAACGCCAGACCGGTGGCGGCCATGTCGTAGAGCATCCGCAGGTAATGGTGAGCACAGCCCTTCCAGAACCGGGCGTTGCTGACATCGAGCCACAGTTGGTGCAGCCACCGCTGGAACCCGGTGTACGGCGACAGCCGGCGGCCGGGCACCGGGATCGCCAGACCGAACACCGCCTCACTGCGCACCCGCTCCACCCAGTTGACGCCGCGCATCAAATAGATGAACACCACCGCGGCCAAGGCGAATCCGACGCCCGACGGAATGGAGGTGACACCAAGGACGAAGATCGCCAACGGAATCCAGAACCAGAACGTCGCCAACGCGGCTCCGGTGATCATCGATGCCGTCGGCACCACACCCAGGTGTGGACTCAACCGCCGGGTTCTGACCGCCGGTGGGGCGGCCGGCGCAACGCTGTCTACAACAACCATGAGTCCAACCTATGGACCTGAGCGCCGGAAGGACACGGCGATTTCCACCCAATCGTCTGGGGGTAAACCTCCGGTGACTGCAGTAGCGTCAGGCAGTTGTGACGAGTCGCCGGCGTGAGGTCCTGGGCAACCTGGGCCCCAACTGGTTCTCGTCCGTGATGGGCACCGGGATCGTCGCCAACGCCGGAGCCATGCTGCCCGTGCACGTGCCGGGCCTGCGGGCATTCTCCGAGTTCGTCTGGGTCACCGCAGCGGTGCTGCTGGTGGTGTTGGTGATCGCGGTGGGCGGCCACTGGTTGCGTCACCCGACGGTGGCCCGCACGCACGGACGCAACCCGCAGATGGCGCACTTCTACGGTGCCGCTCCGATGGCCCTGATGACGGTGGGCGCGGGCGCCGTTCTGGTCGGCAAGGACCTCATCGGCGAGCGCGCCGCCGTCGACCTGCACTGGGTGTTGTGGAGCTTCGGCACCCTCGGCGGGCTGTTCACGGCGCTGACCATTCCCTATCTGATGTTCACCCAGCACGCCGTCGAACCGGATGCCGCGTTCGGCGGCTGGTTGATGCCCGTCGTCCCGCCGATGGTGTCCGCCGCCACCGGCGCCCTGCTCATCCCGCACATGGCGCCGGGCACGGGCCGGGCGACCATGCTGTACGGCTGCTACGCGATGTTCGGGCTGTCGCTGGTGGCCTCGCTGATCATCATCACGTTGATCTGGAGCCGGCTGGCCCATTTCGGCACCTCGGGTACGGCGAGGGTGCCCACGTTGTGGATCGTGCTGGGGCCGCTGGGTCAATCCATCGCTGCGGCAGGACTTCTGGGCACCCAGGCCGCGCTGGCGGTGCCGGCCGAGGTGGCGACGGGCATGTACGTCTTCGGCATCCTGTTCGGTGTGCCGGTGTGGGGTTTCGCGGTGCTGTGGATAGGTCTGGCGACGGCGCTGACGGTGCGCACGCTGCGCCGCGGGATGCCGTTCGCGCTGACGTGGTGGAGCTTGACGTTTCCGGTGGGCACCTTCGTCATGGGCACCACTCAGCTTGCCGACCACACCGGGGTACCGATGTTCCGGGTGGCGGCCGTCGTAGCCTTCATCGGACTGCTGCTGACGTGGGTGCTGGTGGCAGCGCGCACCGCCAGGGGCAGTCTGCGCGGGTACCTGTTCCTGCCGCCGGCCAGCGCCGGCCCTGTCAGGGCCAGCAAGGACCGCATCCTCTGATCACTTCGGTGCCGACAACTCCAGCGCGATGTTGTCCGGGTCGCGGAACTCCAGGATGAACGCCGGGCCGATGTCCTTCACCGGCCCCCGTTCGATGCCGAGTTCGTCGAGATGTCCTGCCGCGGCGTCCAGGTCGGCCCTGCTGTCGAGCTTGAACGCCAGATGGTCCAGACCTGTGCGGTTCTCGTCGAAACGGTCGGTGGACACGGGACGCAACCCGATCAGCCCGTGCCCCATGTCGTAGATGACGCCGCCGAACAGGAAACCCAACCGTTCCTTGGTGGCCTCGTCGGCGCCTTCGGGCACCTCGATCAGGACCGGCCAGCCGAACACCGACTCGTAGAACCACCGGGACCGTTCGATGTCGGTGACGGTCAACCGGAGGTGTGCAATCGAGGTGGGCTTGATCGACATGGCATCCATGCTGCCAAACTCCGGATAGGCTCCGAGCGAACCGGCCGACACCCTTGAACAGAACGGGGCCCGCCATGTCTGGTGGTCGCACGCTCGCCGCCGTTTTCGCCGTACTCCTGCTCGCCGCCGTCCCGGGGCCCACCGCTGTGGCCGCCGATCTGCGCACCGAACTGGATGCCGCGATCGCCGCGAAGGTGGCCGAGATGGACATCCCCGGCGCGATCGTGGGTCTGTCGATTCCCGGCCGCATCGAGTACGCGACGGCCGTCGGGGTCAGTGACACCGCCACCGGCCGGCCGCTGACGGTCAACGATCACACCCGGATCGGCAGCGTCACCAAGACCTTCACCGGCACCGCGGTCCTGCAACTGGTGGATCAGGGCCGCATCCGGCTCACCGACCCCATCTCGCTGTATGTCGACGGTGTGCCCAACGGCGAGCAGATCACCCTCGACATGCTGGGCCGGATGCGCAGCGGCCTGTTCAACTACTCCGACGACGAGGCGTTCCAGGCGCAGTTCTTCGCCGAGGCGCCGACGGGTCCGGACGCTTTCCCCACCACTCCTCGCCAGCTGGTCGACATCGCCTTCCGCCATCCGCCGAACTTCGCGCCGAACGAGAAGTTCGAATACTCCAACACCAACACCGTGCTGTTGGGCATGGTGGTGGCTCGGGTGTCCGGCCAGTCGCTGCCGGACTACGTGCGCCAGCACGTCATCGGACCACTGGGGTTGTGGCAGACCTTCTGGCCCACCAACGGGGCGATGCCGGAACCGTTCACCCACGGCTACCTCGGGATGCCGGACGGCGGGGGCGTCGTCGACTCCACCTTCTGGAATCCGTCGTGGGGCGACGCGGCCGGCGCCATCATCTCCGATCTCGCCGATATGAAGGTCTGGGCCGCCGCGCTGGGCCGCGGCACCCAGCTGCGTCCGGAGACCCAGGCGCAACGGATTTCCGGCGAGGCCGCCTATCCCGGGGTCACCTACGCCTTCACGATCTTCGACACCCACGGCTGGATCGGCCACAACGGAGACATCCCCGGCTACACCACGGTGTCGGTGTACCTGCCCGAGCAGGATGCCACGTTGGTGGTGTTCACCAACTCCGATGTGCCCGCCGACCACGCCGCCGGCCAGATCGCCACGGCGGTGACCTCGGTGGCGACCCCCGATCACGTCTACAACCTGGCGGGCTAGACCCGAAACGCGCGGAAGACCGGTGCGCCCGTGCCAGAATCGCGGTCGTGCAGGTTGGGATGACGCTGCCGGTGATGGAACCGGACCTCGACGCGTCGGTGTTGAAGTCGTGGGCCACCGAAGTCGATCAGGGACCGTTCTCGTCGCTGTGCTGGGGTGAGCGCATCGCCTCCGACAACCCGGACAGCCTGACGCTGCTCGGCGCCGTCGGGGCGTGGACCGACCGGGTGCAGTTGGTGACGACGGTGATCGTGCCGCAGTTGCATGACCCGGTGATGCTGGCCAAGGCGCTGGCCACCGGTGACATGCTCAGCGGCGGGCGTTTGACGGTCGGGATCGGCGTGGGCGGCCGGCACGAGGACTATCGGGCGGTCGGTGCGGATCCGGCGACACAGACGATGCGCGGCATGGCCGAACGGGTGGACATCATGCGCCGGGTGTGGGCGGGGGAGAAGCTCACCGAATCGGTGCTTCCCGTCGGCCCGGCGCCGGTTCGCGACGGCGGACCGTCGCTGTTGGTGGGCACCATCGGGCCGAAAACGGTGCGCAGCGCCGCCGCCTGGGCCGACGGCATGGCGGGCACCACCCTGGATCTGGACGTCACCGCGCAGAACGAACTCTTCGACGTGGCGCGGCAGGCCTGGGCCGAGGCGGGCAAGCCGAAACCCCATCTGGCGACGTCGTTCTGGTTCGCGCTCGGCCCGCAGGAGAGCGCACGCGCACAGGTGCACACCCACCTGCGCCGCTACATGAACTGGATTCCCGCCGAGTTCGTCGATGCGATGGCGCCTACCACGGGGTGGGCCGGCACCGAGGAGGACCTGGCGGCCGTCCTGCGCCGATTCGCCGATATCGGCACCGACGAAATACATCTCATTCCGACGAGTTCCGACCTCGGCCAACTGAGCCGGGTCGCTGATGTGGTGAAGGACTTCGTGTGACCAGCCCCAATTACGGTGCCTACCAGTACGAGATCTACTTCGCCGGTCTCACCGGGGTGCAGCCGTCGCTGCCGATGACCTACCCGGAATGGGAGGCGCGTGCCGAGCAGTCGTTGCCGCCGTCGGTGTGGTCCTATGTCGCGGGCGGCGCCGGTGACGAGACCACCCAGGACGTCAATGTCAGCGCATTCCGGCGGTGGGGCCTGATCCCACGAATGTTGGTGGGCGCCAAGGAACGTGACCTGACCGTCGAGCTGTGGGGGACCACGTGGCCGGTCCCGGTGTTCATGGCGCCGATCGGTGTCACCGCGTTGTGTGACCGGAGCGGCCACGGTGATCTGGCCGCGGCGAGGGCCGCCGCGCGCACCGGGGTGCCGATGTTCGCCTCGACGCTGATGGGTGATCCGCTCGAGGGCGTCGCCGCTGAATTCGGGGATACTCCAGGCTATTTCCAGCTGTACTGCCCCGCTGACCGGGATATCGCCCAAAGCCTGGTCAGCCGGGCCGAGGCCGCGGGGTACACCGGTATCGTCGTCACACTGGACACCTGGGTGCCCGGCTGGCGGCCCCGCGATCTGAGTACCGCCAACTTCCCGCAATTGCGCGGGCACTGTCTGGCCAACTACACCAGCGACCCGGTGTTCCGGGAGAAATGCGGAGTGGATGCGGCCACGCTGGATGCCGACCCGCGGTCCGTCGTGCCGTACTGGGCCGGGATCTTCGGTAATCCACTCACCTGGGAGGACCTGCCCTGGCTGCGGTCCCTGACCTCGCTTCCGTTGATCCTCAAGGGAATCTGCCATCCCGATGATGCACGGCGCGCGATCGATCACGGCGCCGACGGGATCTACTGCTCCACTCACGGTGGTCGACAGGCCAACGGCGGCCTGCCCGCGATCGACTGCCTCCCGGGCGTGGTCGATGCCGCAGGGGAGGTGCCGGTGCTGTTCGACTCCGGGGTGCGCTCCGGCGCCGAGGTCATCAAAGCGCTGGCACTCGGCGCGACGGCCGTGGGGATCGGCAGGCCGTACGCCTACGGTCTCGCGATCGCAGGGGAGGACGGACTGGTGCACGTGCTGCGGTCGATCCTCGCCGAGGCGGACCTGATCATGGCCGTCGACGGCTACCGGAGTCTGGCCGAGCTGACACCCGACGCGGTACGCCGGGTGCTCTAGCGATTTTCGGGTAGTCCGCTACCCGAACCGGTGGGGGTTCAGCGGCCGATACTGACGCGATGAGTATCGAGCAACAGCAGGCGATGGACGCGCTCTACGACATCGACAACGTGCTCACCGTCGAGATCAGCATGGCACCCGCCGACTGGGAGTTCGTCCGCACCGAAGAACCCAGGGGAGGCCGGTGCAACTTCGACTTCAACGACGGCCCCCGCTACACCTGGCGCAAAGCCTCCGCCGTCGAGATCTCGGGCACCACATTCCCTTCCCAGCCGGCGAGGTTCACCGATGTCGGGGTCAAGAAGAAATCCTTCTGTGGCTCGATCAGCAGCGAGAAGCCCTGTCTCCACGTCGATTTCGGGAAGTTCGCCGATTCTGCTGCGGTCGAGGCGCTGATCGGGACGCGGTACCTGACATTGAACAATTCGATCCAGGACGCGTCCTACATCCGGCAGGCGCTGGGTTACCGCATGCTGGCCGCAGCCGGGTTGCCGCACTCCCGGTCCAACTACGCACGCGTGTTCGTCAACGGCAACCTGATCGGCAACCCCGGCGTTTATGTCAGTGCCGAGCCCGTGATGAAGCGCTACATCGAGCGCAACTTCGACGGCAACATGAAGGGGAATCTGTACGAGCTTGAGCACCGCGACGATCTGATCGCCGATCGGCTGGACCACATCGGCGTCGAATCGCTGTCGCAGTTCGAGGACAAAGCCGACGTGTCGTTGGCGATCGATCAGATTGCGGCCCACGGGCTGGCCGGGGCTGCTCAGGTGGTGAATCTCGACCAGTTCATCAAGTTCTACGCCATGGAGTTCTTCCTCAAGCACTGGGACAGTTACTCGGAGAACACCAACAACACGTATCTGTACAACGATGTGCAGGCAGTCGCCCAGCCGGGTGTCGGCGACGTGAAGTTCGCGATGATCCCCTGGGGAATCGATCAGATCCTGCGTCCTGACAGGGCCTTTCGGCTCGGCCGGGCCGGCGTGGTGGCTGAACTCGTGCGAGCCGACCCCGGGCGCCGCGCGCAGGTGTTCGATCAGATCCGCACCTACCGCGAGACCTTGTTCTCCCGTGACGTCCAGCAGGGCACCTGGACGCCGCTGATCAACCGTTTGCAGACGTTGGTAGCGGATCTCGGCGTTCCCGACGCCGCTTCGCGCATCGCCGAGGTTCGTCAGCAGCTGCGCCTGGCACTGTCAGCGGGATATCTGTGCGGCGGGCTCCCCGATGACACCGTGGCCTACGTCGTGGATGCCGCGGACCGTTGCCTGCATGCCAGCAACACCGAATCGGTGCCCGCAGGAGCGCCTGCGCCCGTGGACTTCGAGGTCTACCACCTACCTCTGCGCGATGACGATGACAAGACCGACCTGTGGCGGATCACCCCGCTGGGTGCCGGCCGGTCGTTGACCAACGTGGCCTACGGCCGAGCCCTGCACGCCAGCGCCACACTGGTGACGCCGGCGGGACACAAGCAGCTCTACACGTGCGGTGCCGGTAACACCGCGCAGTCCGACGAGTTCGTCTTCCAGAAGGTCGATTCGCCCGGTGATTTCACGTTCAGTGGGTTCGCCGAGCTGACCAGTGTCCGAACCGGGCTGAGCGCGACGTTCGGCTCCGATCTCACTCCCGGTGGACGGCCCCGCGTACACCAGGGTGATGGTTCGCGAGTCTATCTCTACTGAGCGCCTACTCTTGAGATGCCCGCCTGGCGAGCGACAACTCAGCGACAGTAAAGGCCTTCTGGCACTGCGATTTTGGAGACGCTGATTTGTCGGTGGGTGTCGGTATGGTCGGGGCATGTTCCAGCAATTACCGGCGCTGATCGACGAGCTCAAGGGTGGCAGTGATGCCGCCCCGCTGGTCGATGCCGCTGTCGGTTGGGGCCGGATCGTCGCGGCCGGGGAGGCCCAGCGCCTGGCGTTGCTGGCTGAGTGGGCCGCGCTGTGGCTGGCTGATGCTGATGAAGACAGCTGCCTGGGTGCGGTCGACGAGGAAGACGATGTGGTGGCCGAGATCGGGATGGCCTTCGGGGTCTCCCGCGGCTGGGCGTATCGCGAGCTGCAGATCGGGGTGGCGATGCGGGAGCGTTTCCCCAAGCTGGCGGCGCTGTTTCTGCGCGGCGAGATCTCGGCCAAGGTGATGGCCACCGTGGTGGAACGCACCTTGCTGGTCGTTGACGATGAGGCTCTCGCCGCGATCGACACCGCCTGTGTGGCGGCCGCCCTGGAATGCGGGTGGAGTGGGTTGTCGTACTACAAGTTGAAGAACGCGGTCGACGTGTGGATCGAGCGGTATGACCCGGATGCGGTACGGCGGGTCCGCAACACGATGCGGGGCCGCGAGGTCCGGGTGCACCACAACGATGACCGGTCCGGGGTCACCACCATAGTGATGCGGTTGAGCAAGCCGGGCGCGACGCTGTTCATGGGGCGGGTCCGCGCGCTGGCCAAAGGGGTGTGCGCCAATGATCCGCGGACCCTGGATCAGCGGATGGCCGATGCTGCCGAAGCGTTGGGTGCTGATGCCGACCACCTCAAATGCCTGTGCGGGTCGCCCACGTGCACCGCCGCCGCCGATGACGGGGTGGCGTCACGGTTTGTGGTGCACATCTACGGCGAAGCCGCCCTGCTCGAGAGCCAGCCGGATGCGTTGATCCACGGCGAGGGGGTGTTCCCTCGGGCCCCCGAAAACGTGCCCATCGTCGACAGCAGGACCGCTGGTGCGTCCGAGGAACAGACCCAAGCCGACGCGCCTTCGCCGTCGGACGCTGCCGATGTACGGTCCGGTCCCGCCGCTGGTGCGTCCGAGGAACAGACCGGCGGAGAGCCGGCACCCGGCGCTCGCCAGTGCGCCGCGCCCGTGGAGACCGAGGCCGTAGACCCGGCGACCGACCAGGACGTGGAGTCAGAGGGCCGGGAGCGCCCCGAGAGGGGATCGCCGCCGGGGTTCATCCCGGGATTCGGGGTGGTGCCCAATGCGTTGATCGCCGCGCTGCTCGCCGCCGGCGCCGAAGTACGGCATGTCAAGCCTCCGCCCGTTGACCCGGCCGACGGGTACCGGATCCGCGACGTGGACCGCGAGTTCGCTCGCGCGCGCGATCTGACATGCCGAATGCCGGGCTGTGACCGGCCGATCGACGAGGCCGATCTCGACCACACCATCGCCTGGGGCGCCGGCGGGCCCACGCACGCCTCCAACATCAAGGGATACTGCCGACACGATCACCTGATCAAGACGTTCCGCGACGGTTGGTCGGATGCGCAAAACCCCGACGGCACAATACGTGTGACCACCCCGACTGGTCACACCTACACCAGCATTCCGCTGAGCCGGCTGCTGTTCCCGGCCGCGGACGTCACCTCGGCTCCGGTGCAGCGGGGCAGCCCGAGAACACCACCGGCATACGACAAATCGGTCAAGATGCCAAAACGAAAACGCAGCAAGGCCAAGGACCGCGCTTACCGCATCGCCGCAGAGCGCGCGCTCAACGCCGCCTACCGCGCGGAACGTGGTGAGGAATTACCACCGTGAGTGGGTGGGGTGCCTCGGCCCACTGCCGGGACGTGCTAGTCGTCCTCGGAGAGCACTTCGAAAGGCTCGGTGGGCACCTCGACAACGACCATCTCCGCGGCGGAGTCGGCCGGCACCCGGTTACGGGCCAGCGCCACAAGCGCTTTCTCGGTGCCGACGTCATGCCCGGCCTGCTCGGACAGCAGCCAACGCACCTCGAGCAGATCGCAGAACGCCTGGATATCGGAACCGGCGTTGCCCACTGCGGTATGCGCCCGGTGCATGGTCGGGGTGGCCACCTCCATCAACCAGAGCCGCGCCGCGGTGCCCTCGTCGACGTCCTCGCCGGCCTCACGGCACAACTGCGCCTGATAGGCGTGCAGATCACCGAGCAGGATCCTGGCCTGGCCCTCACCGACGTCCAGACCGGTCAGGGCGCGCAGATGCTGGGCGTGGTAGCGGCGGTCGCCGACGGCCACTTTGAGGCGCAACTGGCTCGGGTCGGCGCTGACCGGTTGCAGCGACACCTCGTCCACCGCGAAGCCCAGTTCGTTGAGCTTGCGGATGGTTCCCTCGACCTCGTAGCGGTCGGCGAACCCGAAAACCGGTTCGGTGTGCAGGGTTTCCCACAACCGGTCGTAGGTCTCGCGGACACTGAACGCCTCGGCGATCAGGACATCGTTGAGGTCCTCGGGGCGGTCCAGCCGGGCGGCCAGGTCGATCATGCCCGCCGCCACGTTCTCGACCAGGATCTCCATATCCCATTGTCGTTGACCGTCAGACAGATTCGGATGCACTGCACTGGTTTCGGCGTCTACCAGCGCGGCTTGCAGCACCTGGCCGTCACGGGAGAACAGCGTGTTGGCCAACGAACAGTCACCCCAGAACACCCCGTGGCGGTGCAACTCCACCATCAGCGAGGCCATGGCGTCGAGCAGCCGCGCGCGGTGCCTGGGTTTGTCGGGAGGCAGCCGCATGAACAGCCGGCGATACTGCCACGAGCCCTCGAGATAGCGGGTCACCAGGATCGCGGTCTCGTGTTCGGGTTGCAGCACCACCCCGGCGGGGCGCACGGCGTTGAGTTCCATGTCCTCGAGTTGCCGCAGGACGTCGTACTCCTTGACCGCGATGCGTGGCGGCAGATCCTTCAACGCCCACAGCTTGCCGTCGCATTCGACGAACTTGACCAGGTGCCGGCTCGGCCCGACGGCGATGTCACGCAACGGGACATCGGGCACCATCCACTCGGACAGCGGCAATTCCCAGGGCAGTGCCACCAGGTCGGGTGTCGGTGCCCGCAGCCGCAGCTCCGGTGCGCGCATGGCCTCAGCCGGCGTTGACCGGTTCGCGCTGCTCCGAACCTGCTGTGCGGGTTAGGTTGTTGCCGTTCTGCGGATCGAACAGGTGCAGACGAGAGGTGTCCAGCCACAGTTTGGCTTTGTCGCCCGAACGCACCCGGCTCAACGGGTCCAGCTCGACGCAGAGCTGGGTACGCAGCTGCTCGCTGTCCAGTTCGGAGGCCAACTGCGCCAGATGACTGGTGATCTCGGCGGGCGCCTCGAACGGCACGAACGCGTACTGCTCGTTGCCCAGCCATTCCGTCATGTCGATGTCGACGTCGAAGGAGACACCGCGGTTGCTCTTGTCGGCATCGATCAGGCTGGCGTCTTCGAAGGCACCCGGACGGATACCGGCGATGTACACCTTGCCCTCTTCGGTGACCTTCTCCCATTCGGGACGCATCGGGATGGACGCGAACGGCAGCTCCAATTGCCTGCCGCGCACCGAGGCCGGTACGAAGTTCATCGGCGGTGAGCCGATGAAGCCCGCCACGAACAGGTTGACCGGCTGGTCGTAGAGCTCACGCGGGCTGGCAACCTGTTGCAGGATGCCCTTTTTCAGCACAGCCACGCGGTCACCGAGGGTCATCGCCTCGGTCTGGTCGTGGGTGACGTACACGGTCGTCACGCCGAGCTTGCGCTGCAGGCGCAGGATTTCCATCCGCATCTGGCCGCGGAGTTTGGCGTCGAGATTGGACAGCGGCTCGTCGAACAGGAATGCGTCGGCGTGGCGGACGATGGCCCGCCCCATGGCGACACGCTGACGCTGGCCGCCCGACAGATTCGCGGGTTTGCGATCCAGATGGTCCTGGAGCTCCAGGGTTTGGGCGGCCTCGGTGACGGTTTTGCGGATCTCGTCATCGGACAGCTTGCCGGCCAGGCGCAGCGGGAACGCGATGTTCTCGAACACGGTCAGATGCGGGTACAGCGCGTAGTTCTGAAACACCATGGCCAGGTTGCGATCCCGGGGGGCCTTGTCATTGACCCTCTTGCCGCCGATGATCATGTCACCGGAGGTGATGTCCTCCAGTCCCACGATCATCCGCAGCAGTGTCGATTTTCCGCAGCCGGAGGGGCCGACGAGGATCATGAACTCGCCGTCGGCGATGTCGAGGCTGACGTCGTTGACCGCTGGAAAGCCGTCGCCGTACTGCTTGACGATGTTTTGCATGGTGATCTCGGCCATGGTTATCCCTTCACTGCTCCTGAGGTCAATCCGGCGACGATCCGGCGCTGGAAGATCAGCACCAGGATCACCACGGGAATAGTGACGATCACTGAGGCCGCCATGATGTAGGGCACTGCTGATTCGAAGTACGACGCGCCCTGGAAGAACGCCAGCGCCGCGGGCACGGTGCGGGCGCTGTTGGTCGACGTCAAGGAGATGGAGAACAGGAAGTCGTTCCAGCAGAAGAAGAACGTCAGGATCGCGGTGGTGAACACTCCGGGTGCGGCCAGCGGGATGATCACCTTGCGGAACGCCTGCCACTGTGTGGCGCCGTCCACCTGGGCGGCATGCTCCATCTCCCAGGGGATCTGCCGGAAGAACGCCGACATGGTCCAGATCGACAGCGGCAGGGCGAAGGTCATGTAGGGGATGATCAGACCCAGCCAGGTGTCATAGATGCCGAGTCCGCGCCACATGTTGAACAACGGCCCCACCAGCGCGGCCTGCGGGAACATCGCGATCCCCAGCGCCAGCGACAGCAGCAGCTTCTTTCCGCGGAACTCCAGCCGGGCGATCGCATAGGAGGCGAACATCGCGATCACCACCGAGATCACGGTCGCGATCAGGGCGATGCCGATGGAGTTGATGAGCGCCCGGGTGAACAACGAGTCGCTGAAGATGGTGGCGAAGTTGTCGAAAGTCCATGAGGTGGGCAGGAATTGAGGGCTCCCGGACACGATGTCGGCCGGCGGCTTGAAGGCCAGGCTGATCATCCACGCCAGTGGGAAGAAGCTGTAGAGGACGATGGCGATGCCGGCGATGGTCCACCATCTGTTGGCCTTGGCCGAGTTCACTGGTCCCCCCTCACCTGAGACAGGTCGGTCTTGAAGCCCTTGACGAAGACAAAGGCGATGGCCACCACCGACAGGAACAGCAGTACCGAGACCGCGGACCCCATGCCGAGGTTCACCAGCGTCACGTTCTGCCGGTAGGCCAGGAAGGAGATGGTCTCGGTGTTGTTGGCGCCGTTGGTCATCACGAACGGGTTGTCGAAGATTCGCCAGGCGTCCAGGGTGCGGAACAGCAGCGCCACCATGATGGCGGCCTTCATGTTCGGCAGCGTCACCTTGTAGAGGCGCTGCCACGCGGTGGCGCCGTCCACCTTCGCCGCTTCCTGCATGTCCTCGGGCACCTGCACCAGGCCGGCGAGCAGCAGCAGTGAGATGAACGGGGTGGTCTTCCAGATCTCGGACAGGCAGATCACGAAGATCGCCGACCAGCGGTCACCGAACCAGTCGAACGACCCGAGGTTCAACCACTGGTTGACGAACCCCGAGTCGATGGCGAAGGCGTAGCGCCAGATGAACGCCGAGACCACGGTGACGATGCCATAGGGGATCAGGATGGCGGTGCGCAAGGGACCACGACCGCGGATGATCCGCAGCATCACGAACGCGAACCAGAATCCGAGAACCAGTTCGACGGCCACGGTGACGATCGTGATGAGCAGGGTGGTGATGAAGTCGTTCCACCACACCGGGTCGGTGATGATCACCAGATAGTTCGACAGACCCACGAACTCACGCCCGGCCGGATCGGTCAGGCGGTAGTTGTAGAGCGACAACACCAGGGCGTAGCCCAGCGGGTAGGCCGTCACCAGGATCATCACGATGTAGGACGGCAGTGTCAGGTAGAAGCCGAGCCGGCGCTCGCCCTTCACCCGGTCGCTGGTGGTGGCGTCGGCGGCCTTCTGCGACTTGCTCGGTTTTTCCAGGGTGGTCACAGGAGCCGCCTTCCGCTGAGCACATCGGCCATGAATTGATCTGTCCGGGCCGGTGTTTCAGCGGTCACCGAGGCCGGGGGGTGCCAGGTCTGGAAGATCGAGCCGGCGACGTCGACGTAGAACGGGGTGAGCGGGCGCGGGCCGCCCTCGGCGATGGACTCGCGGATCAGGTCGGCATTCGGGTAGTTCTCGCGCACCTCGGGATCGTCGTAGGACGCCGCGTACGGCGAGGGTTCCCCCTCGTCGAGCATGTACTGGGTGGCCTTCTCCAACTCGTTGACGCATTCCACCAAGGCCACCGCTTCCTCGGGATGCTCCGAGTAGGCGCCGATTCCGAGGTTCGCCCCGCCCAGGGGCGGTGCGCTGGGCTGGTCCGGGAACACCCGTGGATACCGGGCCCACCCGATGTCGTCGACCACTTCCTGCGCCAGGCTGCCCTCCTCGGCAGCGCCGCGCGCGGCGGCCAGCACGTACGGCCAGTTGACCATGAAACCGCCACGCTCACCCTGGAATGTCGCCCGGGACTGTTCCTCCTGCGCGTTGGACAGATCCGCCGGCGCGGCGGGGGAGCGGCCGATGTTGCCGATGATCTCGGCGGCCTTCTCGCCGGCCGGGGTGGCCAGCGACGGTCTGGCATTGCGCCCGGCTTCGGAGTCTTCGAGGATCTGGCCGCCCCCGGAGAGCACCAGAGCGTTGACCCACACCATGTAGCCCTCGTACCGGGCGCCCTGGCTGGCAATCGTCTTGTCCTGTGCCACAGCGGCTTTGATCATCTCGTCCCATGTGAAACCCGGACTGGTGGGGTCGACGCCCGCGGCCTGCGCCAGTGACTTTCGGTACCAGAGCAATTGGGCGTTGGTCTTGAACGGTGCGGCGTACAGTTTGTCCTTCCACATGCCGGTCTCGACAGGTGCGGGCAGCATTCCGTTGGTCAGCCGCGCGGTCTCCTGCTCGGTGTAGGGGCGGAGGAAGCCGGCGTTGGCGAACTCGGCGGTGTACACCACATCGACACTGATGACATCGATCGACGTGTCACCGGCGGCCAGTCGGCGGACCAGCTGCTCCCGCTGACCCGTCGCATTTGCCGGCAGCACTTCCAGGCTGACCTCGTACGCGCCGCCGGAGGCGTCGGCGCATTGCTGCGCACGTGTCGCGGCGCCGCCGTTGTCGGGCATCGCGTACCACGTCAGGACCGGCGGCCCCGACGAGCCGCCACAGGCCGTCAACAGCCCGGCGGCCACAACAGGGGCCGCGGCAAGAGCCGTCGCACGCCGAAATGCCAAACGTTTCATCGCGCCTCCACCGCCACGCTGCGGACAGGTCGAAGTGATCTGCGGCTACCGCTTCGGCCAGTGTGGCACAGATCATAACCTGCTGGAAGTGTCCCGCGGGTCTCGAAAGCGTTGCGACGCCGAAACCGGTCGGCGGGGCAAAACGAAAGTGTGCGCGTCGCATTCGGTTTCGCTTGACACCGAAAAGGGCACAGTCAACGCTGATGACTGTGACAACTGTGACTACGGGCGAAAGCGCCCCGTTGGCCGTCGAGCCCGACGCGGCGTGGTGGAAGACGGCGGTGGTGTATCAGGTCTACATCCGTAGCTTCGCGGACGGCAACGGAGACGGCATCGGTGACATCACCGGCTTGACGTCCCGTTTGCCGTATCTGGCCAAGCTCGGCATCGACGCAGTGTGGATCAATCCCTGGTACCCCTCGCCGATGGCCGATGCCGGCTACGACGTCGCCGATTTCCGGTCGATCGAGCCGACCTACGGCACCCTGGACCAGGCGGAGGCCTTTATCCGGCAGGCTCACACAGTGGGTATCCGGGTGATCCTCGATATCGTCCCGAACCACACCTCGGACCGGCACCCGTGGTTCGCGGCCGCCCTGCGGGACGAGCCCGGCGCCCGGGACCGCTACCTGTTCCGGGCCGGCCGCGGTCCGGACGGTGAACTGCCGCCCAACGATTGGCAGTCGGTGTTCGGCGGTCCGGCGTGGACACGCGTCGATGACGGTCTGTGGTACCTGCATCTGTTCGCGCCGGCGCAGCCGGACCTGAACTGGGAACATCCGGAGGTGCGCGCGGAATTCGAGAGTGTGCTGGCGTTCTGGTTCGACAAGGGGGTCGACGGCTTCCGGATCGATGTGGCCCACGGTCTGGTCAAGGCGGCGGGCCTGCCGGACCGGGGTGCGCCCACAGAAGGTGCCCAACACAACGAATCGCATCCGGCGTGGGATCAAGACGGAGTGCACGAGATCTACCGGGGCTGGCGGTCGGTGGCCAATCGTTATGCGCCGGAACGGGTTTTCATCGCCGAGGCGTGGGTGCCCAGCAATGAGCGGCTGGCGCGGTATCTGCGGCCCGACGAACTGCACACAGCTTTCCAGTTCGACTTCCTGCGTGCGCCGTGGCGGGCGAGCAGCCTGCGGACGGTGATCGACGACGCCATCGCCAGCGCGGCGTCGGTGGGGGCCCCGCCCACCTGGGTGCTGTCCAACCACGACGTGCCACGGACCGTGACCAGGTACTCCCGTTCGCAGCCCGAGGACTCGATCGAAAGCGAGTGGGAGCGGGCCCGCTGGGCCGAGGAAGCGGCTGACCATGCCCTGGGCCGGCGGCGCGCGCGAGCGTGCGCGCTGCTGCAGTTGGCGCTGCCGGGAACCGCGTACGTGTACCAGGGGGAGGAACTGGGGCTCGAGGAGGTCGAGGACCTGCCCGACGAGGTGAGGCAGGATCCCACCTGGGTGCAGTCCGGGTTCACCGATGTGGGCCGCGACGGTTGTCGGGTCCCACTGCCGTGGACCAAGGGTGATGCGCCGTACGGGTTTTCGCCACCGGGGTCGACGTCCTCGACGTGGCTGCCGCAGCCTCCGCATTGGGGTGAGCTGTCCGTCGAGGTCCAGGAAAGTGACGTGGAGTCCTTCCTGCAGCTGTACCGTGCTGCGCTGGCGTCGCGGGATCAGTTGTGGGAGCCCACCGCCCAGGTGCAGTGGCAGGCCACCGGGCCGGATGTGCTGGCCTTCACCCGCGGCGCCGCGCAGTGCTGGGTGAACACCGGCACCACCGATGTCGAACTCCCCGCGGGTGCGACGGTGGTGGTGGCGTCGGTGCCGGAGGTGCTCACCACTTTGCCGCCTGACGCCGCGGCCTGGCTGGCGGTCTGAGCCCGGACGATATTCCCGCGCGCGATCGGCGCCGAGATGGGACGCTTGCACCTGTGTCGCAGCCTTCGACGCGGGTCTCCCGTCTCAGTGAAAAGCAGAACATTTCGCGCGCCGACTTGTACGCGTTGCTCGAAGCCACCCCGCTGGCAACCGTCGCGCTGGTACGTGACGGCCACCCGGTCATCTTTCCCACCGGGTTCGCCCGCATCGGCGACGACCTCGTCATCCACGGTTCCACCGGCTCACCCTGGATGCGTGCGGTGGCCGAGGGCGCCGCGGTGGCGGTGTCGGTGACGACGCTGGACGGGGTTGTGGTGGCGCGCAGCGGATTCGAGTCCTCCTTCCACTATCGCAGCGCGGTGCTGTACGGGAGCTTCGAGGTGGTGGCCGACGACGACAAGGAGTCGTACCTGGAGGCGCTCACCGACTCCTTCATCCCCGGACGTGTTGCCGAACTGCGGGCCAGCAGGAGAAGGGAGCTGGCGGCGACGATGGCCCTGAGGATGGCCATCGGTGAGGACAACTGGTCGCTCAAGGTGAGTGCCGGCTGGCCCGACGACCCCGATGAGGACGTCGCGGCCGGCGCCTGGGCCGGTGTGGTGCCGCTGACCACGGTCTACGGGGAGCCACGACGCGCGCCGGACTGCCCCACCGGTGTGCCGGTGCCGGGGTCGGTGCGCGGCATGACCGGCGGCCTGGCGAACAAGCGCCCGGACGCCTAGTCATGGTGCACGACGAGTGCCAAGATTGATACATTCTTTTCTGGATACAGAAAGCCCTGTACTGTCCGGGTATGCACACGGTGGCACACACGGAGGCACTCGCCCGGTTCGGGCATGCGTTGTCCGACCCGACCAGGACCCGAATCCTGTTGCAGCTCAACGATGCACCGAGTTATCCGGCGGAACTGGCCGATCGTCTCGGGGTGTCGCGGCAGATCCTGTCCAATCACCTGGCGTGTCTGCGCGGCTGCGGTCTCGTGGTCGCCGTGCCGGAAGGACGCCGCGCGCGGTACGAGCTGGCCGACCGTCGTATCGGCCACGCCCTCGATGACTTGATGGGTCTGGTGCTGGCGGTCGACCGGGAGTGTGTGTGCATCGGCGCCGACGGCAGCGTCTGCGGGTGCCGGTGACCGCCGTCTCGGCGGATCGCCGCCTCATCCTGCGGCGGCGGATCCGGTGCTTCGTCGCTGCGACCATCACCTACAACGTCGTCGAAGCCGTGGTGGCCCTGACAGAAGGCGCGCGGGTGTCCTCCACGGCGCTCATCGGCTTCGGATTGGACTCCGTCATCGAGGTCTCGTCGGCCGCTGCGGTGGCCTGGCAGTTCGCCGGTCGCGATCCCGAGGCCCGGGAGAAGGCCGCCCTGCGGATCATCGCCCTGTCGTTCTTCGGGCTCGCGGGTTATGTCACGGTGGATGCGGTCCGCTCGCTCGCAGGGGTGGGGGAGCCGGAGCACTCGACGATCGGAATCGTCTTGGCCTCAACGAGTCTCGTGATCATGCCGGTGCTGTCCTACGCGCAGCGCCGGGCGGGCCGCGAACTCGGGTCGGTGTCTGCGGTGGCCGACTCCAAGCAGACCCTGCTGTGCACCTACCTGTCGGCGGTGCTGCTCGCCGGCCTGGTGCTCAACAGCGCGTTCGGCTGGTCCTGGGCCGACCCGGTTGCCGGATTGGTGATCGCCGCCGTCGCCGTGAAAGAGGGCCGCGAGGCGTGGAAAGGCAGGGCCTGCTGCTAGGTGGCGAGCAGCGTGTCACACCACCGGACGCAGTACCACCAGACCCGGAACGGTGGCGAGGTAGTCCGCCAGCGGTGTGTCGACCACCTTGTTGTCCGCGCTCAACGACGAGGCGTTGCGGAACAGGGGTCCCTGCGGCGTGCTGACGAAGATTCCGACATGCGTGACGTCGAGGCCACCGTCGTCGGCGTACGCGCCCAGATAGTCCCCGGTGCGTAACCGGCTCAGCACCTCCTCGTCCACCTGCTCGCTGGGCAGGTAGGACAGGGTGCGCGCGACGACCGGCAGACCCGGCAGGTACACCCCACCGGAGTCTTTCGCGTTCAGGTTCTTCGTGGTCTCGATCGCCTTGTCGCTCAGGCCGGCGGTGATATCGGTGGCCACCGCGGGCGCCGTCGCGGCCCAGTCGGTGAAGAAGTGCTTCCGATTGGCGAATCCGATCACGCCGTCCTTGTACCGAATGTCGATCAGGCTGTCCATGAATGCATTTCGATCGCCACCGGCGCGCTTGAGGGCTTCGACATAGTCGGCGTAGGTGAAACAGTCGACCCGCTGCAGCTCGACCACCAGTTCCTCGGGCTCGTCCGCCGAGCCGACGAGAGTGTTTGCGCCGTAGGGAGTTCCCAGGAAGGCAGCCGAAACCGTGTCCGCGGGCACGGCCAGCATCGTCTGGAGTATCCGCTCACTGTCCGCGGAGATCAGAACCGGCACCGCGGATGCGACGGGCACGGGGCTCAGGGCGAGCACCAGGGCCGCCACCAACCCCAGCCATGCAATACGACACCGGCGCACGCGGCCCACTGTACGTGGCCGTCGGCTGATTGATGTCCGACGGCAGATAGGGGACACTCGGGTGGGTCGACATGCCGGAGAGTGGAGTTTTTGAGCCGTATGCCTTTTCGCGCCGCGGTGCCCGTGGTCGTCACGATCATGGTGGCGCTCACCGGCTGCACGCCGCCGGCCACCACACCGTCGGCCGTCACACCACCGTCCACCGAGTCCTCCCAACCCGTCGCCACCCAGCCGGCTGCCCCGCGGCCACCGGAACGCGCCCAACCACGATTGGCGGCCGACCCTGCCCAGCTCGCCGACGATCTCGTCCGCGACGAGCAGGCGCTACGCGACCCGTCGTCGACAGAAGCCGAACTCGTCGCTGCCGCGCGGCGTCAGCAAGCCGCGTACCGCGCGCTGGGGCGCCATCCCGAGTGGGAGGCGATCGCGCGGGGACGGGTCCCGGCCCCGCTGCTCGAGGCCTACATCCGCAACGTCGACGCACGGCGCGACCTCACCGCCCTGAGCAGTCGCGTCGGCAAACCCACGGTCCCCGCATGGCGCATCGTGTCGCCCCCGCCGGCACAGCAGCTGCTGGGCTACTACCGCCAGGCCGAGGCAGCCACCGGCGTCAGCTGGAACTACCTGGCCGCGATCAACTTCGTGGAGACCGCGTTCGGGCGCGTCGACGGTGTGAGCACCGCCGGTGCGCAAGGGCCGATGCAGTTCCTGCCGTCGACATTCGCCAGCTACGGACAGGGCGGTGACATCCGGTCGCCCCACGACAGCATCATGGCCGCCGGCCGTTTCCTGGCGGCGCACGGTTTCGCCGGCAACCGCGACCAGGCGCTCTACCGCTACAACAACTCCAACCGCTACGTCCGGGCCGTCAGCGCCTACGCGGCGGTGATCGCGTCGAACCCGGGCGCTTTCGGCGGGTACTACCGCTGGGACGTCTACTACGGCACCACCGCCGGCGACGTGGTTCTGCCGGTGGGTTACGCCGCTGCGGCACCGATCCCGGTCGAGGAGTTCCTGGCGACCAATCCGCAGTAGGCCGTCAGTCGTCGCAGGTGTAGTTGAGCTCTCCGTCGCAGGTGTTCGGTGTCGGCATGGGCTGGGCTCGGGTTCCGGGCACGGCTTTGACGTTGCTCCGGACCAGGCCCTGGGTCCCCGAGGTGCGGACATCGCCCTGTACCGCCGCCGTCCGCACCTGACTGCCCGCTCCTGAGCTGGCCGACACCGTTGACGGATCGGCCACGATCTCGCTCGCAGTGGCCGGTGCCGCGGTGCCCATCAGAAGGGCGGCCACGGCGGCTCCCGCGAAGATCAGATTTCTGCCCATGAGTGTCGGTCATTCCCGTCGAGCATCCGATCCATCGGACAGGAGGACGCGTTGTGCTCACGGTAACGAGGCGCCGGCCGCAGCCGCATTGCCCCACAGCGGACCCGGAGGAAACTCCATGGCCGGGCACAGTCGGGAGTACGTGCTCAGCCGTGCCGGCGGCGGTACTCCTGCGCAGCCCCGGGATGTAACGGGATGGCACCGGTGAGGATCAGTGACTGCGCGTCCAGGAACTGGCTGCCCACCGCTTGGGCGGGCACCAGATCCGCTGAATCGTCGATGAGGACGTCCACGATGCTCGCGATGGCGTCGTCGGCGACATCCCGTCGGGCCAACAACAGGTTGGCCACGCCGACGGTGGTGACCGCGGCATGGCGCCCGTAGACGTCGGCCGGGACGGGCACCGCTTCGTAGGTGGTCCCGTACGACTCTCTGAGCCGGGCCACCACTGCGGTGAGGTCCAGCAGCCGGATCCCGGCGTCGGTGGCCGTGAAGGCCGGGGTCGGCAGCCCGCCGGCCCACATCACCGCGTCGACGGTCCCGCCGGCGAGTTCAGTGGCGGCCTCCCGCATCGGCAACTCCACACTGCGGATGTCGCCGGGTTGCGGCAGTCCCGCTGCGGCGAGCACGCGGGCCGACAACGAGGCGGCTCCCGACCCCGGGGCACCGACGCTCACCAGGCGCCCATGCAGATCGTCGGTCGAGACGATCGGGGAGTCGTGGCGCACCGCCACCTGGAAGTAGTTCTCGTACACACAGCCCACCGCCGTCAGGGTGTCCCGGTCGGCGCTCTCGTAGGCGGTGTCGATCAGGCTCAGCGCCAGTTCGGCGCGTCCGGAGCGCAGCGCCTCGAGGTTGTCGGCCGAGCCCTCGGAATGCAGGGGAGTGACGCGGGCCGCACCGGCCCGGTCGAGGGCGGCGGCCAGCAGTCCGGAGAACTCCCAGAAGAAGCCTCCGGACTCACCTGCCGCCAACCTCAGTTCGGCGTCGGGACGTACCCCGCAGGCCGACGTGGCCAACACGACGCCCAGAACACCCGCGCCGCGAAGCGCCGTCCGCCGATCGAACACCGGTCAAATCTAGGCCGTCAGACGAACGCGCGGCCCTGTTCGCGGTCCAGTTCGGTTTCGGACTTGTTCCGCAGCACGAAGATGTAGACCAACAGCGAGATGGCGATCACGACCGTGACGTAGGCGATGAACCAGGGCACGTGGCCACCGCCTTTGGCGGCCTGATAGATCAGCGGGGCGGTGCCACCGAATGCCGAGTTCGCCAGGGCGTAGCCCAGTCCCACGCCCAGGGCACGCACATTCGACGGGAACAGTTCCGCCTTCACGATGGCATTGATGGACGTGTAGCCGGTGAGGATCACGTAACCGATGCAGACCAGCGTCAGAGATGCCGCAACCGATGTGGTCTTCGGCAGGAATGTGATCAGGACGTAGGTGTAGAACACCGCGCCGACACCGAAGAACACCAGCACCGGCTTGCGGCCCACCTTGTCGCTGATCAGGCCGCCGATCGGCTGGATCACCATCAGGAATGTCAGGCCGATCAGGTTGAGCCAGGTCGCGGTCATCCCGTGGTCTTCATAGGTGGACTTCACGATCGCGGGTGCGTTGACGCTGTAGGTGTAGAACGCGATGGTGCCGCCGATGGTGACGGCGAAGCAGGTCAGCAGCGCCCGCCAGTGATGGACGAACAGGTTGCGCAGTGAGCCCGACCCGTGGTCGTCGCCGCGGCGCACCGCGTCGAGCTGTTCGGCGGTCAGTGACTCGTCCATGCTGCGCCGCAGCCAGAAGACCACCACCGCTGCCACCCCGCCGATCAAAAAGGCGATGCGCCAACCGAATTCCTCGATCTGTTCCTGGCTGAGGAAGGTCTGCAGCACCAGCAGGGTGAGCTGGGCCAGCACATGGCCGCCGACGAGGGTGACGTACTGGAAGGAGGAGAAGAAACCGCGCCGTTCGCGGGTGGCCGCCTCGGACATGTACGTGGCCGATGCCCCGTACTCACCGCCGGTGGCGAACCCCTGCACCAGCCGGCACAGCACCAGGATCACCGCCGCCCACACCCCGATGCTCTCGCGTCCGGGGGTGAGCGCGATGACCAGTGAGCATGCGGCCATCAGAGACACGCTGAACGTCAGTGCCGCACGTCGGCCGCGGCGGTCGGCGAAGCGGCCGAAGAACCACGAGCCGACCGGGCGCATCACGAAGGTGACGGCGAAGATGGCGTAGACGTAGATGGTCGAGTTCTTGTCCGCGGAATCGAAGAACTGGCTCTCGAAGTACGTCGCGAACACGGTGTAGACGTACACGTCGTACCACTCGACGAGGTTTCCGGACGAGCCCCGCAGCGTGTTCAGCACGGCCCGCCGGGTGGCGGCGGGCGACGACGTCGGCGACTTCTCCGGGCCGAGTGCGGTGGCCGGGTTGCTCATGGGACAGCTCCTCCATTTCAAACGACTGCTGCTTCCTCACTGTGAAGGCAGTCACAGCCGAATGGGAAGTTGCTGTCGGGCATCCTTACATTCCCTTAGGACGACGCCGGCAGCACCAGCTCGACTCGAAGTCCCGACGGGACGCGTGCGCTGACGGTCAACGTGCCGCCGGCGCGCTCGGTGAGCGCGCGGGCGATCGCCAGCCCCAGGCCGGTGCCCTGACCGACGGTGCCCGAGGCACGGAAGAACCGGTTGGCCAGCATGGGAAGGTCCCGTTCCGGAACTCCGCGGCCCGAATCCTCGACCCACACCGTCACCTCGTCGTCGGTTGTGCTGCAGCCGATCTCGACGTGTGAGCCGGCTCCGGCGTATTTCACCGTGTTGCTCAACAGGACGTCCAGGATCTGGTCCATGTCGTCCTGGGGGATTGCCGCAACGGCGTCTGTCGCCGGCGTGACGATCGCCGACGTCATCTGCGCCTCGGCGATGGCGCCCGACCAGAATTCGTATCGCTTTGCCAGCACCGTGCCGATGTCACACGATGTGCGACTGTCTTCCACCGGCCTTGATTCCGCGGATGCCAACGCCAGGAGGTCGGCGACGACGCCGCTGAGCCGATCCACCTCCGTGGTGGTCTTGCGGTGGGCCTCGGCGGATTTACCCGCCAGTCCCATGCCCAGGGTGTCGAGCCGAATGCGTAACGCGGCCAGCGGGTTTCGCAGGGCGTGTGCCGAGTCGGCGACGAGGCGCCGCTGAGCGGCCGCTGCGGCCTCCACGTTGTCGGCCATGACGTCGAACGCCCTCCCGAGTTCGCGGACTTCGGGCGGGCCCGCATAGCGGGTGTCGTGGGACGACGTCGCGGCGACGCTGGCGGGCAGACGGTCGAGTACCCGGTCGCTCAGTGAACGCACCCGCATCGACAGCATGGTCAGCGGGCGTACCGTCCACCGTGACAACGCGACCGCGATCACCGAGACCACGGTCAGGAGAGCGACGGCGCCGGCCACGATCACGGCCCAAGCCCGCGCCACGTCACCGGCGGCGGCCGCCGTCGATGCCGACAACACAACCGCGCCGTCCACCTGCGTTCCCGTCCCTACCGGAACGGCGATCAGCACGTCGGGATGTGACCACGGCGTCAACGACGACGGCACATCGCTTCGCTGGTTGCGCAGCGCCGCGGACACCGCGTCCGCCACCCCGTCGGACGCGGTGGTGATACCCGCTGACGCGCGCGCGGCCCCGTCCCTGTCGACCACCAGCACGCCTTCGCCGTACAACGAGTGATAGCGCTGTGCGGCTTCCCGCAGTTCCAGATCCCCGGAGTCCTCGTCGCGGGCCGCCAGGTCGGCGAAGTACGCCGCGGCCGCGAATCTGCTCTCCCCGAAACGCTGCAGACGTTCGCGACTGACGGTCAGCGCCAACGGAATTGCGAGAACCATCACCACGATGGCCGAGTACGCCACCAGGACCAGCAACACGCGCCGCCACACGTCATCTACTCCAGCGGTAGCCGTACCCGCGGATGGTGGCGATCGCGTCCGGCCTGCCGAGTTTGGCCCGCAGCGCCGTCATGTGCACGTCGAGACTGCGCGAGATCGCCACATAGGCATCACCCCAGATGGCATCCATGAGCTGTTGACGGCTCACCGCCTCGCCGCGACGGACCACCAGGTGGGCGAGCAGCTCGAACTCCTTGGGGGTCAGTGCCACCTCCCGGCCGTCGACGTGGACGCGGTGGGCCCCCAGATCGACCACGATGTCGCCCATGGTGATGGTCTCGGGCGCCGGCTCGGCCGCCTGACCGTGCCGTCGGCCCGCAACCTCGAGCCGGGCGCGGAGCTCGCCGAGGCGCGCCGGCTTGACCACGTAGTCGTCGGCGCCGCCGCGCAGTGCCCGCACCACCGAACGCTCGTCGTCGCGGGCGGTCAGCACCACCACCGGGAGCTGACTGACCGCGCGTAACTGCCGCAGCACTGTCAGGCCGTCGACGTCGGGCAGGCCCAGATCCAGCAGGGCGATGTCGACGTCACGGTGTCCGAGCAGCAGGTCAGCGCCGCGACGCATCCTGATCGGGGCGTGGCCGACTTCGGCGAGCGCTTCGACCAGCGCGTCGCCCAGACCGTCGTCGTCTTCCACCACCGCGATTCGCATCGACCTCAAGGTACGACACGCCGACCTGCCGATCGGTTGTGTTCGCTGGTGAGAAAGTGCCCCCGGCAGGATTCGAACCTGCGGCCTTCTGCTCCGGAGGCAGCTCAGTACTGTCTGTGGAGGGTCGTAACCGTTCGCCAGGGTTCGGTATATATCCAGAGATTAAGGCCCTGAACAGGGCATATAGTTCGTCGACGTCTAGAGTCGTTCGCGAGCGTCTGTGGATTAGTTTCGCCGGGGTTGTGACAACGTCGTGACACGCTCGTCGCTTGTTGCTACCAAACTGTTGGCAGGCACTGCATTCAGCCCCAGCTGCAAGGTGGGGAGGTAGGACCCGCCGTCATTCTGGGTGGCTTCCTGTTCGCCGGAACTATTGCGGCGCCTCGTCCTCTACGTCGACGGAGCCCGGACCTCCGATCTTGGGGGGAGTCCGAACGATGCCCGCGATGAGGGCTGGCGCAGCTGCGCCCATCTGTATCGCAGCCCAACCCTGCGCACCCTCAGGGAGACCATATGCTGCCGTGCATCCTCCGAAAAAGAGGAGCAAGACTCCTACAGACCAGTACAGCTTGTCGCTGAGCCATTCAGGCCGGTGCTTCTTCGGCACCTTTCGAATCTGGATGATCGGAAGGGTCTCCGCCATCGCGGCCCCCAAAACGCCCAGCCAAAAGACCTCACTCCAAATCATTTGCCCCGACAACAGGCGTTCGCTCAAACGCGAGCCTGAGTCGGCGGAGCCGCTCCTGCCACGTCATCCTGCGGCCAGCGGGCCGGAAGTACGCCAGTTCCTCGCCTGTAGCCCCAAACGGATTGCGTACCTTCCCGTCCTTTCGAAGAAGACGGAGCATCTCACTCACTTCAATCGTATCGATGCCGAGTTGACGCCCGAGCGAAGCGGCCGTTCGCCAGTCAGATTTTGATCCCTTGAGTGCACCGAGTAAGCGATCCTTTACGTCGTCCCCGGAGCTGAGCATTTCGGGCCGCGGGAAGTATTCCTGCGTCCGTCGCCCTTGACCCTCGAATCGATACTCGTACGAAACGTCGAACGCTCCTTGCGTCTCGAGAACCCACCCTGGCGCAACCTGCACTTTGCGACTCCGCCGTTGGAGCCGCCCACTACCCGGGGTATGTCCCGCGCCAGCAACTAGCCTCTGCGGCTGGAGATTGCCGGGGCCGATGGCGTTGGGCGTCATCCCGTCACCGTGCGTGCGTTTTTGTTACTCATCGAACTGAGTCTGCTTCCTTCAAGAGTTACATTCTCCCCGTTTCGTTACTCATCAGTCTCCGGCCCCTCGGAAGGTTCCAGCCGTATAGCCGATCCTGCATCAATGAATGCCCGTGTCGCAGCTTCTTTCGACAACGCGCGGTCGATCTGAGCCTTTAGCTTCTTCATGTCTTCGATGTCTACTGCGAGATAAAGCCGTCTCGTATCCGAATCTGGAGCGCTTTGGTATGTGAGCAGAATGGTGTGGTTGATCATTGCTGCGTTGACGCGATCGATCGCACCGTCCGGGAATACAGGGCGAACGTCGGTCACGATCCGCGAATCGGACAACACATGCTCGTATGCGTTTCGCAGCTCAACTGCCTTGATGAACTGAAGGATCGCCGGGTTATCGATCAGCTCCGTCAAATCAATCAGGTCGTCTGTACGGCTCTGTGCTCCGTCAGCTTCGGCAGCGGCTGTCTTGAGTGCGGCGCTGACGTCAGCGGCAGTTGCCTCCCGCTCACGCACAAAGAGGCCCAGCGAAACGAGGGCATGAAAAGCCGAGGCGCCCTGGGAGATGTACTTGTCCAGCGCTGCGACCATCCGTGAATGTCGGCCGTCAGCTGCTTGTAAATCAGCCTTAAGTGACTCGATGTCAGAAGGCTTTAGGCGGATAAGTTCCAGCAGTGCAGCGTGATCCCGATCCGGAATCTGCAGTGTCGCCACCCGCCGTCACCCCTTCCTCTCAGCACAACGAACACGACGACTTAAACCATCCATAGTGTTACGCACGGTGACATTGAGCTTCATGTGACAGTTGCATCGTATGCCACTGCTACCTCTGACCTGGGTTAACACGTCGAACACTGCAGACCTCCGATTTCGCAAACCCTAGCGGATCGACGGTCGCGATACAGGCCTGGATCCATAAGGCCTAACAACGACGGAGTCGGTCCTCTCTGCCATCTCTAAGCGGATACGCCGTTTCAAGGTCCAACTGCTGAGTAGACAGATCCCCGAGAAAGCATGTCTTGGTTCCGGGCTACTTCGTGCCTGGTCGTCGTCTCCACTTCATTAGCCTACGGAGGCGCCGAATCGATGCGTAGCTTGTCCCTCGGTGCATGCGACGACAGCCAAGTTGGCGCGTGGCGCGGACACTAGACCACATGTCATGGACTGGTGACCGGCGGCAGCGGCCCCGCAACGGTGCTCGTCGGATGAATCAGCGGCTACGCCAGCGTGTCCTGCGCCGCTATCCCACATGCCAGCTGGCGATCCCAGGCCGGTGCACGGTCACCAGCACCGAGGTTCACCATGTTGTCGACGACGCCGATGGTGGCCTGGACGTCGAGTTCCTACCGGACGGCACGCCGCAGCTGGTCGGGGTGTGCGGCTCCTGCCACAGCCACATCAGCGCGAGGAACAGCAGCGCCCGGGGCGGGCGGCCTGGCTCACGGGTGCTCCGTGAGCCGGAGGGTCGGCCCAACCGGTGAACTCACATCTCGGGCGTGATCTCGACCCGCATCCCCATCTCCCAGCCCGGGCGGTGGAACCTGCGCGGGATTAGGCTCACAGGCACCGTCACGGATTCACCGCAGCGCAACGCCGCCAAGATGTGACCGGGGCGGCCCAACGATCCATACCGGGCCTGTTGATGTTCCTCGCGGGCCAGGACATGCTCGGTGATGGGACCCAGGCCGGTGGGCCGCATGTCGACGGTGGCCTTGTCGTAGCTGAACCGTGGCATCTAGGACTCCCTGCTGATCGGGACCACGACGCGGGCCTCCTCACGCTGACGCTTCCGGCGCCACCTCGTATCGGCCGCCGCCTGATGCTGCCGCGACTTCGGCACTTCATCGGAGACGCTGACCATGGCCACCAACTCCAGAACTCGACGTTCCTGGTGCCGTACCTCGCTGGCCAGTCTGGTCAGAGATGCCGCCCGGGCATCATCACCGCGCTCGATCTCGGCGTCATAGAGCTTCTGCAGCTGTTCGGCGCGGTCGGCATGGCGGGCGGCTGACTCGATGCACTCCAGGTCAAAGCTCGTCCACTCCCAGCCGGGGCCGCGTTCGGCCAGCGAGGCGTCGAGGCGGTCGCGGAGCCGCTGGCCTGCGGTGTCGGTCATGGCGTCGAGTGTATGTCGAGGTGTGGTCGAAAAGCGTTGGTAGACAATGCTATACAGACTCAGACGCGCTATGGCATGCTTTGCTGGACAGTGCATTTCGCGGTGACTGTGTCGTTGACCTCAAGCGGGTGTTATCTCCGAGAAAACGGCCTCTGACCTGCGGCTTTTGGGCTCCCGAAGTGCCCACTCGGACACGTTATTTCGGGCCTGTGGAATGTTAGCTGACGCAACGGCATTCAGCCCAGCCGGGCGGTCTGAGTGTTTCCGACGCATTGCGGACAACGCGAGCCAGGCCGTCCCGGTCGGCTTCGGAGGTAGCCGGGTAGGGATATCCCCCCACCCTATCAGCGGCGTTGCGGAACAATAGGTTTGCTGAGCTCACCTCGTTGGCTGAGATCTGTTGTGCTACAACATGGTTGGATTGTCGAGATTTATTGTGCACCAATGGGTTTCGGTATCACGAGTAGTCGTGAGTTGTGTTGCGGTGTAGTCGATTCCATGCGCAGACATGACACGGCCCCGACGCCCGGGTGATGGAAGCGTCGGGGGCCGTGGCTGCACCAACCAGGCAGTGGTCCCGGGACAAGGAGCTGCCTGGTGGAGCAGGTACTAGCTGCCGCCCTCGTTCATGATGACGCGCACGACTGCCTCCTGGTGGGGGAAGGCAAAGGCAGCTCGAAGTACACACCTGATTGCAGTTCTCGCGCTGGAGAAGAAGGCGCTTCCATCCGCCACTACCTCGGGGTTGTCACGGAGCACCAGGAACGTCCGATCTCGTGGGACCAGCCAGGCGATTCCCTCCGTGCACGAGGGTGTGCTGAGGATTGGAACGCCGAGAGCGCTTCGGCCGGTGATGGCCGTTGCGTCAGGCCCTAGCAAGGGCTGGTGGCTATCTTCAGAAACCTTTGCCACGGAGAGGCGCAACACGTCGAGCGGGTTCGCGACCAGGCTGAAGTTGATGAGCTGGTCAACGGGGTTCGTCACCGGCGACCCGCTGTTCTCAGACAGGCTGACGGCCTCGGCGATGACATCGAGGCTGCCGTCGAACGAACGAGTCGTCTCCTGCACGCCGGTGAGGCTTTCGAGCCCGGCGGGTCCATTGGCCACGCTGTGCCCGGTGAACGCGCTGTCCAGCTTGCCACGAAGATCCCTAACAAGGCCCTGGCCGACGACATCGAGAGCCGAAGGATCGGAGTCTGCGACCAGCTCATTGCTGACCACGGTCAAGCCTTTCAGCCCGCGCGGGGTTACCACCAGTTCCTCCACGTCGGGGTCACTGACGGGGATCTCGGCCCCCTCGGCGACCCAGCTGTTGGAAGGGTCGGTGACGATGACGGGGAACCGTGTTTGGTGTGAGCCGGTGACGACGACCGTCGAGGCCAGGGCCGCCACGGAGCTGGCGATCAGGGGCATGACGACCAGGCTTTGAACGTCCTCCGGCCGCAAGACTGCAGCGCCGTTGGTCGATGACAGGGACATGGAATTGCCTTCCGAGAGCACGGGTGTGGTGTCTCCGGCGACGGTCGGTGTCTGCCGGGTGCCCTCGGGGCGGATCGTGCGTCAGGACTGGCCACAGGCCGTACGTGCTGGCGCAGTTGGGAGTCTACCCGCGAGCACCATCGATAGCGGACTTCCAGTTCCCTGCCCGGCGGCCATGGTCGGCGGCGTGGAACCCCTGCATGACGTTTGGCTGGATGCCCGGAGTACGCCTAGTCGGGAACTCGGCCATGGTGCCCTCAATGGCTTCCCCGAGTCGGTCGGCGTCGATGAGTCCATCCTCACCGATCAACCCGTCGACGGTGTACTTCGCCGCCGTGAGGAGCCGCATGTCGAGCTGCACCGACTCCAGCGCGTTGTTCACAATGCTCTGACGGGTGCGGTCCAGGATGTCCTGGAGGGCATTGCGTTCGGCCTCGACCTCACGGAGTCGCAGCCGGTAGCGGCGGGCCTCGGTGTTGGGGCTACCGTCGCTCGGATCGTCGGCACGATCGTCGGCCGGATCATCGCTGGCGTCGTCGGGATCACCGGCCGGATCGTGCTGTGGGTCGTCGGCAGCCGGGTCCTGGGGGTCTCCGTTGCCGGCCGAACTGGGCTCGCCTACGGGTGGGGTGGGGTTGTTGGGGATTGTCATTCTGCGATTCCTTCCGGGGTGATCTTCAACGATGGCCAGCTGCGGTTCCTCACGCCGTCCGTGAGCCATTCGACGCGGGTTTCGAGGTTGGCAGGTAGTGAGTGCCCGAGGTAGCCGAGGAGAGCTTTCTCCGTGGCGCTGGCGGGCCGCACGGACACGATGCTGGCGAAGCTGCACCGGTGGTCGAAGTCGAAGGCCTGGGTACTGTCCTCGGCGTCCTGGATCGGGCCGGGCAACGAGGTGAAGACGAGGTACCCGCGCCTGTTGTCGGGTCGGTGCTCGCCGATGCCGGTCAGGTCAATGCTGTCAGTCATTGTCCGCCCCTTCAGATTTGGAATCGTCTACATCATGAACATCGCGCCGGCTGCACCACGATCCATCTTTGCCGGTACCTCTGAACTGCCCGGCGAGAACTCCAACCAGGGGACGCCGCTCGATCTCCGACCAAGCCGAACACTCAGCCTCGACTGGACACCGGGCGCACATCGCCAGGGCGGCAGCGCGGTCTCCTGGTGTGGCCCCGTCGAACTGCGGGTGATGGCCACGGCAGGCAGCTCCTGGGAGCTTCGGAACTCCACTCAAGATCTCACCGAGCAATCCGACCACCCCCTCGGCGGCAGCCCGATCCGGTACACCACGTCTCGATGATCGTGGTCGAGCCGTCAAGGGGCACCGCCAAGCCCACAAGCTGCCCGGAGGCGCGACATTAGCCCTGAGGCGCTATCGATGCCCTCGGCTTCCAGATGGGCCACGATGAGGCCGATGTGCTGGGCAGCAATGGCCGCGTAATCGGTAGGCAGGAAATGTGTTCCAAGAACCAGTTGCTCCACCCGGGCGAATGCGCCGCGCTCCATCGCTTCGGCGACTGCGATCACCTCCAAGTTGGCGACCACCTCCAGGGACCGTTCAGCGTCGGTGAAGGTGTTCAGTTCGGCGCGTAACTTCGTCCACCACGTGCTGGCGTGGGGTCCGGCCACCGTGCGGGCAAGGGCACGCGCACCCGCGTTGGCAAGCCATCGGGGCTCGACCTCGAAGGCGGCGGCGGCCACCAGCAGCCTGCCTTCCTCGGGCCGCATCGCGGCGCAGTGTTCGGCGGCATCGAGGACTGCGGCGTATGCCTCAGCGGGCGGTTCACGGAGCCAGTTCGGTTCAGTCATCGGGGTGGGTGTCCTCTTCTTGGCGATGCCAGCACTGGGGAAAGCAGGGGTGTAGGTGGTGGGCGGATAGGCAGCCGGGACAACTGCGCACCATGGGCTTGGTTGGGTCGACCACCAGGTGAACGGCATAGTCGACACTCATCGCGAACCATCCTGGAGGTGCTGATCGACTTCCAACGCTCCGGCATCGCCGGTGTCGGCGGCGGTGCGGTGATGCCAGCAGGCAAGCGAATTGGCGGCGACCACGATCCTGCATGGGGTCCCGGCAGTGGTTATGCGGTTACACCGGAAGCGAGAGTGTTCGACGCGGGCGCGCCACACGTCCGGCAGAGGACCCACTTGCTCGTGTGGAGCCTGGGGCGTCTTGGGGTTCACCTTGGCGGCACGATCTCCGATATGCGACTCGGAGACCAGGACGGGATATTCGAGTCCATCAACTCCTACTACGACAGCAGCGATGAACCCAGGGCTGCCCACATCATTGAGATGTGCTGCACGCCGGTTGTCGATCCGATCGGAAGGTGAGTCTGTCCCAGGTCTCATGGTCGCGCCCCAACCCGTGGCAGTCGTCCTGTCCGTGCTCCGTAGACGGCCTTTTCCCGTAGCGCAGCATCGCGATCGCAAAGACGCTTGCCTGGTGTAGCTGGCTGATGGCAATCAGCACAATCAGCTTGATGTCCATCTGCATCGAGACGGGAATCATCCGCCTCGGCGCCATCCGCTTGCGGTGGCGCATCGGGTGGCGATTGACCGTCAAGGTCAGATCCGTCGCTAATCCACCCCCCTGCACCCCCCGGGCTCCTACCTCCAGTCTCCGTACTCCGATCTCCAACCTCCAACCTCCGAACTACGGAGCGACTTTCCGGTAGACCGTTCGTAGGCTCGCCGGAGACCGTACGGACATCCTCCGTAGCGTCTACCGAGGAACTACCCACCGCCTCCGTAGGAAGTTGGTCCGATCGGGGGTACTTGACCTTCGCGGGATTCTTCGGCTTCTGCCACCTGTCCCACTCCACGAACTCGAAGTACGCCACGCCGTAGGCGGAGAACCGGCGGATGATCTTCGTGGCCGCCAGGGTGTTGAGGAGGGTGTCGACCCACTCGTACAAGGCTGGGTCACGCATCTCGAAGGGGAAGCATGCACCCACGATGAGGTTCACGTCATCGCGCCCCACGCCGTTGTCCTCGACGTAGGACCACAGCGAGATGAGTCCGAAACGATGTTCCAGGCTTAGGGGCGCGAACTCTCGGGCGCTGTAGAAGTCCGGGTAGACGGCACGCATCCTCAAGGTGCTTCCCCTGTCGCGGTCTCCAGCTGCGCGATGTAGTCCGCCAAGGCCGTCTCCGGAACGAGGCGTCGACGGCCGATTTTGACGCTGCGCAGTTCACCGCGCAGGACGAGTCCGAAGGCGGTGGACCTCCCGACGCCTAGGCGGTCCTGCACCGTCTCCATCGGGAGTAGTCGTTTGTGGCTTTCCATGTCACCTCGAGTGTTCTGAAATGCGACACATTCTGATGTAATGTGATCGATATGCGAAAGTGTATCGGATAGTGCTGACATGCATCAGAAACTGCGTAAGGGTGTAGCAATGCCGAACGTCGATGGTGTCGCCAAGCAGTGGGAAATGGATCTGGCCGGACGGGTGGGCGAGGCGGTATTGCGAAGGCGAAAAGCCCTGGGCCTGTCTGCAGTTCAGCTTTCCGAGCTCACGCGTAATCTCGGCTACCCGATCACCCGGGTAGCCGTCTCCAAGATCGAGAACAACGCACGCGCTGGAAAGCTGGACGCCGCCGAGCTTCTGGTACTCGCACGTGCGTTGGACCTCCCGCCGGTGCTCCTCGTCTTCCATCAGTTCCCTGGGGAGCTGGTGGAGGTGCTGCCCGGGCAGGTGGTCGACTCCCAGGCGGCGCTCGGATGGGTCAGCGGGCGCAGCGGGTGGCAGGTAGCCCCGGACAACGCTGGAACCGGTCTCGTCGAAGACGTTGCCCGCCTGCGGGACCTCCGCCAACAGATTCTTTCCACCTCGCATAGTGCACTGCCCGCCGACTTGCGCGAGTCGGCCGTCGCGGATCTGACGGCTCAATTGGCAGCCACCGAAAAACGGATAACAACCGCCCAGGCGCAGATCTGGGGGACGCAACAGGAAGACACTGACGATGCCTAGACAACAGCTGCCACCGCAGATCAAGAAGATCGAGGTGGTCGACCGCAAGACTGGCAAGCCCGTCGTGCGGTACCAGGTCACCGTCGACGCCGGGATCGACCCGGCGACGGGCAAGCGTCGACAGGTCCGACGCCGTTACGCCACAGAGAAACTCGCCCGCGATGGGCTGTCCGAGGTGACCTCCGCAGCCGCCACCGGAACATTCGTCCCACGCAAGGCCGTCACGGTCGAGGAGCTGGCCGTCGACTTCCTAGCGTCCCTGCACCATGCCCGCGCCACGTCGATCAACGCGCTGAGCTACAGCCTGGCGCCGTTGCGTGAGCGTCACGGTGGGTTGCCGGTGCAGAAGCTCATCCGGCCGGATCTAGATCGCCTCCTGGTGGAACTGCGCGACGGTGGCACGCTCACGGCCAAGGGCACCGCCCGCCGCAAGTGGTCGGCCCGGTCGCTGAACAAGGCCGTCGATGCTTGGCGCGCGATGTTGGCCTACGGGATGGAACGCCGGGAACTGGCGCACAACGTCGCTGCCGCCATGAAGAAACCGCCCAAGGCACATGCCGAAATGGCGACCTACACCCCGGACGAGATCAGGAAGGTGCTCAGGGCCGCCGACATCGACCGCAACGGGCACCTGTGGTATCTGGCGCTGACCGGCCTCAGACGGGGGGAGATCGCCGGGCTGCGGTGGTCGGATGTGGACCTTGAAGCGAGGACCATCAGGATCGAGCGGAACCGCGTGCAGGCCGGTTCAGGTGTCGTCGTGGAGAACGATCCGAAGACGGCGTCGTCCCGGCGCACACTGCCTCTCGATGATGGCCTCGCCATGGTGTTGAAGAAGGCCTCGGCGCGCTACGCGCAGGAGCGGCTGGCGCTCGGCGTCGAGCATCGCGATTCCGGCTATGTCGCGGTGAACGAGATCGGAGACCCCTACACCCCGGATGCGCTGACCAGGATGTGGCGGAAGCTGGGGAAGGACGCCAAGGTCACCCCGATCCGCCTGCACGACGCACGGCACTCCTGCGGGACTGCAATGCACCTACGTGGTGTCCCGATTGCCGTCATTGCGAAGTGGCTGGGCCACGCGAATCCGACGATCACCACTGAGCTGTACGTCCACTCGCAACCGGACGCACTTACGGCAGCCGCGAAGAGTTTGAGCGCAGTTGTGACATCGACGTGACACTGACGTCTGTACGTGACGGCTCATAACCCTAAGGCGCAGAGAATCGCCTGGTGAGATGGTGCCCCCGGCAGGATTCGAACCTGCGGCCTTCTGCTCCGGAGGCAGACGCTCTATCCCCTGAGCTACGGGGGCGCTGAGTTATGCGCCATTGGGCCTGCACAGCCTAACGCATCGAAGTGACTGCTTCGTCCGCGGTAATCGATTCGGGCCCCGACCACCCCAGACCATAGGATGGACCCCCGTGACACCCGCCGATCTGGCCGAGCTGCTCAAGAGCACCGCCGCTGGGGTGCTGGCCGCCCATGACCTGGACACCGACGCTCTCCCCGCGACGGTCACCGTTGAGCGCCCGCGCAACCCCGAGCACGGCGATTACGCCACCAACCTGGCCCTGCGGGTCGGCAAGTTGGTCGGCGCCAACCCCCGTGAGCTGGCCGGCTGGCTGGCCGAGGCGCTGGCCGCTGCCGACGGTATCGCCTCGGCCGAGGTGGCCGGGCCCGGGTTCGTCAACCTGCGCATCGACGCGGCCGCCCAGGGGCGCATCGTCAACAATGTCATCGACGCCGGCCACACCTATGGGAACTCCGCGCTGCTGGACGGGTTGAGCGTCAACCTCGAGTTCGTCTCGGCCAACCCCACCGGCCCCATCCACATCGGCGGCACCCGTTGGGCAGCGGTCGGCGACGCGCTGGGCCGGTTGCTGTCCACGCAGGGCGCCGCGGTGACCCGCGAGTACTACTTCAACGACCACGGCGCCCAGATCGACCGGTTCGCCCGCTCCCTGGTGGCGGCGGCCACCGGCCGGCCCGCCCCGGAGGACGGCTACGCCGGCACCTACATCGCCGATATCGCGGCCAAGGTGCTGGAGCAGGCGCCCGACGTGCTGAGCCTGCCCGCCGAGCAGCAGCAGGAGACGTTCCGCTCGATCGGCGTGGACTTGATGTTCAACCACATCAAGGAATCGCTGCACGAATTCGGCACCGACTTCGACGTCTACACCCACGAAGACTCGATGCACACCTCCGGCCGGGTGGACCAGGCCATCGCGCGGCTGCGCGAAACCGGCAACATCTACGAAAAAGACGGGGCCACCTGGCTGCGCACCACCGAGTTCGGCGACGACAAGGACCGGGTGGTCATCAAGAGCGACGGGCAGCCCGCCTACATCGCCGGCGACCTGGCGTACTACCTGGACAAGCGGCAGCGCGGATTCGACCTGTGCATCTACATGCTGGGCGCCGACCACCACGGTTACATCGCGCGCCTCAAAGCCGCCGCGGCCGCCCTGGGTGACGACCCCAACACCGTCGAGGTGCTGATCGGCCAGATGGTCAATCTGGTGCGCGACGGCCAACCGGTGCGGATGAGCAAGCGGGCGGGCACCGTCATCACCCTCGACGACCTGGTGGACGCCCTCGGCGTGGACGCCGCCCGGTACTCACTGATCCGTAGCTCGGTCGACACCGCGATCGACATCGACCTCGAGCTGTGGTCCTCGGCCTCCAGCGAGAACCCGGTCTATTACGTGCAATACGCGCACGCGCGGCTCTCGGCGCTGGCCCGCAATGCTGCGGAGCTGGGCGTGATTCCCAGCACCGAGCACCTGGAACTGCTGACCCACGACAAAGAGGGCACCCTGATCCGCAACATCGGGGAGTTCTCGCGGGTGCTCGAGACCGCGGCGAATCTGCGTGAGCCGCACCGGGTGTGCCGCTACCTCGAGGACCTCGCCGGGGATTACCACCGTTTCTACGATTCCTGCCGGGTGCTGCCGCAAGGTGACGAAGAGGCAGGCGACCTGCACGCCGCGCGCCTGGCGCTGTGCCAGGCCACCCGCCAGGTGGTCGCCAACGGCCTGGCGATCCTCGGCGTCAGTGCACCGGAGCGCATGTGAACGTCCACCCTGCCGGACCCCGGCACGCCGAGGAGATCCACCACGCGGGTGCGCCGCCGAAACCGCAGACCTCCGACGAGGTGCTGCGGCTGGCCCCGAATGTGTGGCCCCGCAATCTGGTTCGCGGCGCCGACGGTGAAGTCAGCATCGCCGGTGTCACGGTCTCGCAACTGGCTGCCGACTACGGCACGCCGCTGTTCGTCATCGACGAGGACGACTTCCGGTTCCGGTGCCGCAACATCGCGACGGCGTTCGGCGGTGGCGAGTACGTGCGTTATGCGGCAAAAGCCTTCCTGTGCACCGAGATCGCGCGCTGGGTCGACGAGGAAGGCCTCGCGCTGGACGTGTGCAGCGGCGGGGAACTCGCCGTCGCGTTGAACGCCGACTTCCCGCCGCAGCGAATCGCGTTGCACGGCAACAACAAATCGGTGACCGAACTGACCACCGCCGTCAAAGCCGGCGTCGGGCACATTGTCGTCGACTCGATGATCGAGATCGACCGCCTGGACAAGATCGCCGGCGAAGCGGGCGTGGTGCAGGACGTGCTGGTGCGCGTCACCGTCGGCGTCGAAGCGCACACCCACGAGTTCATCTCCACCGCCCACGAGGACCAGAAGTTCGGCCTGTCACTGGCTTCCGGCGCGGCGCTGGCCGGGGTGCGCCGGGTGTTCGAAACCGACAACCTGCGACTGGTCGGCCTGCACAGTCACATCGGCTCGCAGATCTTCGACGTGGCCGGCTTCGAGATCGCGGCGCACCGCGTTCTCGGTCTGCTGCGTGATGTCGTCGCCGAGTTCGGGGTGGAGAAGACCGCGCAGATCTCGACGGTGGATCTCGGTGGGGGATTGGGCATTTCGTATCTGCCACAGGACGATCCGCCGCCCATGGAGGACTTGGCGGCCAAGCTGAAAGCGATCGTGGCCGACGAGTCGGCGGCGGTGGGCCTGCCCACACCCAAGCTCGTCGTCGAACCCGGCCGTGCCATCGCGGGCCCTGGGACGGTGACGCTCTACGAGGTCGGCACCGTCAAGGACGTGGCGATCAGCCCGACCGCGGCCCGGCGCTACGTCAGCGTCGACGGCGGTATGAGCGACAACATCCGCCCGGCGTTGTACAGCGCCGACTACGACATCCGGTTGGTGTCGCGCACCAGCGAGGCGGCGCCCACGCTGGCCCGCATCGTCGGAAAGCACTGCGAGAGCGGAGACATCATCGTGCGTGACACGTGGGTGTCCGATGACGTCGCACCGGGTGACCTGATGGCCGTCGCGGCCACCGGCGCCTACTGCTATTCCATGTCGAGCCGATACAACCTGCTCGGCCGCCCTGCGGTGGTGGTCGTGCGCGACGGGCGATCACGCCTGATCCTGCGCAGGGAGACGGTCGATGACCTACTGAGTTTGGAAGTGAAGGGGTAGAAGACGTGGCCAACGAGGCAAACACGGAAAAGCCGGTCGGCATAGCGGTATTGGGACTCGGCAACGTCGGCAGCGAAGTCGTGCGCATCATCGAGGAGAGCGCCGACGACCTGGCCGCCCGCATCGGGGCGCCACTGGTGCTGCGCGGTGTGGGTGTCCGGCGGGTGGCCAAGGACCGCGGGGTGCCCGTGGAGCTGCTCACCGAGGACATCGAGGCGCTGGTGGCCCGCGAGGACGTGGACATCGTGGTCGAGGTGATGGGTCCGGTGGAACCGGCGCGCAAGGCCATCCTCACCGCGCTGGAGCGGGGCAAGTCGGTCATCACCGCCAACAAGGCGCTGATGGCGCAGTCCACGGGAGAACTGGCCCAGGCCGCCGAGAAGGCGCGCGTCGACCTGTACTTCGAAGCGGCTGTCGCCGGGGCGATCCCGGTGATCCGCCCGCTGACACAATCGCTGGCCGGTGACACGGTGCTGCGGGTGGCCGGCATCGTCAACGGGACCACCAACTACATCCTGTCCGCCATGAACGAGACGGGTGCCAGCTACGACGACGCACTGGCCGATGCCAGTGCGCTCGGATACGCCGAGGCCGACCCGACCGCCGACGTCGAGGGATACGACGCCGCCGCCAAGGCGGCCATCCTCGCGTCCATCGCTTTTCACACCCGGGTCACCGCGGACGACGTGTACCGCGAGGGCATCACCAAGGTGACCGCCGAGGACTTCGAGTCGGCGAAAGCGTTGGGTTGCACCATCAAGCTCCTCGCCATCTGCGAACGGCTGACCACCGGCAAAGGCAAACAGCGTGTGTCGGCGCGGGTCTACCCGGCGTTGGTGCCCCTGGATCATCCGCTGGCGTCGGTGGGCGGTGCCTTCAACGCGGTGGTCGTCGAGGCCGAGGCGGCCGGCCGGCTGATGTTCTACGGCCAGGGTGCCGGCGGAGCCCCCACCGCCTCGGCGGTGATGGGTGACCTGGTGATGGCTGCCCGCAACCGGGTGCAGGGTGGACGCGGGCCGCGCGAGTCCAAGTACGCGAAGCTGCCCATCGCCTCCATCGGCGTGATCCCGACGCGCTACTACGTCAGCCTCTATGTCGCGGATCGCCCCGGCGTGTTGTCCTCGGTCGCAGCCGAATTCGCCAAACGCGAGGTCTCCATCGCCGAAGTGCGCCAGGAAGGCGTCGTCAACGAAGGCGGCCAGCGGGTGGGCGCCCGGATCGCCGTGCTGACCCACCAGGCCACCGACGCGGCGTTGTCCGAGACCATCGCCGCGCTGGAGGACCTCGACGTGGTGTCCAGCGTGGCCAGCGTTCTGCGCATGGAAGGGGCCGGCGAATGACGCACAAGCCATGGCCTGGCCTGATCGAGGCCTACCGCGACCGGTTGCCGATCGGCGACGACTGGACGGCCATCACCCTGCTCGAGGGGGCCACCCCGCTCATCCATGCCAAGCGGTTGAGCGAACACACCGGCTGCACAGTGCATCTGAAGGTCGAAGGGCTCAACCCCACCGGCTCCTTCAAGGACCGCGGCATGACCATGGCCGTCACCGACGCGGTGGCCCGCGGCCAGAAAGCGGTGTTGTGCGCCTCGACCGGTAACACCTCGGCCTCGGCGGCGGCGTATGCGGCCCAGGCCGGTATCACCTGCGCGGTGCTGATCCCGCAGGGCAAGATCGCGATGGGCAAGCTTGCGCAGGCAGTGATGCACGGCGCCAAGATCATTCAGATCGACGGCAACTTCGACGACTGCCTGGAACTGGCCCGCAAGCTCACCGCCGACTTCCCGACCATCGCACTGGTCAACAGCGTCAACCCGGTGCGCATCGAGGGGCAGAAGACCGCCGCCTTCGAGATCGTCGACGCCCTGGGTCACGCCCCCGATGTGCACTCGCTTCCGGTCGGCAACGCGGGCAACATCACCGCGTACTGGAAGGGCTACCGCGAATACCACCGCGACGGACTGGCCGACAAGCTGCCGCGGATGCTGGGCACCCAGGCCGCCGGGGCCGCACCGCTGGTGACCGGCGAGCCGGTGAAGAACCCGGAGACCATCGCCACCGCCATCCGGATCGGCGCACCCGCCTCGTGGAGTGGGGCCGTCGCCGCCCAGCAGGAGTCCGGTGGCCGCTTCCTCGCCGCCACCGATGAGGAGATTCTCGCGGCCTACCACCTGGTGGCCAGCAGTGAGGGTGTCTTCGTCGAACCCGCATCGGCGGCCAGCATCGCCGGGCTGCTCAAGTCGGTGGAAGACGGCTGGGTCGAGCGTGGCTCAGAAGTGGTGTGCACCGTCACCGGCAACGGACTCAAGGATCCCGACACCGCACTCAAGGGCATGCCGACCGTCACGGCCGTGCCCGTCGACCCCGTTGCCGTTGTGGCGCAGTTGGGTCTGGGCTGACTCGATGACTCAGGTCCTGCCTGCTGGACTGACCGCCAGCGCCACCGTCGCCGCGTCCAGCGCCAATCTCGGTCCCGGTTTCGACAGCCTTGGTCTGGCTGTCGGTATGTACGACGAGATCATCGTCGAGACAACGGATTCCGGCCTGATTGTCGAGGTCGAGGGTGAGGGCGCCGGGCAGGTGCCGCTGGGGTCCGAGCATCTGGTGGTCAGGGCGATCGAACGAGGGTTGGCTGCTGCGGGTCTGCGCGCTGCGGGTCTGATCGTGCGCTGTCGCAACGTGATTCCGCATTCGCGGGGTCTCGGTTCGTCGGCAGCGGCCGTGGTGGGCGGTCTGGCATCGGTGAATGGGTTTGCGGCGCAGGTCAATTCGACGACCATGGACACGCGCCAGTTGGTGCAGCTGTCATCGGAGTTCGAGGGACATCCCGACAACGCTGCCGCCGCTGTGCTCGGTGGTGCGGTGGTGTCCTGGACCGAGGAGACCGGTGGCGATGAGCCCCGTTACGAGGCAGCCGCCATCCGGGTGCATCCGGAGATTCGCTTGTTCTCGGCCATTCCCCAGGTGCGGTCGTCGACGGCCGAGACCAGGGTGCTGCTGCCCGAGAACGTCAGCCACACCGATGCCCGCTTCAACCTGAGCCGGGCCGCGTTGCTCGTCGTCGCGCTCACCGAGCGTCCCGACCTGCTGATGTCGGCCACCGAGGACGTCCTGCACCAACCGCAGCGCGCGGCGGCGATGCCGGCCTCGGCGGAATATTTGCGGGTGCTGCGTAGTTGTGGCATTGCAGCGGTGCTGTCCGGAGCCGGACCTGCGGTGATGGCCCTCAGCGCAGCGCAGGACCTGCCTGCCGAAGCGCTGGAGTTCGGCGCCGCGCATGGATTCACCGTCAAGGAAGTGAACGTAGGCGACGGAGTTCGCTGGAGTTCCGGGGTGGCGGCCCGAGCCTGAGGCCGCCGAAGCCGCCGAAGTGGCGGCCCGGAGAAGCACACGCCGATCACCACATTCTTGCTTCCGCCCAAGAAGCGGGTTATCCTCGGTGCCGTCCCGGCAATCGCAGCATCTTCTGCGCCGACACTAGGACGACCACCAACTTTCTCGTGATCAACTTGTGGACTGACGGTTCGCCCCTTGCCGCGAATCCCGGCGATCACCGTTGCAGAGTCGACGGTGGGACGTCGCGCTCAGCGTTTTGCTGATCGCAGCTAAACCTCCACACCACTCGCTGTGGGGGAAGAAAGGAAATCCGTGACTGATACGGACCTCATCACGGCTGACAGCGCCTCCCAGACCGAGCTGCCGGTTGTGACCTCCGACGTTTCGGCGCCCCGCGGTCGCGCGGAGGTTGCCTCCGGCAAGTCGAGCGGGTCTCTGACCTCGATGGTGCTGCCGGAACTCCGCGCTCTGGCCGCTCAAGTGGGCGTCAAGGGCACGTCGGGAATGCGTAAAGGCGACCTGATCGCCGCCATTCGTGAGCGGCAGTCCAGCGCCGGTGGCGCTGCCCCGGCCGACGGCGGCGGCCGCAATGGCGGCACCGCCGAGGCCGCACCCGCACCCGTGGCAGAAGCCGCCACCCAGACCCCGGAGGCGCCCGCCGAACCTCGGCGCCGTGAACGTCGCAGCGCCTCACGGCAGTCCGGCGCTCCCGCCGAGGCCGCTCCTGAGCAGCCCAAACAGGAGCAGCCCAAACAGGAGCAGCCCAAACAGGACAACCGGACCCGGGCCGACGAGAAACCGGCTACCGAGGACGGTCGCGGTGCCAAGTCGGACAACCGCGCCGAGAGCAGGACTGACACCGAAGCGCCCAAACAGGGTGACCGCGGTGACCAGCAGGGCGGTGAGCAGCCGAACCGCAACCGGAACGACCGCAACACCGATCGGAACAACGACCGCAACAGCGATCGAAACAACGACCGCAACAGTGATCGGAACAGCGATCGGAACAGCGATCGGAACAGCGATCGGAACAACGACCGCAACAGTGACGACGACGACGGTGACGGTCGGCAGGGCCGGCGCGGGCGTCGATTCCGTGACCGCAAGCGCCGCGGTGAACGTGGTGGCGGCGAAGGCGGCGGTGGCGACACCGAGCTGCGCGAAGACGACGTTGTCCAGCCCGTCGCGGGCATTCTCGATGTGCTGGACAACTACGCGTTCGTCCGGACCTCCGGCTACCTCGCGGGGCCCAACGACGTCTACGTGTCCATGAACATGGTCCGTAAGAACGGTCTGCGCCGCGGTGACGCGGTCACCGGCGCGGTGCGTGTTCCCCGCGAAGGCGAAGGCGGTGGTCAGAACACGCGCCAGAAGTTCAACCCGCTGGTCCGCCTGGACACGGTCAACGGCGGACCGGTCGAGGCCGCCAAGAACCGGCCGGAATTCGGCAAGCTCACCCCGCTGTACCCGAATCAGCGGCTGCGTCTCGAGACCAGCCCGGACAAGCTGACCACACGTGTGATCGACCTGATCATGCCGATCGGCAAGGGCCAGCGTGCGCTGATCGTGTCCCCGCCCAAGGCCGGTAAGACCACGATCATGCAGGACATCGCCAACGCGATCACCCGCAACAACCCCGAATGCCACCTCATGGTCGTGCTCGTCGACGAACGCCCTGAAGAGGTCACCGACATGCAGCGTTCGGTCAAGGGTGAGGTCATCGCCTCCACCTTCGACCGGCCGCCGTCAGACCACACCCAGGCTGCGGAGCTGGCCATCGAGCGGGCCAAACGCCTGGTCGAGCAGGGCAAAGACGTGGTGGTGCTGCTGGACTCGATCACCCGCCTCGGCCGCGCGTACAACAACGCCTCGCCCGCCTCGGGTCGCATCCTGTCCGGTGGTGTGGATTCCACCGCCCTGTACCCGCCGAAGCGATTCCTCGGTGCCGCCCGCAACATCGAGCACGGCGGCTCGCTGACCATCATCGCCACGGCCATGGTCGAGACCGGCTCCACCGGTGACACGGTGATCTTCGAGGAGTTCAAGGGCACCGGTAACGCCGAGCTCAAGCTCGACCGCAAGATCGCCGAGCGCCGGGTGTTCCCGGCCGTCGACGTCAACCCGTCCGGTACCCGCAAGGACGAGCTGCTGCTCTCGACGGACGAATTCGCCGTGGTGCACAAGCTGCGCCGGGTGCTGTCGGGACTCGACTCGCATCAGGCCATCGACCTGCTGATGAGCCAGCTGCGCAAGACGAAGACGAACTACGAGTTCCTGGTCCAGGTCTCCAAGACCGCACCTGGTTCGATGGACGACCGCGACTAGTCCCGTCCGGTTCGCCGTAACGAGAAGCCCTCACCTCCGGTGGGGGCTTTTCGTTTCCCCTGATGGCTAGTCAAACTTGAGTAGTGTGGGGTCATGACGATGACCACGGTGCCGGTCCTGCCCTGCCTCGACCTCGCCGCCACCGTCGAGTTCTACGAAGCGTTGGGTTTCCTCGTCACTCACCGTCAGGAACGGCCGTATCTGTATCTGGCGTTGCAACTCGAGGACGTGGAAGTGCATTTCAAGGACGCGTCGCCGAACCTGGATCGCACCGAGGAGAACTCGGGCGGCTGCTTGGTCCTGGTTGACGACGTGGCGCCGGTCCATGCCCGGTTCGTCGCGAATCTACGAGCCTGCTACGGACGGGTGCTGGCCCTCGGGTTGCCACGGCTGACGCGGTTGCGGCCCGGTCAGACGAGGTTCTGCCTGTACGACCCGTCGGGAAACTGCCTCATCGTGATCAACCGCGACGAACCCGATGTCGAGTACGGCGGGTCCCGCCAGCTTTCCGGGCTGGCCAAGGCCCATGACAACGTGCGCATCTTCCGCGATTTCAAGAACGACGACGTGCTCGCGGCACGCGCGCTCGACGTGGCGCTGCGCCGGCACCGTGCCGACGCCGGCCGCCTCGACATCGCTCGGGCGCTGGCCGATCGTGCCGAGCTGGCGGTTGTGCTCGGCGACCTCCAGTTGGCGGGCGCCATGCGCGCCGAACTCTCGGCGATGGCGCTGACCGACGACGAAAAGACGCAGCTGGCATCCGAGCTGACCGCCCTGGATCAGATCGAGAGGTGGGTGCAGTGAGCGCGGTCCGGCTGTTGGTGCTGGGTGTGGTGCGAATGCACGGCGTGGCGCACGGGTATGCCGTCCACCGTGAGCTGATGTCGTGGCGCGTCGACACCTGGACCGCGGTCAAACCGCCGTCCATCTATCACGCGGTGAAACAGTTGGAGCGCGAGGGCAAGCTGAGCGCCACCGGGCCGCAGAGCAGTCCTCGGGGACCGGCGCGAGTGGCGTACCGGATCACCGCCGCCGGCGCCGACGAATTCTTCACGCTGCTGGAAGCCGCGTTGACCAACCCGGACATCGAGGAGTTCGGCGCCGGCATCGCCTTCATGCAGTGCCTCCCGAAGAGCCGGGTGCGCCACCTGCTGGACCAGCGGTTGCAGACGACGCGGGCCATCGACGGCCAACTCGAGGAGATGAAGGCACTGTGGCCGGATCCGGCTGCGCCACCGCACGCCCAGCATCTGCTCGAGCTGTGGCGGGGGACGTTCGCCTCCCAATCTTCCTGGACGGCGCACTTGTTGGAGAGGCTCGACGACTTCACCTTCACTGGTACGGGTCGGTGATCTCGCGTAGGCGGATCAGGGATTCGCGGAGCCGGCGGTAGTCGGCCGCACCCAGGTGTGCGCGCCAGCCGGCCTCCACCTTCTCCACTTCGGCGGCTGCGGCGCGGCACAGGTCGACGCCTCGTGCGGTCAGCACCACCCGCCGCGCGCGGGCGTCGTCGGGATCGGGCTGCCGCGTCACGTAGCCGTTCCGTTCCAGCTCGTCGACCAACGCACCCGCGGTCTGTTTGGTGATCTGCGCCTGCTCGGCCAGTTCGGTGAGGCGGATGCCGTCGGGTGAAAGTCGTTGCGCCAACCGGCATTGCGCCAAGGTGAGATCGCCGAAGCCCGCGCCGTGCAGGGCGCTGAACACCTGGCTCTCCGCCGCGCGGTGCGCAGTGAACATCAGCAGCGGTGAATTCGGTTGGCCCATGGGTTGACTTTAGTACGAAGTCCTGACCAAAATAGTCAGGTTGCCTGATTAGATGAGGTGATCTCCATGGGTCTGTCCTCCGCTGAGATCTGGCGCTGTGTTGATGAGCAACGGGCTGATCTGGCCGACATGCTGGACGGGCTCACCGCCGAACAGTGGGACGCGCCGTCACTGTGCGAAGGGTGGAGCGTGCGTGACGTCGCGGCTCACCTCACACATCTGCATGCCGACGTCCGGCGCATGATGGTCGCGGGCCTGCGGTCCGGATTCCGGTTCGACGCCATGATGGACCGGCTCGTGGCGATGGATGGCCGAACTCGTGAGGAAATCACCGCGGCGTTGCGCGCCATCGTGGGGTCTCGACGCCGTCCGCCCACGCGCACGCCGCTCGATCCGCTGATGGACGTGCTGGTGCACGGGCAGGACATCGCAAAGCCCCTGGGTATCGACCGTCCGATGCCCACTCCTGCGGCGGTCGCTGTCGCACATCACCTGCGGCACATGCGGTTTCCGATGAGCCCTCGCCGAGAGCTTGCGGGTTACCGCCTGGTGGCCGACGACGCGGATTTCGCCGTGGGTACCGGGACCCCTCTGCGCGCCCCGATACGTGACCTGGTGCTGGTGCTCGGTGGTCGATGGGCACCGGGTGCGATCAGCTCTGCCGCAGACCCGGCATGACATAGCGCTGCACGTAACGCAGCACCGCGGCGGAGTCGTCGGGGTCGAGGGTGTTGCCCGGCACGGTAGCGATGGTCAGCAGGCCGCGCGCCACCCACTCGGCGGCTTCGGCCAGATCCTCGACCTGGATCTCGCCGCGGTCCTGCGCCGCCGTGAGGTAGGGAGTCCAGAAGGCCCCCAGGTCGGGCACCAGACCCTGCACGCCGGCTCCCGCGCACGCCGCGAACTCCTCGGGTTCGTCGCGTCGTAATTTCATCAACAGGGCACCGGGGGAGTCGTAGGCGCTGCGGCCCAGTTTCACTCCGGCGGCGATCTGGTCGGCCAACCCGTCGACTTCGGCCAGCACCGCATGGGATTCACCCCAGAACGCGTCGTTCAGGCGGACGATCGCGGCGCCCAACAGGGTGGCCTTGTCGGGGAAGTGCCGGTAGAGCCATCCCCGGGACACACCCGCGGCCTCGGCGACCTCCGACACGGTGGTGGCGCGGATGCCCTTCTCGTGCAGGCAGGCTTCGGCGGCGTCGATCAACCGATCGCGAACGGAGCGCGCCCCCGCGCGCGGTTGGGTGTCTGGACTGGCGGTCACCGTTGTCGATTCCTCGATTCCCCCGACATAGCTGGTGTAACGCTGAATATCTTGACAGAACCCATGACCCGGCCGTGCCAGATGTGGCACCGTGACGATGAACAGATCTGCCAATCTGTTCACTACGACACGAGGGGTGAATCAGTGTCCGACTGCACAACCGTGCAGCAGCTGCTGCGGGAGCGCTTGGACGATCCGGCGGTGGCCGTACGATTCGGCGATCGGGAATGGACCTGGCGCCAGCACCTCGCCGACGCGCAGGCGCACGCCGCCGCCCTTTTGGGGGTCGCTGACCAGGCTCGGCCGCTGCACATCGGCGCGCTGCTGGGCAACACCCCCGACATGCTGACCGCCATGGCCGCGGCGGCCCTGGGCGGTTATGTGCTCTGCGGTATCAACAACACCCGCCGCGGCAGCGCCCTCGCGGGTGACATCCTGCGGTCGGACTGCCAGATCCTGCTCACCGACGCCGAACACCGCGAGCTGCTGGCCGGACTCGACCTACCCGGGGTACGCATCCTCGACACCGCGACCGCCGAGTGGAACGAGTTGGTGGACAACGCGGGGCCGTTCGCGCCGCACCGCGAGGTGACGGCCACCGACACCTTCATGATGATCTTCACCTCGGGCACCAGCGGCGATCCCAAGGCGGTGCAGGTGGCGCACATGACGGTGCTGTTCGCCGGCACGGCGCTGGTGCAGCGCTTCGACATCGGCGCCGACGACGTCTGTTACCTGTCGATGCCGCTGTTCCACTCGAATGCACTGCTGGCCGGCTGGAGCGTGGCCGTCGCCGCGGGCGCCGCCATGGCACCGGCGACGTTCTCGGCCTCCAGGTTGGTCCATGACCTGCGCCATTACGGCGCCACCTACATGAACTACGTCGGTAAGCCGTTGGCCTATGTCCTGGCCACCCCCGAAGGCCCGGATGACGCCGACAATCCGCTGCGGGTGGCGTTCGGCAATGAAGCCGGCGACCGCGATATCGCCGAGTTCGGCCGGCGCTTCGGATGCACCGTCTGGGACGGCTTCGGATCCACCGAGGGGGCGGTGATCGTCACCAGGGAAGCGGACTGCCCGAGCGGCTCGGTGGGCAGAGGCTTCCCCGGTGTGGCGATCTACAGCCCGGACACACTCGCCGAGTGCCCGGTCGCCGAATTCGATACCTCCGGGGCGTTGGTGAACGGCGACAAAGCGATCGGGGAACTGGTCAACACCACCGGTGCCGGACTGTTCCAGGGTTACTACAACGACAAGTCCGCCACCGACGAGCGGCTCCGCAACGGCATGTACTGGTCGGGCGACCTGGCCTACCGGGACGCCGACGGCTGGATCTACCTGGCCGGGCGCACCGCGGACTGGATGCGCGTCGACGGCGAGAACATGACATCGGCACCCATCGAACGCATCCTGATGCGGCTACCGGTGCTGGCCCAGGTGGCGGTCTACGCGGTTCCCGACGAGCACGTCGGCGATCAGGTGATGGCCGCGCTGGTCCTGCGCGACCATTCGACGCTGAATCCCGAGGAGTTCGGAGACTTCCTGGCCGGCCAGCCCGATCTGTCGCCCAAGGCGTGGCCGCGCCATGTGTGGGTCACCGACGAACTGCCCGCGACGGCCACCAACAAGGTGCTCAAACGCCAACTGGTGGCCTACGGCACGACGCCTCCCGGCGGTCAGCTCTGGGTACGGGACGCGCGGTCCCGGGTTTATCGCCACGGGAATTAGAGGCGCCCATCCGGCGTTTTGGGAGAGCGACGGCTGACCTGGCATAATCGACCGTCGACCACCTCAGGTTCCGGTTCACGCCCGCTAGCCAGGTTCGACAAGGGCGACCCGGCGGCCATCGATTGAAGAGGACACTATGAAAACCGGCATTCATCCTGCCTACAACGAGACCACTGTGGTCTGCGGTTGCGGCAACAGCTTCACCACCCGCAGCACCAAGGACAGCGGCCACATCGTGGTCGAGGTCTGCTCGCAGTGCCACCCGTTCTACACCGGCAAGCAGAAGATCCTCGACAGCGGCGGCCGCGTTGCCCGCTTCGAGGCTCGTTACGGCAAGCGCAAGACTGCCGACAAGTAGCCACCGGACCGGCGCCCGCCTGTCGTCTCGCACGCACAGGACGGGCGTCGGTTTTGTCTTTCCAGCCGGTTCTCCCGCAGTTGACCCATGGAGGTGAGTGATGACGCAGAGCGCAACCGCGATCGACGCGCTGGTGGCTGAGCACGCCGACCTGGAACGTCAGCTGGCCGACCCGGAGTTGCACGCCGACGCGGTGAACGCCCGCCGCGTCGGTCGGCGTTTCGCGCAGTTGGCGCCCATCGTCTCCACGCATCGCAAGCTCGAAGCGGCGCGCGGCGATCTCGAGGCCGCGCGTGAGCTCGCCGCCGAAGACCCGTCGTTCGCGCAGGAAGTCACCGATCTCGAGACCCGGGTGTCGGAGTTGGAGTCCCAACTCGCCGATCAGCTGGCCCCGCGTGACCCGCACGATGCCGACGACGTGGTGCTCGAGGTGAAATCCGGTGAAGGCGGCGAGGAGTCGGCGCTGTTCGCCGCCGACCTCGCGCGTATGTACATCCGCTACGCCGAACGCCACGGCTGGTCGGTCACGATGCTGGGGGAGACCACCTCGGATCTGGGCGGCTACAAGGACGCGACGCTGTCCATCGCCAGCAAGGGTGACTCCCTCGACGGGGTGTGGTCCCGGCTGAAATTCGAAGGCGGCGTGCACCGCGTGCAGCGGGTCCCGGTCACCGAATCACAGGGCCGGGTGCACACCTCCGCCGCCGGCGTGCTCGTCTACCCCGAACCCGAAGAGGTCGAACAGGTCCAGATCGACGAATCCGACCTGCGCATCGACGTCTACCGGTCCTCCGGCAAGGGTGGCCAGGGCGTGAACACCACCGATTCCGCGGTCCGGATCACCCACCTGCCCACCGGCATCGTCGTCACCTGCCAGAACGAACGGTCGCAGTTGCAGAACAAGGCGCGCGCCATGCAGGTGCTGGCGGCCCGTCTGCAGGCGCTCAAGGAGGAGCAGGCCCAGGCCGACGCCTCCGCCGATCGCGCCAGCCAGATCCGCACCGTCGACCGCAGTGAGCGGATCCGCACCTACAACTTCCCGGAGAACCGGATCGCGGACCACCGGATCAACTTCAAGGCGCACAACCTCGATCAGGTACTCGACGGCGAGCTGGACCCGCTGTTCGACGCACTGGCGGACGCCGACAAACAGGCCCGGCTCCAGCAGGCGTGATGCGCGCGGCCCTCGACGCAGCGGAGCAGACGTTGGCGGCCGCCGGAATCGGCTCGGCCGCAGCCGAAGCCGAACAACTGGCCGCGCATGTGCTCGGAATCGAGCGCGGCCGGCTGCGTTTCGTCGACGAACCCGGCCCGGAGTTCTACACCCGATTCCGCGAACTCGTCACCGCCCGCGCCCAGCGCATCCCACAGCAGCACCTCACCGGCACCGCCCCCTTCGGTCCGCTGACCCTGCACGTCGGGCCCGGGGTTTTCATTCCCCGCCCCGAGACCGAGGCGATGTTCGAGTGGGCCACGAAAGTGCTTGATGCACAACAAGTCTCGATGGCCCCCGTGGTGGTCGACCTGTGTACCGGTTCGGGTGCACTGGCGGTGGCGCTGGCCCGGCACCGCGCCGACGCCCGGGTGATCGCCGTCGACGATTCGCCCACCGCCTTGGACTACGCGCGGCGCAACGCCCACGGCACCGCCGTGGAGTTCGTGCGGGCCGACGTCACCGCACCGGCTCTGATGCCCGACCTCGACGGCGGGGTCGACCTGCTGGTGGCCAACCCTCCCTACATTCCCGACGGTGCCGTGCTGGACCCCGAGGTCGCCGAGCACGATCCGCACCACGCGCTGTTCGGCGGTCCGGACGGTATGGCGGTGATCCACCCGATCGTGCGGCACGCCGGCCGATGGCTGCGCCCGGGCGGTCACGTGGCGATCGAACACGATGACACCACCTCCGCCGAAACCGTCGACGCGCTCACCGGCACCGGCCTGTTCCGCGACGTGGTGCCACGGCGAGACCTCGCCGGTCGCCCCCGATTCGTGACCGCGACGCGGAATGAGGAAAGGTGCCCCTGATGAGCACGGTGTTCGATTGCTCCGATCCGACGCAGCGTGACGCGGGTATCGCCTCGGCGGTCAGCGCTGCCAAAGGCGGCAGGCTGGTCGTCCTGCCCACCGACACGGTGTACGGCATCGGCGCCGATGCGTTCGACGCCTCGGCCGTCGCGGCACTGCTGGCCGCCAAGGGCCGCGGCCGCGATATGCCGGTGCCGGTGCTGGTCGGGTCGTGGAACACCATCGACGGCCTGGTCTACACGGTGCCGCACACCGCACGCGAGCTCATTCGCGCCTTCTGGCCCGGTGCGCTGAGTCTGGTGGTGCGGCAGGCGCCGTCCCTGCACTGGGACCTCGGCGACGCCAATGGCACCGTCATGCTGCGGATGCCGTTGCATCCGGTGGCCATCGACGTGTTGCGCGAGGTCGGCCCGATGGCCGTGTCGAGTGCCAACATCTCCGGTCGCCCGCCGGCGGTCACGGTGGACGACGCCCGCAACCAGCTCGCCGATCTCGTCGAGGTGTACCTCGACGGTGGCCCCTCCGAACAGGCTGCCGCGTCCACCATCGTCGACCTCACCGGCGCTGCGCCCAAGATCCTGCGCCAGGGCCCGGTGACCGCAGAACGCGTCGGCGAGGTTCTCGGGATAGATCCCGCCGGCCTGTACGGTTGATCCGGTGTTGAGCGCCGCTCCCGAACTGCTCGCACTCTCCGATCGAGGCGCCGGCGTACCGCTGCGCGAACTCGCGCTCGTGGGCCTCACCGCGGCCATCATCACCTACTTCGCGACCGGCGCCGTCCGGAAATTCGCCACCAGGGTCGGGGCGGTGGCCTATCCGCGCGAACGGGATGTCCACGTCCAGCCCACCCCGCGGATGGGCGGATTGGCGATGTACCTCGGTGTCGCCGCCGCCGTCTTCCTGGCCTCCCAACTCCCGGCGCTCACCCGTGGATTCGTGTACTCCACCGGTATGCCTGCCGTCATCGTGGCCGGCGGGCTCATCATGGGGATCGGGCTGATCGACGACCGCTGGGGCCTGGATGCCCTGACCAAGTTCGCCGGCCAGATCACCGCGGCCAGTGTGCTGGTCACCATGGGTGTGGCGTGGAGCGTCCTGTACATCCCGATCGGCGGTGTCGGCACCATCGTGCTGGATCAGACGGCGTCGATCCTGCTGACGCTGGCGCTCACGGTGTCGATCGTCAACGCGATGAACTTCGTCGACGGACTCGACGGCCTGGCCGCCGGGCTGGGCCTGATCACCGCGCTGGCCATCTGCGTGTTCTCTGTCGGATTGTTGCGCGATCACGGCGGCGACGTGCTGTTCTACCCGCCCGCAGTGATCTCGGTGGTGCTGGCCGGCGCGTGCCTCGGATTCCTGCCGCACAATTTCCACCGCGCCAAGATCTTCATGGGCGACTCCGGCTCGATGCTGATCGGGCTGATGCTCGCCGCCGCGGCGACGACGGCGGCCGGCCCCATCTCGCAGAACGCCTACGGTGCGCGCGACGTCTTCGCGCTGCTGTCCCCGTTCCTGCTCGTCGTCGCAGTGGTGTTCGTACCGGCCCTGGACATGCTGCTGGCCATCGTGCGCCGTACCCGGGCGGGCCGCAGTCCCTTCAGCCCCGACAAGATGCATCTGCACCACCGGCTGCTGCAGATCGGGCACTCGCATCGCCGCGTCGTCCTGCTCATCTATTTGTGGGTGGGCATCGTGGCGTTCGGTGCCGCGAGCACCATTTTCTTCGATCCCGCCGACACCGGTGCGGTGATGCTCGCAGCGATCGCCGTCGCGGTGATCGTCACGCTGATTCCGTTGCTGCGGCGCCGCGAGAGCCGGTCGGGCTGAGCGTACGACCGTTTGTAGTAGGGGGCCCTTTTCGGCGCTCTACCATGTGGTACGGTTCTGGCAGAACCCGAAAAACCTCGCGGGTTGCCGGCCCGGCCCGGTGGCGAGAGAGTCGCCTGGCGCCGAAACACGACCGACATTTAGGGAGCTACCCCTTGGGTGATTCCAGCGCGCCCACCGCCCTCCGATACGCTCAGACGGGCGAGGCACCTGACCATTGGGGGACCGTTCCCGTGACCGTGGGGATAGAGGTGACAAAGTGACGACACCAGCGCACGAAGCGCCGTTGGTGTTTCCGTCCGTGGCATTCCGGCCCGTTCGTCTGCTCATCGTCTGCGTTCTGCTGACCGCTGTCGCCACGGCGGCCGCCGCCTTCGTGGGCACCGTCTGGTTCGGCCTCTTCTTCGGCGCCGGCTTGGGGCTGGGTCTTCTCAACGCGCTCATGGTGCGCCGCGCGGTGGAAGCGATCACGGCCCAGGACCACCCGCTCAAGAAGAAGATGGCCGTCAACTCCGCGATGCGCCTGATGATCATCTCGGTGATCGCACTGGCCATCGCGATCTTCTTCAAGGACCACGGCGGCATCGCAGTGCTGTTCGGACTCGCGATCTTCCAGGCACTGCTGGTGATGAGCACCAGCATCCCCGTGCTGAAGAAGATCCGCGCGGGCGGCCTGGATGTCGAAGACGTATCTGCATCGGAATCGAAGGGTTGAGCTGACTCGCATGTCTCAAGTGCATGAGACCGTTCTGGCTGCCGAAGAGGGCGGCGCCGCCATCCACGTCGGACACCACACCCTGGTGTTCGAGATGTTCGGGATGACGTTCAACGGTGACACCATCCTCGCCACCGCCATCACCGCCGTCATCATCATCGGCCTGGCGTTCTTCCTGAAGGCGAAGGTCACCTCGACCGGCGTCCCCGGTGGCGTGCAGCTGTTCTGGGAGGCGCTGACCATCCAGATGCGGGGGCAGATCGAGAGCTCCGTCGGTATGCGGGTGGCCCCGTTCGTGCTGCCGCTGGCGGTCGCGCTGTTCGCGTTCATCCTGATCTCGAACTGGCTGGCGGTCCTGCCGCTGCAGTACGGCGGATCCGACGGTGCCGCGGCCGAGCTCTACAAGCCGCCCGCGTCCGACATCAACTTCGTGCTGGCCCTGGCGCTGTTCGTGTTCTTCTTCTACCACGCCGCAGGTATCAAGCGTCGCGGCCTCATCGGCCACCCCATCAAGGTGGTCAAGGGTCACGTGGCGTTCCTGGCCCCGATCAACATCGTCGAGGAACTCGCCAAGCCGATCTCGTTGGCACTGCGACTCTTCGGCAACATCTTCGCCGGCGGCATCCTGGTGGCGCTGATCGCGATGTTCCCCTGGTACATCCAGTGGGCACCCAACGCCATCTGGAAGACCTTCGACCTCTTCGTCGGTCTGATCCAGGCGTTCATCTTCTCGCTGCTGACCATCCTGTACTTCAGCCAGGCGATGGAACTCGATCACGACGAACACTGAGCACTGACCACCACAACAGACCGAACGACCACATGAACTCTGGCGGTACTGCCGCCAGTTACCAAGGAGGAAAATAGGAATGGAAATCGATCCCAACGCCATCATCACGGCCGGCGCTCTGATCGGCGGCGGATTGATCCTGGGTGGCGGTGCCATCGGCGCCGGCATCGGCGACGGTATCGCGGGTAACGCGCTGATCTCCGGCATCGCCCGTCAGCCCGAGGCCCAGGGCCGGCTGTTCACGCCCTTCTTCATCACCGTCGGTCTGGTCGAGGCCGCCTACTTCATCAACCTTGCCTTCATGGCGCTGTTCGTCTTCGCGACGCCGGGCCTGCAGTAAACCGTCGGCATGAGTGAACTAACCATCCTCGCAGCGGAAGAAGGCGGGGGGACCAGTAACTTCCTGATCCCCAACGGCACCTTCTTCGTCGTGCTGCTCATCTTCTTGATCACGCTGGCCGTGATCTGGAAATGGGTGGTGCCCCCGGTCAGCAAGGTCCTCGCCGAGCGCGAGGCCATGCTGGCCAAGACCGCTGCGGACAACCGCAAGTCGGCCGAACAGGTGGCAGCCGCCCAAGCCGACTATGACGAGACCATGGCCGGCGCGCGTTCGGAGGCATCCGCCATCCGTGACGACGCGCGCACAGCCGGTCGCCAGGTCATCGACGAGAAGCGGGCCGAGGCCAGCGGTGAAGTCGCCGAGACCGTGCGACAGGCGGACGAACAACTGTCCGCACAACGCTCGTCTACCCAGACCGAACTGCGGTCGTCCGTGGACGGCCTCTCGGCCGTCCTGGCCAGCCGCATCCTCGGCGTTGACGTGAAATCAGGTGGGAGCAGCTAAATGTCGACCTTCATCGGCCAGCTGATCGGCTTCGCGGTGATCGTGTTCATCATCGTGAAGTGGGTCGTGCCGCCCGTCAAAGGCCTGATGCAGAAGCAACAGGAGGCCGTTCGCACGGCGCTGGCCGAAAGTGCCGAGGCGGCACGCAAGCTCGCCGACGCCGACGCCATGCATGCCAAGGCTCTCGCCGACGCCAAGGCGGAATCCGCAAAGGTCACCGAGGAGGCCAAGTCGGACTCGGAGCGCATCGCCGCCCAGCTCGAGGAGCAGGCCGGCACGGAGGCCGAGCGCATCAAGGCCCAGGGGCACCAGCAGGTGCATCTGCTGCGTCAGCAGACCATCCGTGGACTGCGGCACGAGCTCGGTGCCGAATCCGTGCAGAAGGCCGAGGATCTGGTCCGCGATTACGTGGCGGACCCGGCTCGGCAGTCGGCCACCGTCGACCGCTTCCTCGGTGAGCTCGAGTCCATGGCCCCGTCGGCGGCGGTGCTCGAGGCGGGCGCCTCTCTGAACCTGCGGGCCGCCAGCCGCGAGGCCCTGGCCGAAGTGGTCAAGAAGTTCGACGACATCGCGGGCGGCCTCGATAGCGGTGCCCTCACCGCACTGGCCGACGACCTGACCTCGGTTGCCAAGCTTCTGCTGGCTGAACCGATCCTCAACAAGCATCTCGCGGACCCCACCGACAACCCCGCGCCGAAGGTGGAGCTGGCGCAACGGTTGTTCGACGGGAAGATCAGCGCCCCGGCGGTGGATCTGCTGAAAACCGCGGTTTCGCAACGCTGGTCGGCCGAAGGCAACCTGGTCGACGCCATCGAGCACGTCGCCCGCCTTGCTCTGCTGGTGCGTGCGGAAAAGAACAACGAGGGCGAGGCGGTCGAGGATCAGCTGTTCCGCTTCGGTCGCGTCCTCGACGCGCAGCCGCGGTTGAGCAGCCTGCTCACCGACGAGACCACCGACGCACAGGGTCGAGTCAGCCTGCTGCGCAACGTACTCAGCCGTACCGGTGGCGACGTCAATGACACCGCTGCTGCGCTGCTCGCGCAGACAGTGGAGCTGCTCCGCGGCGAACGCGCCGATGAGGCCGTCGCCGATCTGGCTGAACTCGCTGTCGCCCGGCGCGGCGAAGTGGTCGCTCACGTCACCGCCGCCGCCGATCTCTCGGCCGAGCAGCGCGCCCGGCTCTCGGAGGTCCTCGGCCGGATCTACAGCCATCCGGTGTCGATCCAGCTCAACGTTGATCCGGCAGTGCTGGGCGGGCTCCTGATCACCGTCGGCGACGAAGTGATCGACGGATCCATCTCCACCCGGCTGGATGCCGCCCGCAGCGGGCTGCCGGACTGACGCACGCCAAGCACCCCAGAACATTTGCTCCAACACGAAGGCAGGAAGACGAAAAGCCATGGCAGAGTTGACAATCTCAGCTGCTGATATCGAAGGCGCTATCGAGGACTACGTCTCCTCCTTCAGCGCCGAGTCCGAGCGCGAGGAAATCGGCACAGTGGTCGACGCCGGTGACGGCATCGCCCACGTCGAGGGCCTGCCCTCGGTGATGACCCAGGAACTCCTCGAGTTCGAAGGCGGCGTACTCGGCGTCGCCCTCAACCTCGACGAGCACAGCGTCGGCGCGGTGATCCTCGGCGAATTCGGCAAGATCGAAGAGGGCCAGCAGGTCAAGCGCACCAACGAGGTGCTCTCGGTGCCCGTCGGCGACGGCTTCCTCGGCCGGGTGGTGAACCCGCTGGGTGAGCCCATCGACGGCCAGGGCGACATCGAGCACGAGACCCGTCGGGCCCTCGAGTTGCAGGCGCCGTCGGTGGTGCAGCGCCAAGGAGTCTCCGAGCCGCTGCAGACCGGCATCAAGGCCATCGACTCGCAGACACCCATCGGCCGTGGCCAGCGTCAGCTGATCATCGGCGACCGCAAGACCGGCAAGACCGCCGTCTGCGTCGACACCATCCTCAACCAGAGGGCCGCCTGGGAGACCGGCGACCCGAAGCAGCAGGTGCGCTGCGTGTACGTCGCGATCGGCCAGAAGGGCACCACGATCGCCAGCGTGAAGCGCGCCCTCGAAGAGGGTGGCGCGATGGAGTACACCACCATCGTCGCCGCGCCCGCTTCCGACGCCGCCGGCTTCAAGTGGCTCGCGCCGTACACCGGTTCGGCCATCGGTCAGCACTGGATGTACAACGGCAAGCACGTCCTCATCGTGTTCGACGACCTGTCCAAGCAGGCCGACGCCTACCGCGCCATCTCGCTCCTGCTGCGCCGGCCGCCGGGCCGCGAAGCCTTCCCCGGCGACGTGTTCTACCTGCACTCTCGCCTGCTGGAACGTTGCGCCAAGCTGTCCGACGAACTGGGCGGTGGATCGATGACCGGGCTGCCGATCATCGAGACCAAGGCCAACGACATCTCGGCGTTTATCCCGACCAACGTCATCTCGATCACCGACGGCCAGTGCTTCCTGGAGTCCGACCTGTTCAACCAGGGCGTGCGACCGGCCATCAACGTCGGTGTCTCGGTGTCCCGCGTCGGTGGTGCCGCTCAGATCAAGGCCATGAAAGAGGTGGCGGGCTCGCTGCGTCTCGATCTGTCGCAGTACCGCGAGCTGGAGGCGTTCGCCGCCTTCGCCTCGGACCTGGATGCGGCCTCGAAGGCCCAGCTGGACCGCGGTGCCCGCCTGGTCGAGCTGCTCAAGCAGCCGCAGTACAGCCCCCTGTCCGTCGAGGAGCAGGTGGTCGCGATCTTCCTCGGTACCAAGGGCCATCTGGACTCGGTGCCCGTCGAGGACGTGCAGCGCTTCGAGGCAGACCTGCTGGAGCACGTCAAGGCCTCGCACGACGGCATTCTCAGCGAGATCCGGGAGTCCAAGAAGCTCTCCGAGGACACCGAGAACAAGCTCGTCGAGGTCATCAACGACTTCAAGAAGGGCTTCTCGGCAACCGACGGCAGCTCGGTCGTGGTGAACGAGGCCGAGGCCGACGCACTGGACGCCGATGAGCTCGGACAGGAATCGGTCAAGGTCCGTAAGCCGGCTCCCAAGAAGAAGTAACGAAAAGCGGCACTGGAGAGTCTGGAATCAGATGGCAGCAACACTTCGTGAGCTACGAGGCCGCATCCGTTCCGCCGGGTCGATCAAGAAGATCACCAAGGCCCAGGAGCTGATCGCGACCTCCCGGATCGCCAAGGCACAGGCGCGGGTCGAAGCGGCCAGGCCTTACGCCGACGAGATCACCAACACACTCACCAACCTGGCCGGCGCCAGCGCGCTCGATCATCCGCTGCTCGTCGAGCGGGAGAACCCGAAGCGTGCCGGCGTCCTGGTGGTGTCGTCGGACCGCGGGCTCTGCGGCGCCTACAACGCCAACGTGCTGCGGCGCGCCGAGGAGCTCTTCGCTCTGCTGCGTGACGAGGGCAAGCAGCCCGTCCTCTACGCCGTGGGCCGTAAAGCGTTGGGCTACTACAGCTTCCGCGGACGCGAAGTCGTCGAGTCATGGACGGGCTTCTCGGAGCGGCCCACCTACGAGAACGCCAGGGAGATCGCCGACGTACTGGTGACGACCTTCATGTCCGGCGCCGACGACGAAGGTGACGACGCCGGCGACGACGGCATCCTCGGTGTCGACGAGCTGCACATCGTCACCACGGAGTTCCGGTCGATGCTCTCGCAGGTCGCCGAGGCTCGCCGGATCGCACCGATGGTGGTGGAGTACGTCGGCGAGGAGGAGACCGGGCCGCACACCCTGTTCTCCTTCGAGCCCGACGCAGAAACCCTCTTCGGAGCGCTTCTACCCCGGTATGTGGCCACCCGCGTCTACTCCGCGCTGCTGGAGGCCGCAGCGTCGGAATCCGCGTCGCGACGGCGCGCCATGAAGTCCGCGAGCGACAACGCCGACGACCTGATCAAGGCGCTGACGCTGGAAGCCAACCGCGAACGCCAGGCGCAGATCACCCAGGAAATCAGCGAGATCGTCGGTGGCGCCAACGCGCTCGCCGACGCCAAGTAAGCCCACCCAGGAAGCGAAGAAAGATATGACTGCCACCGCTGAAAAGTCCGTGACAGGGCGCGTCGTTCGAATCACCGGCCCCGTTGTGGACGTCGAGTTCCCCCGTGGCTCGGTACCCGAGCTGTTCAACGCTCTGCATGCCGAGATCGTCTACTCGGAACTGGCCAAGACCCTGACCCTGGAGGTCGCGCAGCACCTCGGTGACAACCTGGTGCGCACCATCTCCATGCAGCCCACCGACGGACTGGTCCGCGGCGTCGAGGTCACCGACACTGGTGCCTCGATCTCGGTGCCCGTGGGCGACGGCGTGAAGGGCCACGTGTTCAACGCCCTCGGAGACTGCCTGGACGACCCGGGCTACGCCAAGGACTTCGAGCACTGGTCCATCCACCGCAAGCCGCCGGCCTTCGCCGACCTCGAGCCCCGCACGGAGATGCTCGAGACCGGTCTGAAGGTCGTCGACCTGCTGACCCCGTACGTGCGTGGCGGGAAGATCGCCCTGTTCGGCGGCGCCGGCGTGGGCAAGACGGTGCTCATCCAGGAGATGATCAACCGCATCGCCCGCAACTTCGGTGGTACCTCCGTGTTCGCCGGCGTCGGTGAGCGCACCCGTGAGGGCAACGACCTCTGGGTCGAGCTCGAGGACGCCAACGTGCTCAAGGACACCGCCCTGGTGTTCGGTCAGATGGACGAGCCGCCGGGCACGCGTATGCGCGTCGCGCTGTCGGCGCTGACCATGGCGGAGTACTTCCGCGATGAGCAGAACCAGGACGTGCTGCTGTTCATCGACAACATCTTCCGGTTCACGCAGGCCGGTTCCGAGGTCTCGACCCTGCTGGGTCGTATGCCTTCGGCGGTGGGTTACCAGCCGACGCTGGCCGACGAGATGGGTGAGCTGCAGGAGCGCATCACCTCGACGCGTGGTCGCTCCATCACCTCGATGCAGGCCGTGTATGTGCCCGCCGACGACTACACCGACCCGGCGCCGGCCACCACGTTCGCGCACCTCGATGCCACCACCGAGCTCTCGCGTGCGGTGTTCTCGAAGGGCATCTTCCCCGCGGTGGATCCGCTGGCGTCGAGCTCGACGATTCTGCACCCCAGCGTCGTCGGCGACGAGCACTACCGCGTGGCCCAGGAAGTCATCCGAATCCTGCAGCGCTACAAGGACCTTCAGGACATCATCGCGATTCTCGGTATCGACGAGCTGTCCGAAGAGGACAAGCAGTTGGTCTACCGTGCCCGTCGCATCGAGCGCTTCCTGAGCCAGAACATGATGGCGGCCGAGCAGTTCACCGGCCAGCCGGGTTCGACTGTGCCGCTCAAGGAGACCGTCGAGGCCTTCGACAAGCTGGCCAAGGGCGACTTCGACCACGTGCCGGAGCAGGCTTTCTTCCTCATCGGTGGTCTCGACGATCTGGCCAAGAAGGCCGAGAGCCTCGGCGCCAAGCTGTGATCGTTCTGACGATGAGGGCCCGAAAGGTGGTGTGTGGTGGCTGAATTGGACGTCGACATCGTTGCCGTCGAACGCAAGATCTGGTCAGGTAAGGCGACGTTCGTCTTCACCCGCACCACCGCCGGTGAAATCGGCATCCTGCCCCGGCACATCCCGTTGGTCGCACAGCTCGTCGAAGACGCCATGGTCCGGGTCGAGCGTGAAGGCGACGATGACCTTCGTATCGCCGTCGACGGGGGCTTTCTGTCGGTGACCGAGGAAGGCGTGATCATCCTCGCCGAGTCGGCCGAGTTCGAATCGGAGATCGACGCGGACGCCGCCAAGACCGATTCGCAGTCTGATGACCCCGAAGTAGCGGCCCGGGGACGCGCGCGTCTGCGCGCCGTCGGCCAGCTGGACTAGGGGCGGCCGGTGAGCGCGTCCATGATCTTCATGGTCGTGCTCGTCGGTGTGTTGCTACTGCTGGTGGGCGTGATGGCCTACCGGTTGTGGAATCTGCGCCAGGGCGGAACAGCGGCGATTCTGCGGGACGTCCCCGCAGTCGGCGGTCACGGATGGCGTCACGGCGTCATCCGCTACCGCGGGGGAGAAGCGGTTTTCTACCAGCTCTCCAGCATGCGGTGGTGGCCCAACCGCCGGCTCAGCCGCCGCGGGATCGAGATCGTGTCTCGTCGCTCACCACGCGGCGACGAGTTCGACATCATGACCGAGGAGATCGTCGTCCTCGAATTGCGCGACTCCTCACCGGATCGGCGTCGTGGTTACGAACTCGCCTTGGACCGCGGCGCCTTGACGGCGTTCCTGTCCTGGTTGGAGTCGCGTCCGAACCCCCGCGCACGGCGCCGGATCGTCTAGCTCTTGGTTGCAGTGCCGCCGGGCCGCCACAGCACGTCGCCGTCCGGATTGGCCACCCGCGACAGGATGAAGAGCAGATCCGAGAGCCTGTTGAGGTATTTCGCGGGAAGCACATTCATGTCGTCCGAGTGCGCATCGATGGCGTCCCACGCCGAGCGTTCGGCCCGGCGCGCGACCGTGCGGGCGACATGCAGCAGAGCCGACAGCGGCGTCCCGCCCGGGAGGATGAACGAGTTCAGCGCGGGAAGTGACTCGTTGAACTCGTCGCACCAGCCCTCGAGCCGGTCGATGTACTCACCAGTGATGCGCAGCGGCGGGTACTTGGGGTCTTCGACCACGGGCGTCGACAGGTCTGCACCGGCATCGAAGAGGTCGTTCTGGATCTGCTGCAGCACGGCGAGTATGCGTTGATCGGGTGCGCCGAGCGCAATGGCGGTGCCGATCGCGGCGTTGGTTTCGTCACAGTCGGCGTACGCGACCAGTCGGGGATCCGATTTGGAAACCCGGGAGAAATCGCTCAGACCTGTGGTCCCGTCGTCGCCGGTACGGGTGTAGATGCGGGTCAGGTGCACAGCCATGGAAAAACCGTACGGCAGTCCGTCCAGGGAGTCTGCCTTCGGGCTCTGGGCTGCTTACACTGACCGGCGTGAGTGAGCGTTTCGTTGTGACCGGTGGGAGCCGATTGTCCGGCGAAGTTGCTGTTGGGGGAGCGAAGAACAGCGTGCTCAAGCTGATGGCGGCGAGTCTGCTGGCTGAGGGCACCACGACCATCACGAACTGCCCGGACATCCTGGACGTGCCCCTGATGGCGGAGGTGCTGCGCGGGCTGGGCGCCAACGTCGAACTCGACGGGGATGTCGTGCGTATCACGTCACCCGATGAGCCGAAGTACGACGCCGACTTCGCCGCGGTCAGGCAGTTCCGTGCCTCGGTGTGTGTCCTCGGCCCGTTGGTGGGACGGTGCAAAAAAGCCAGGGTGGCCCTGCCCGGGGGTGACGCGATCGGTTCGCGGCCCCTGGACATGCATCAAGCCGGCCTCCGACAACTGGGCGCGACCTGCAATATCGAGCACGGCTGCGTCGTCGCCCATGCCGACACGCTGCGGGGAGCCGAGATCCAGCTGGAGTTCCCCTCCGTGGGGGCAACCGAGAACATCCTGATGGCGGCGGTGCTCGCCGAGGGCGAGACGACGATCCACAACGCGGCACGCGAGCCCGACGTGGCCGATCTCTGCACGATGCTCAGCCAGATGGGTGCGCAGATCACCGGCGCGGGATCGTCGACTCTGACCATCACCGGCGTGCCAAAGCTGTATCCGACCGAACACCGGGTGATCGGCGACCGCATCGTCGCGGCGACCTGGGGGATTGCGGCCGCGATGACGCGAGGGGACATCTCGGTGACGGGCGTGGATCCCGCGCATCTGCAGCTGGTCCTGCACAAACTGCACGATGTCGGGGCCACGGTGACCCAGAGTGACGACGGCTTCCGCGTGGTGCAGTACGAGCGGCCCAAGGCCGTCAATGTCGCGACGCTGCCGTTTCCGGGTTTCCCGACGGACCTGCAGCCGATGGCGATCGGGCTGGCATCGATCGCCGAGGGCACCTCGATGATCACCGAGAACGTCTTCGAGGCGAGGTTCCGATTCGTCGAAGAGATGATCAGGCTGGGTGCCGACGCACGCACCGATGGTCATCACGCCGTGGTGCGCGGTATCCCGCAGTTGTCGAGTGCACCCGTCTGGTCATCAGACATTCGTGCCGGCGCTGGGCTGGTTCTCGCCGGCCTGGTTGCTGACGGCGACACCGAGGTACACGACGTGTTCCACATCGATCGCGGCTACCCGTTGTTCGTCGAGAACCTGGTCAGCCTGGGTGCCGAGATCGAGCGCGTAAGCTAGTACGGGTCGGCCTCGGAACGAGCAAAACCGCTCTGACCAGGGGATTTGACTTCGGAACGCGGGTAGTTCTAATCTTTTGAAGTCGCCGCGGAGACGCGAGACAGAAAAGCTTGACTCGCTCGACCAGATAGTTTAAGCTGGCAGGGTTGCCCTGAAACGGGACAAGATTTTCACTGCAGGTCTGTTGTTTGAGAACTCAATAGTGTGTTTGGTGGTTTTTGTTTGTTTTTGCCACATCCTGTGGGGGAC
>NZ_JBDGJH010000014.1:0-183564 GCF_057656995.1 Mycobacterium sp. Soil_C_30 | reverse complement strand
CCACCGTCGGGGCGTTACGCAAAGCCGCCGAAGGACACGACGTCTCCATCCAAGCCCTGTCCCACCACCGCGACGGCCCCGCCACCAGCCCGGCTGACTGGGCCGCCCGCCTCGACGACGCCACCGCCGGCCAGCGATAGTCGGGATTTCGGCGCGCTCATAACCGCTGAGCGGTTATGAGCGCGCCGAAATCACCGTAGTGCGTAGCGGATCGGCAGGTGTTTGAGCCCGCCGACGAAGATCGTCGCCATGTGCTGCGGCGCGCCGGCCAACTCCACCGACTCCAGCCGCGGCAGCAAGGCGCTGAAGAAGCTGTTGACCTCCATCCGCGCCAGCGCGGCACCCAGACAGAAGTGCACGCCATACCCGAAAGAGATGTGCCTGTTGGGATCGCGGGCGATGTCGAACGTGAACGGCGCGTCGAAGACGTCCTCGTCGCGGTTGCCCGACACGTAGGACAGCAACACCGATTCGCCGGCACCGATGCGGACCTCGCCAATGTCGTAGTCGCGCTGCGCGGTTCGCATGAACTCCTTGACCGGTGTGGTCCATCGGATCATCTCTTCGACCGCCAACGGCATCAAGCTCATATCGGCTGTCAACCGCGCCAGCTGCTCCGGGTGTTCGACGAGGGCGTGCATGCCGCCTGCGATGCTGGCACTGGTGGTGTCGTGTCCGGCCGCGGCGATGATGGCGTAGTAGGACACGGTGTCGATGTCGGACAACGGTTCTCCGTTGATCCGGGCGTTGGCGATCGTCGACGCCAGGTCGTCGGTTGGGTGCTCACGGCGCGACGCGGTCAGTGCGGTGAAGTACTGGAACATCTCCAGCAGCGCTGTCATCTGCTCGCCCTCGTCACGTTTGAACTCGTCGTCGTCACTGCCGAACAGTTCCTGGGTGAGTTTGAGCATCAGCGGGAAATCGGCTTCGGGCACACCCAGTAGCGTCATGATCATGTACAGCGGATAGTTGACCGCCACCTGCTGCACGAAATCGCATTCCGGACCCTGGGACATCATGTGATCGACGAATCTCTCAGCCAGCTCGTCGGCACGGGCCTTCAAGGCGCGCATGGCCTTTGGCCGAAACCAGTTGGTGCCGATGGCCCGCAGGTCGCGGTGGTCGGGGTCGTCCATGTGAATGAGGGTGCGGATCCCGACACCCGCCTGCAGTTCGTCGTTCTTCCTGGTCACGAGCACCGGCCGGGGCGCGTTGGTGAAGACGTCGTTGGCGCGCTCGATCTCCATGATGTCGGCGTGTTTGGTGATCGCCCAGAACGGCGCATATTCGGGCACGTCCACCCGCGACACCGGCGCCGTGGCGCGCAGCTGCGCCAAACCGGCATGCAGCCGCGCCTCGTCGGTATAGGCCTGCGGGTCGGCCAGCATTGCCCCCGGTGATTCGATGGTTGGGTTGCTCATGACAGCTCCTCGCTTGCGGTTGACACGCCGCTCCCCGTGACCACAGCAGAAAAGTTCCTCATCGGCGCACCTCCGCAAGAATCTCGGCGACAACCTCATCTGGCAGTTCCGGGGCAAAGCTGGGCAGCACCCGGTCGATCACCCCGGCGCAGCGGTCCCGCAACCGCGCGGCGATCTCGTCGGATGGACCCACCACGGCGAACGCGTCGAGCACCTCGTCTGTGATCAGCTCCCCCATGCCGTCCCAGTCCCCGCGCCGCGACAGCCGGTGCAACTGCTCGTGCAGCTCACCCCAGCCGTGCAGATCCAGCACCCCGCGATACGCCGGGGTGGAACCGTAGAACGCGATCTGCTTGCGTACCGCCGCGGCCCCGGCGTCACCGACCACCACGAACACCGGGCAGGACACCTCCACGTCGTGGCGCCGCCGCCCGCTGGCCTCCAGTCCACGCGCCAACGCGGGCGTCGTCACCTCCAGCAGGTGGCGACGCGTGGTGAACGCGTGCGCCAGCAGACCGTCGGCCACCTCACCGCACACCGCTGTCATCACCGGACCGACCGCCGCCACAAAGACTTTGGGGTCGACGTGGCCGGATGGTTCAGGGGTGAACATCGGCGTCATCAGGGTGTGGGTGTAGAACTCACCACGGAAGTCCAACCGTGAACCCTGCCGCCACGAGGTCCAGATCGCCCGCACGGCAAGGACGAACTCACGCATGCGCCGGGCCGGGTGGCTCCACGGCATGGAGAACCGCCGTTCGATGTGCGGCCGGACCTGAGTGCCCAGCCCCAGCAGGAACCGGCCACCCGAGAACGCCTGCAGGTCCCAGGCCACGGTGGCCACCGTCATCGGGTTTCGGGCGAAGGCGGCGGCGATGCTGGTGCCCAGCTCGATGCGGGAGGTGTGTTCGGCGGCCAGCGCCAGCGGCAGGAACGGGTCGTGGTTGACCTCCCCCACCCAGCATCCGTCAGCGCCGTCGCGCTCCACTGCGGACGCGCTGTCCGCGACACGACCGAGGGGCCCCGGCAATCCGCGGTCGATCTTCAGCCGCGACATGTCGGAGACGCTACAGTAAGCAATTCAGTACGGTCAACGACGCGCCAAACTTCCACCAAAGGACTGAGATGACAAAGGTTCCGGATTGGCAGGAGACGCTCGATGATCTCGATCGGCGTCGCGACCGGACACTGGCGATGGGCGGTCCCGAACGGGTGGCCCGCCACCATGACACGGGCAAACTCGACGCCCGCGCCCGCATCGACCACCTGCTCGATGCCGGGACGTTCCGGGAGCTGGGCATGCAGGTGGGCGGGGACATCGCCGCCGACGGCATCGTGACCGGATCGGGCATGATCAACGGCGTGCCGGTGATGGTGGGCGCCGAAGACTTCACCACCCTGGCGGGAAGCATCGGTCCCGGCGGCAACGCGAAGCGTTACCGGATCGCCGAACTGGCGGTGCGCGACAAGATCCCCTTGGTGATGCTGTTGGAAGGTGCGGGTTTTCGTCCCACCGGCGGCCACTACGGCCGTACCCCCACCGATCTGCTGGCCCAGGCCCGCTGTTCGGGCAAGGTGCCGACGGTGGCGGGACTGTTGGGGCCGTCAGCGGGGCACGGCGCGCTCGTCGCTCCGGTGTGCGATTTCCGGATCATGACTCGGCAGGGAGCCATCTTCACGGCCGGACCACCGGTGGTGAAAGAGTCCACGGGCGAGGAGATCTCCAAAGAAGACCTGGGTGGCCCGGAGGTCGCCCTGCCCAGCGGTGTCATCCACAACGTCGCCGACGACGATGCGGCGCTACTGGACGACATCCGTAAATATCTGTCGTACTTCCCGCCCAGCGCCTGGTCCTATCCCCCGTCGTTACCGGCCTGCGGGCCGCGTCCCACCCCCGAACTACTCGACATCGTGTCCCGCGACAACCGACGGGTCTACGACATGCGCGCGGTGCTCGACGTGGTGTTCGACCGCCCCGACTGGTTCGAGGTCCAACCCAAGTACGGGCCCGCCATCATCTGCGCGCTGGCACATCTGGGCGGGCATCCCGTCGCCGTGGTGGCCAATCAGCCGAAGGTGCTGGCCGGTTCCATCGACGCCAATGCCGCGGACAAGGCCGCACATTTCATCATGGTCGCCGACTCTTTCCATCTACCGATCGTGTTCCTGGCCGACAATCCCGGCATGCTGCCGGGCAGCCGTTCCGAACGCAGCGGGGTGTTGCGCGCGGGTGGGCGGATGTTCGCCGCTCAGACCGCGGCGACCACGCTGAAACTGCATCTGACCCTGCGCAAGGCATACGGGTTCGGTTCGATGGTGATGTCGCTGTTGGGTTTTGACGATCAGGTGGCCACCTACGCCTATCCCGGCGCGACCATGGGCGCGATGAGCGCCGCGGCGCTGAGCAAGGCGTCCCATGCCGGTGAGGACCTGTCGGCCAAGCTGCGCGACGCGGAGTTGCAGGCGTCCTACCGGTCCGCCCAGAACCTCGGCTTCGATGAGCTGATCGACCCGCGCGAGACCCGAGACGCCCTGCTGTCGGCGCTCAGCCGCGGTCTCTACAGCCGCCAGTCCTCGCCGGAGCCGGTGAGTCGCACCGTCATTCTGCCGTAGCTAGTTGGCGGTGGAGGGTGGTGGTTGGTAGGGGGTGTACCACCACCAGTCGCAGCGTTCCCCGGTGGGCCCGGGTGGCGGTGGGACAACAGGTCGCGCTGTTGTGGGTGGTCGGGCCAGTGATCCTGCCGTCATCCGGCGGCCGGTGGCGTCGGTGACGACAAGCCGGTCGGCGGGTCCGGTGAGGGTGATGCGGCCGCGGTGATGCATGCGGTGGTGGAAAGGGCACGCCAGCACCAGATTCCACAGCTCGGTAGGGCCGCCGTCCTCCCAGTGCGTGAGGTGGTGAGCATGCAAGCCTCGGGTGGCGCCGCAGCCGGGCACCACGCAGGTGCCGTGGTCACGGCGCTCCAGTGCCCGGCGCAGTCGACGGCTGATCGTCCTCGTTTCACGACCCGACCCGATCGGTTGACCGTTGCGTTCGAACCACACCTCGCAGGTCGAATCACAGAGCAGGTAGCGGCGGTCGTAGTCGGACAGCAGCGGACCCAGATGCAAAGCCGCGAGACGGGATTCGACGTCCACGTGCACCACGACGGTGGTGCGATGCCCGTGCGGGCGGGCCGCCACGTCGGCATCCCAGCCGGCGCGCACCAGGCACATGAACCCGTCCACCGGGGTGGGGAACGGCGGAGTGGTTTCTGATTCGTCGGTGTGGTCGCGTTTCCAGTCTGCGACCAGCTTGTCCTGATGGGAACGTAGCGCGGCGTCGAACTCGGCAGCCTCCCCCGTCGGCAAGGTGATGTGCCACGTGGTGGAATCGTCGTCGGAAGTCTGGGTAAGCGACCGCGGGGCCTCCGGCTCCGGCTTGGGCTCGACTTCGGCGTCAGATTCAGGTGCCGGGCGGGGTTCCAACTTGATGGCTTTACGGAGTTGTTCGACGGTGGCGTACTTCGCGAACTGCGCGTAGTGCGCATCGGAGCCGTCACCGGCTTTGGTGGCGATGACACCGACCTGATCCAACGACAGCCACCCCTCCCGCATCGCCGTGGTGCATTGCGGCAACTCCTCGCTGCGCCGGGCGATGGTGGTGAGGGTCTTCGCGGTGTGCGGGGATACCCCGGTCTTGCACGCCACCAACGACTCGACCGAGCGGAAACCGGTGTTGCCCGCCAACCCATAACGGTCGATCTCGGCGACGATCTTCACGATCTCACCGTCGATCGCATTGCGCTGACCCGACAACTCCCCGAGCCTGTCGAACAACACCTCGAACCGCTGCTTGGGACTGATCCCAGCATCGGCGAAAGATGTTGCGGTGGTGGACATAACACTTATCCAAGCAGAGGGGTACGACAGAAGGCCCGCCCGCGAAGGCCCTCAACGAGAGGATTCAGCAAGCGGCGGCTGCAGCGCGGCAGGATCGGGGTTGGCGATAGGCAAGCCCATGAAGCGCCGCGCGTTGTCGCCCATGAAGTCGTAGGTGCGTCGAATGTCCATGCCTTCGGCGTACTTCCAGAATCCCCTGGGCTCGGCGAGCCCTTCCGGGTGCGGGTAGTCCGACCCGAACAGCACCCGGTCCCAGCCGACGGTCTCGACGACATCGGAGACGCAGCCCTCCCAGAACGGGCTCACCCAGATGTTGCGCCGGAACACCTCGTGCGGGTGTTCGGGGAAGTTCTGCGGCATCTTCTTGTAGAGGTCGGCGAAGTCATGGAACAGCGGGAAGATCCAGCTGCTGCCGTTCTCCACACTCGCGATGCGGAGTTTGGGGAAGCGGGTCAGTGTGCCGTGGCAGATCAGGCTGGTGATCATGTCGGAGATCTCGCGGTGCCCCAGCACCATCCAGCGGAAGGCGCTCTGCGCCATGAAGTTCTGGGTGTGCGGCGGCTCCCAGGTGTTCACGTAGTCACTCAGTGGCGGGTAGCTGGCGTGCAGCACGATCGGCAGGCCGGCCGCTTCGACGTCACGCCAGAACGGGTCGAACTCCGGTAACGCGGGTGAGCGCCAGCCGTGCAGGCCGTTGACGGGTCCGGGTTTGATCAAGGCCACGCGGGCGCCGTTGTCGAGGAGGTAGTCGAGTTCACGCTGCGCGGCGTCGACTTCCGAGAGGTTGATGATCGGTGTCGAGAACACCCGGTTCTGATAGGCGAAGGTCCAGTGCTCGGCCATCCACTGGTTCAGCGCGTGGATGATCGCCAGCGTCAGCGCGGGGTCGTCGGCCGACGAGTGCTCCACCAAGCTGGCCAGCGTCGGGTAGTTCAGCGCCTCGGTCACGCCCTGTCGGTCCAACTCCTTCACCCGTTCCTCGGGTGAGCGGGTGGCGGGCGGCGCGGCGATGGCCGGGCCTTGCATCTCCCGCAACGTCAGCCCTTCGACGTTCTCGCCGGCGAAGAATTTCTCGTGCGCACCGGGGGCGGCCACGCGCTCGAAGGTGGGGTTGGGGATGAAGTCGGTGACCCTGTTGTTGATGATGATCCGGGTCTGGCGACCGATCTGCGCATATTGCACGGCATGGCGGTAACGCTGTGGCAGGTACTTGGTCAGCGCGTCGACGGTCTCGTACATGTGCTGGTCGGCATCGAAGATCGGCGCGTCGATGAACTGCATATCGACAAGATACCCTTCCGGTAAGCCTTTCGATAGACGCCTGGGTTAGGGTGACGCCATGTCTGACAGGCTGGCCGGGAAGGTCATCGTCGTCGCAGGTGCGGGCGGAATCGGTGATGAGCTGACGCGTCGTTACGCCGCCGAGGGCGCGCGGGTGGTGGTCGGTGATCTGAACACCGAGCACGCGGCCGCACTGGCCGAGCAGATCAGCGCAGACGGGGCCGAGGTGGTGGGCACCCACCTCGACGGCGCCGATGATGACTCGGTAGCCGCCCTGGTGTCGCTGGCCATGTCGAAGTTCGGACAGCTCAACGGCTTCCACGCCAATTACGCCAACTTCGCCGACGGGTTGTCCACGGCCGGAGTGGATCTGCCGCTCGAGGATTTCGACGCGGTCATGTCCACCAACGCACGCGGGTACTTCCTGTGCTCACGGCATGCGGTGCCGGCGCTGGTGTCCTCGGGTGGCGGCTCGATGGTCTACACGTCGTCGGCGCAGGCCCACTCCGCCAGCCCGGTCCGGGTGGCCTACGGCATGAGCAAGGCAGCGGTGCACGCGCTGATGCGCACCGTCGCGGCCCGCTACGGATCGAAGATGGTGCGCGCCAACGTGATCGCGCCGGGGCTGATTCTGCACGAGAACCTGCCGGATCTGCCGGAGTCGGTGGCCGCCTCAGCCAAGGCCATGGCCGCCATCAAGCACCGCTTCGGTGAACCGGGGGACATCGCCGCCATGGGTGCATTCCTGATGTCCGACGATGCCGGCTTCATCACCGGTCAGGTGCTCGCCGTCGACGGCGGCGTGACCATGCGGCCCTAGAGGAGCATGCGAAGAGCGTCACTGGCGCCCCTGCTGAAGCAGCGGTTGAACGTGAGTGCCGACGAACTCGACGAACTCCTCGACGCGGACGTTGAGCGGCGGCTGCAACACCACCGTGTCGCTGCCGGCGTCGACCCACCGCCGCACGGCAGCAACGATTTCCGTGGCGCTTCCACTGGCGTGGATATCCGCGGACGCATCGAGATTCCAGCGTGCGATCTCCTGCTTGATCTGCTGCGCCGCATCAGAACCAATAGCGGACAGCACGTAGGTGATGATGGAATGCGGGCCGGCGGGGGCGATCTGACCGATCGCCTCGCGTACCTGATCCGGGGTGGTGCCCTGAGTCAGCACTGTGCCATTGGACAGTTCGCCGCTGAGCGCCAAGGTGCGCGGACCCACGGCTGCAGCGAGGATCTCGACATGCGTCGTCGGCGGCCAGTCCAGCGTCACGTCCTCGAGGGTCACGTACGTGCCGTGGAAGGTGACGGTCTCGCCACGCAGCAGTGCGCTCAAACAGGTCAGGTACTCCCGCATCAGCGTCATCGGTGAACTCACCTTGGCGCCCACCTGTTTCATCCAGTCCTGCACACCGTGGCCGAGGCCGATGCGCACCCGGCCGGGGAACGCCCGGTGCAGGGTCGCGATCTCCATCGCAGTCAGCGCCACGTTGCGCAGCGGCACCGGCAGCACGCCCACCCCGACCGTCAGGCGTTCACTGTTGGCCAACGCGATCGCGGCGCCGGAGACACCGCCGGCCAGGAAGCAGTCCTCCCACAGCCACAGCTCGTCGAGACCAGTGGTATCGGCGGCCCGTGCGGTCGCGCCGATCCCTTCCGGTGCGAACTGCGGCAGATACACACATCCGAGACGTACAGGTGAAGTGGCCAAGGGTCGCCGTCCGATCAGTGAGTGGGGTGAAAATGCGTCCGAGCTCAGCTGACCGTCGCCCGGTACTGCGCCACGATCGGGGCCAACTCGTCAGGGGTGGCGCCGTGCATGATCACCGCGTCGGCGCCGTAGTCGAACTCCTTGCGCACCCGGTCGACGCACTGCGCCGCGGTGCCGGTGGCCGACGGCTCCAGCCATTCGTCCGGGATCAACGTCGCGATGTGTTCGATCTGCCCGGCGGTGGCCTTGTGGTCGATGCCGCCGGCAATGGACTGCACCACGGTATCCTCACGAAACCGTTGCAGCACAGCAGGATCCCAGTTGTTGGTGCTCACCAGCAAATCGCCGTAGCCCTGCAGATAGGTGGCCAGACGGGCCACGGTCTTCTTCAGCCGCAACTCCTCGGGCAGGTGGTCGCCAACGGTGGCGAAACACGACCAGACCCGCACCTTGTCCGGATCGCGCCCGGCTTGCTCGGCGGCGTCCTTGACGGTCTTGACACTGCGCTGCAGCGTCTCGGGGGTGAAGTAGGTGTGCAGGATGACGTCGTCGAAAGCACGGCCACCGAGGGCCAGCGTCTGCGGCCCGAAGGCCACGATGGCCAACCGGATGTCCTCGTTGAAATCGGGATCCAGGAACAGCACCTGATACTTCCCGATGGGCCCGTCATGGTTGAAGATCAGCTCGCCCTGCCACAGTCGGCGCATCACGTGCGCGAAGTCCTCCATTTGCGCGGTGGTCACCGCCGGGACCCCGAAGGCCGAGTACATCGCGGCGATACCGCGCCCGATACCGAGGGTGAACCGGCCGCGGGACAGCCGGTGCATGGTGGTGGCCCAGGATCCGGTGATCAGGGGGTGTCGGGTGTTGTGATTGGTTGCCGCCGTGGCGATCTGCATGCGGCTGGTCACCGCACAGGCCGCACCCACCAGGGACGAGGCCTCCTTGACGTTCCACCGCTCCGAGATGAAGGCCGTTCCGAAACCCAGCGCTTCACCGTCGCGCGCCTCGTCCATCAGCGTGGCGGGCCCCTCTCCCCCGGCACCCGCCAGTAGGTAGTAGCCGAGTTCGTCGAGCACACGATCCGTCACGTCCAGACTCCTTGTTTGTACCCACAGTTGTAGACCTCGGCGATCTGTCCATCGACCACCCGGAACACCTCCATGCTGGCGATCGACGTTGGTGCGCCGTCCGGCGGAGTCATGGTGGACTCGTAGACGATGGTGACGTGCTCTCCGTCATCGCCGGCCACCACGACGTTGAGCGTGAATTGGATGTCGTCGAACGCCTGGCACAGGTCGACGATCCGCGCCACGGCCTGTGCGCGGGTCAAGACGTGCGACTCGCCGACCTCGTGCCGAATCACGTTGTCGGCGAACAATTCCGGGGCCAGTGCGAAGTCACGGCGGTTCCACACCTGCAGGTTGTACAGCTCCACAACCTCACGCGCCGAGCGTGACGTCATCGTTGGCCTCCCGGCAATGTGGCACTCGACCACCAAGTTAATTGTCGGCCGTTTAATATGCAAGGGTGCCCACTCCTGTCCGGGGGCTGACGCAACCAGAACGCGTCGAAACGTCGGCCCGTCGCCTGCTCGAGGCCGCCGCTGCGCTGATCGTCGAAAAAGGCTGGGAAGCAACAACGGCCGCCGAGATCAGCCGTCGCGCCGGTTACAGCAGGGCGATGGTGCACGCCAGATACGGCAGCAAGGACGCGATCCTCGAGGCCTTCCTGCACGAATACGTCAGCCGCCTCGACCCCGATCCCCACCCCGGGGCCACCGGGATGCAGCAGGTCCTCGCTCATTTCGACCGCATCCATGATCTCTACGTCACCGACCGCGAGGTACTGCGCGCGATGTTCGTGGCCACGTTCGAAGCCGTGAAGACCACCTCCCCGCTGCGCGATCGCGTGGCCGGGCATCTGCGTGAGGGTGCCGCCAAGGTCGAACACGCTCTCCGCGCCGGGATCTCCGACGGCTCCGTCCGCGGCGACATCGATGTCGCCGCAGTGGTGAACGACATCACCTCGGCGATGTTCGGGATCGGGTTCCAGTGGGTGGTGCTCACCGAGCATGACCTCGAAACCGCGCTGACCACGGCCCGCTCCCGGGTCATCAGGGAGTATGGACAACGGAAGCGGGGAACTAGGCCAATTTGAATCCGGTGTATCCGCCGTCGGCGATCTCGTCGCACCGGCGGCGGTATTCGGGAATGCCCGCGGTGTAGCCCATGTACATGCGTTTCTTCCCGGGAACATTGGCGCCGTTGTACCAGGAGTTGCAACTCGGGTGTACCAGCACGGTGGGCGCCACCAACGAGGCGGCGTGCTCCATCCACTCCCGTTGAGCGTCCGGCAGCGCCTCGATGGTCCGATATCCATGGACCCGTAGATAGTCGATACACCTGGTTATCCACTCGATGTGCTGCTCCAGTGCGGTGACGAAGTTCGTCGCTGCAGAAGGGCTTCCTGGCCCCTGCACGGTGAACAGATTGGGAAAGCCCGCGACGGCCAGGCCGAGATAGGACAGCGGGCCTTCGTCGGCCCAGAACTCCCTCAACGACAGCGCCTCTCGACCCCGGATGTCGATACGGGTCAATGCACCGGTCATCGCGTCGAATCCGGTTGCGTAGATGATGACGTCGAGTCCGAAGTGCCCCTGCGCGGTGCGGATACCGGTGGCCGTCACCTCCTCGATCCCGCCTTTGCGGAGGTCGACAAGGGTGACGTTGTGACGGTTGAAGGTCTGGTGGTAGCCCTGGTCGATGATGGGGCGCTTGCATCCGAACGGGTGGGTGGGCACCAGCGCCGCGGCGGTCTCGGGGTCCTCGACAAGCCGTGCGACCGCCTCACCGTACAACGCAGCGGCCATCCGGTTGGCTTCGATGTCGAAGAAGATGTCACCCCAGTTGAGCGCACCCAGGATCCCGCGCTCGTCGACGGCCCGCAGCTGGTCCTCGCGTGAGGCGGATTTGATCGGTGGGCTGACGAGCATGTCGAGCAGCACCGAGAACGCGCTCAGTCGCGCCGCCCCCACCGGGTGCTGCCGTTGCGCCGCCCGGATCGCGGCGTAGTCGGCCTTCATGGACTCCAGCTCACCAGGTGCGAAGGCCCGCACCGTCCAGGGCAGCGTGTAGGCCGGGGAACGCTGGAAGACGTACAGGTGCTCGGCTTCCCGCGCCACCACCGGGATCAGTTGCACGCCGGTGGATCCGGTGCCGATGACACCCACCCGCGTGCCACGCAGATCGACACCGTCGGGCCACCGGCTGGTGAACAACGACAAGCCCCCGAACGAGCCGATGCCCGCGATGTCGGGTTCCAGGGGCGCGGACAGGATGCCGGACGCGGCCACCACGAACTGCGCGGTGAAGGTCCGCCCCGTCTCGGTGCCGATGGTCCACGTGCCGTCACCGAACACCAACGACACGACGCGGGTGTTGAAGGTGATGTCGCGGCGCAGGTCCAGCCGGTCGGCGACGAAGTTCAGGTACGCCTCGATCTCAGGCTGGGCGGGCATGGTCTCGGTCCACACCCACTCCTGCTGGATCTCCTCGGAGAAGCTGTAGGAGTACTCGATGCTCTCGATATCGCAGCGGGCCCCCGGGTAGCGGTTGTGCAGCCACGTGCCACCGACACCTTCGGCGGCTTCGACGGCGATGACGCGCAGACCCGCCTCACGCAGTAGGTGCAGTGCGTACAGGCCGGAGAACCCTGCCCCGATCACCAGGACATCGAGTTCGGTCACGTGGGCCCCGTGAATCGGAGCAACGTCCGGGTCAGGTGCAGACTCGTGATCAACCAGGTGTCGGAGCGCTTTTCGTAGGTTTCGTGATAGTGGCCGGCGCCGTGCAGTTGGCTGCCGTTGCCGAAAACCAGCAGGTCCTCCATCGCCCAGATGCCGGTGGCGGTGGTCGGCGAGGTCAGCGCGAGCTCCGGGGTGTGGCAATGGTGCACGGTGGCGGCATCTTTGACGCCACCCCACACGACGGGCTCGAACTGCTCGAGCCCTGTCAGTGGCGGCATGGTCTGTGGGTCCTGTCCGCCGGTCGACACGGCAAGGTCGAGACGCACCACCACATCGGGGGCGAACAACGCCCGCCAGGCCTCGACGTCCTTGGTGTCCAGGTATCGGCAGTACCGGGCTTTGAGCACCCGCAACGCCTCCAACTCGTCTGGTGTTCTCACCCGGGAACCTCCAACCCCGCGTTACTGTCGAAACAGTTACTGTAATGTATTCCGTTGCCATCGGATCGCGGTTCGAGGAGGTCGGGGCGGTGAAGGTGCCATTCACCTGGAAGGTCACCGGGTGGTTCATGATCGGCTGGTCACCGGAGTTCCCGTCCGGCCAGACCCGGCCGCTGAAGTACTTCGGCGAAGACCTGGTCGCCTACCGCGACGAATCTGGAGAGTTGCATGTGATGGGGGCGCACTGCAAACACCTCGGCGCCCACCTGGGCCACGGCGGCACCGTGGTCGACGATTGTGTGGAGTGCCCCTTCCATGGCTGGCGCTGGGGCCCCGACGGCACCAATCGCCACATCCCGTACCAACCGGACCGGCCCAACCGGGGCCTGCATCTTCGGGTGTATCCCGTTGTAGAGCAACATGATTGCGTCTTCCTCTGGCATCAGCCCGACGGCAGGCCACCACAGTGGGAACTACCTGACATCTTCCTGAAGTTTCCGCAGTTCGAGACCGACCCCGACAAGTACTACCGGCCGTATCCTGAGTTTTCCCGGCTCGCGCAGAACGAGCCCGTCCACCCCCAGATCGTCGCCGAGAACGGCCCGGACAGTGCGCATTTCCGCTATGTGCACGGGGCGACCGTCACACCGGTCTGCCTGGACTGGTCAGTGGTGGACGAGGAGTGGCGGTTCCTGACTGGCTGGCCGGATGTGCGCAGCGACGACCCCGACCAGATGGCGCTGCGCATCCACAGTCATTTCTCCGGACTGGGCTTCGCGATGAGCGCGTTCGAGGGGTCGTCGAACCACCGGTTGATCTTCGCCTGCACACCGGTCGACGACCAGGTGTCCAACCTCTTTTACTCGATCTGGTGGCCACGGCAGGGCGGCGACCAGTCCGACGTCCCACCCGAGGAGGTTCGCGCCCGAGTGGAGAAGCAGTACCTGGTGACAGTGTGGGACGACCTGGACATCTGGCGCTACCAGAAGTACATCGAGCACCCGTCGCTGTCGAAGACAGACGCCAAACCGTATATGGCACTCCGGCAATGGGCCACCCAGTTCTACGAGGTTGCGGCGGTCACATGAATGTCGACCCCTCGTGCACCGCCGTCGTCACCCAGGAGTTGCAGGGTGCCGTCGTCGGCCGGGAGGCCGGCCTGCCCGCGCTCGCGGACGAGGCCCGCCGCCGCGCCCTGCCCAATATCGAACGCCTGTTACCCGTGGCGCGGCGGGCCGGCGCTCAAGTGGTCCACTGCCTGGTGCAGCGGCGACCTGATGGCAAAGGATCCAACACCAACGCCAAGCTGTTCGCCGTCGGGCGGCGTGGTGTTGCGATCACCCCGGGCACCTCGGGTGCGGCACTGCTCCCCCAATTTGGCCCGGAGACAGACGATCTGGTGTTACACCGGTGGCACGGCCTGGGGCCGATGGGCGGCACCGACCTGGACGCGATCCTGCGTAACCTCGGCGTGCGCACCATCGTGCCGGTGGGAGTATCACTGAACGTCGCGATCCCCAACCTGGTGATGGACGCGGTGAACGCCGCCTATCGTGTGGTGCTGCCGCGTGATGCCGTGGCCGGCGTGCCCGCCGACTAAGGCGAGGCCGTCATCGACAACACGCTGTCACTGCTGGCCGAGATCACCACCACCGCCGCCCTGGTCGCTGCCTGGCAGTGACGCCCGGAACGCGGCGATGACTTCGGCCACCCGGGAGTCGGCACGCAACTGCTCCAGCGTCTGCGGCAACGGGATCCGCCAGTTCGGATACTCATCGACGGTCCCCGGGAGGTTGGGCTGGCGCGGCTCGCCGATGACATCGTAGGGCGAGATCAGTTTCAGCCTGCTGGGCGTGGCCGCCAGGAACCGGTGCATCGCGGTGATGATCGCCGGATCGTCCGCTTCCGCCGTCAACAGGCCCTCGTCCTGCAGCAGCTGTACCCACTCGGCGCGCTCCTTGTCGGCGTTGGCCTGTTCGGCCGGTACATCGTCGAGCAGGCCCAGATCGGCACGCACCCGCACATGCCCACCCTGGAGAAACCCTGCGGCCGTGGGCAAGTCATGCGTGGACAGGCTGGCGGCAGCTCGCTCCGGCCATTTGGCCGACGCCAGCAGCGGCTCGCCGGGCACGGACTGGTCACGGGTGAACCAGGACACCGCGCAGCCGAGCATCCCGTTGTCGGCAAGCGCCGCGGTGACCTCCGGCTCGACGGTGCCCAGATCCTCCCCCACCACCGTGGCTTCGGCCCGGTGCGCTTCCAGCGCCAGGACCGCCAACATGGTGTCGGCGTCGTAGTACACGTAGGTGCCGCGCTCGGGGCCGTCGCCCGGGGGGACCCACCACAGCCGCCACAGTCCGGCGACATGATCGATCCGCAGGCCATCGGCATGTGCCAGCACGGCGCGCAACATGTCCCGCAGCGCGGCATACCCGGTGGTGGCCAGGCGGTCCGGGCGCCATGGCGGCAACCCCCAGTCCTGTCCTCGAGGGGTGAAGTTGTCCGGCGGCGCCCCGATGCTCACACCGGTGGCCAGCACGTCGGCCAGCGCCCACGCGTCGGCGCCGTCGGCATCCACGCCCACCGCGAGGTCGTGCAACACCCCCAGCGCCATGCCGGCATCGCGCGCGCTCTTGCGTACAGCCAGGAGCTGTTCGGCGCACTGCCGCTGCACCCACGCGTGGAATCCGACCCGGGGTGCCAGCTCACGGCGGGCGGCGGCCACGGCCGCCCCCGACACGTCACGCAGTTCCTCGGGCCAGCGACTCCACCGCCCACCGTGCCGCTCGGCCAGAGCGCAGTAGGTGGCCCAGTCCCGCAGGCCCGCCGAGGCGTTCGAGTCCGCGAGCACCGCGGGGCGGCCTTCTGCCCGCCACAGCAGTTCCAGCGCAGCGCGTTTGGCCGCCCACACCAGGTCGTGTTGGATGCGGTGGGTGCTCGCCGACACGCGCAGGGCGTCGACTTCCGCGCGGGTGTCCGGATCCGCACGACGGTAGGCGTCCAGGTCTTCGATACGCAGCGCCAGCGGATTGGCGAAGCGCCGGCTGGACGGGGTGTACGGGGACGGCTGCACGGGGTGGGTCGGTCCGGGCGCGTGCAGCGGGTTGAGCAGCACCGCGCCTGCGCCGTGCTCGGCAGCGGTCCAGTTGACGAATTCACGAAGATCACCGAGGTCACCGTGACCCCAGGAGCGCGCCGACCGCAACGCGTAGAGCTGCAGCATCCAGCCCCATGTCGGCGGCGAGGCCGGCACCTTCGGTGGGGCGACCACCAGGGTGGCCTCCTGGTCGTCGTGGGTCTGCAGGCGATACCAGCCCAGTGGGAGGTCCGCGGGTATCTCGTCGAGCACCTCGAGTTCGGTGCCGTCCTCATGGATCAGGACCCGCGCTCCCGGCACCCGCCTCGGTCGCCCGTCCGCCCGCACCGCGATCGTGGGAGGCACTGCGCCGACGCTCTTGCGCTGCGCCACCTCGGCAAGCTCACGGCGGCGGTCGCTGTCGGTGCCCGCCTCCACGTCCAGCAAACCGAGCACCCGGATCACGACGTCGGCGTCGACGTCCACCGGCTCCCGCCGCTCGTTCTGATAGGACGTGGCCACCCCGTGCGCGGCGGCAAGCCGGCGAAGATCGTCCGGGGCCGGTGTGGGTGCGGCTGTCACCGTGACCGCACAGCAGGAACGGTGGGCATACGTCGGTGCGAAGGAGCGAACACCTCGCTTCTATACCCGGGTGACACCGTCTCACACGGGTTGTCAGCGCAGCACGCGCACCGGCACGTTGCTCCAGCCGGCCACGTTCTGCATGTTCACCCTCCGGCAGCCCGCCCAGTCCACCTCGTAGCGCGGCATGAAGTCCAGCAACTTGTCCAGTGCGATGGCACTTTCCATCCGTGCCAGCGCTGCGCCCAGGCAACTGTGGATGCCGTAGCCCAGCCCGAGATTCTGCGCCTGGGTGCGGTCCCGGTCGATATCGAAGCGATCGGGATCGGTCCACGCCTCGGGATCGCGGTTGGCCGAACCGCCCACCAGGAACACCGGCTTGCCCGCCGGAATCGTCACACCGTGCAGTGTGGCCTCCCGCAGCGAGCAGCGCACGTTGTACTGCGCGGGGGCCTCGTAGCGCAACAGTTCCTCGACGGCCAGCGGGATCTTGGTGCGGTCGTCGCGCAGTTTCTGCCACTGGTCGGGGAACTGCGCGAACACCACCGCGGCATTGCCCAGCAGTTTGGTCACCGTCTCGGCGCCCGCCCCACCGAGCAGCGTCGCGAACTCGGTGATCTCGACATTGCTCAACGGCTCCATCTCACCGTTGTCCCGTTCGATCTCGGCGGTGATCAGCTTGCTCAGCAGATCGTCGCCGAGTTCACCCCGACGCTGTTTCGTCAGTTTGTAGTAATAGACGGCCATCTCGACGGCGGACTGCAGGCCTGCCTCGGACATCTCCACCTGTCCGGAGTCGCGGTGCAGCAGGTCGTCGATCCACAGCCGGATCCGCTGACTGTCCCCGTCGGGCACGCCTTGCATGGTGGTGATCACCTCGACCGGGAACAGCGCCGAGAAGTCCTGAACCACGTCGAATCCGTCCGGGTCGACGGCCGCGAGGTACTTGTCGATCAGCGCGGCCACCATCGGCCGTTGCGCCTGGATGGCGCGCGGGGTGAACACCTTGTTCAGCAGGCTGCGCATGTGCCGATGACGGGGCGGGTCCATCGCGATGATCGAACCATGCTCTGTCACATGACCTTTGCGCACCTGCGCCAGGTCAACGCCGCGGGCCGACGAGTAGGTGCTGAAGTCTTTGAAGGCGGCAGCGACATCCCGGTGCCGGGTCAGGGCGTAGAAGTCGTACTGCCGGCTGTAATAGACCGGCGCCTCGGCGCGCATCCGGCGGTACGTCTCGTAGGGTCCGTTGAAGAAGTCCTCCGAGAACGGATCGAACACCACTGTCGAGACTGTCATCGCCGCCCTTTCAGGCGGCGGTGGGTCCTCGCCCGCGCCAGCCGCAGCGTCATATCGGCATACAGTTTCACCGGCCTGCCGAACGGTGGCGCGGCGTGGGCCGTGAGGCTGAAGGGCAGATCCGATCCCACCACCGAGCGGTGATGACTGAACGCGTCGAAGCCCGCCTTGCCGTGGTAGGCCCCCATGCCGCTGCGTCCGACACCACCGAACGGCGCCGCCGACGGGATCATCTGCGCGGCAAAGTCATTGCGCGCTACACCGCCGCTTCGCGAGTTCTGGACGAACCGGCGGAACTCCTGGCCGTCGGGTCCGAACCAGTAGGCCACCAGCGGCGAGGGCCGGTCGTTGACGTACTCGATCACCTCGGTCAGCGCGGAGTAGGTCTTCACCTCCAGTACCGGGCCGAAGATCTCCTCCTCGGCGATGCGCATCGACGGGTCGACACCCCGAACCAGGGTGGGTGCGATCTTGCGGCCGGCCCGGTCCGGCAGCAGTTCACCGTCGGGTTCCACGGCGTCGACGGTGGCGCCTTGGGCGCGCGCGTCGTCGAGGAGGCCGAGCACCCGGTCGTAGTTGGCGTCGTCGACGCTCGAGCAGTAGTCGGTATTGGTCACGACCGTCGGGAACATCGCCGCCCACGTCTGCTTCACCACGTCGACGAACACCTCGGCCCGGTCGGCGGGGACGAACACGTAATCCGGGCAGACGCAGACCTGTCCGCCGTTGACCATCCGGGCCGCCGCGATGCGTGCCGCCGCCGTCGCAACATCGGCGTCGGGCGCCACCACCACCGGGTTCTTGCCGCCCAGCTCCAGGGTGACGGGCACCAGGTTCTGTGCGGCAGCCCGCTGGACCAGTGCACCGATGGACGGGGAACCGGTGAAGAAGAGGTGGTCGAACGCGGTCGTGGCGAAGGCCGCTGCCACCTCACGTCCGCCGGTGGTGACGTGCAGCTCCGCCGGGTCGAAGTACGTCGGCGCCAGCTCACTCATCAGCCGCCCGGTATGCCCGGTGATCTCCGACATCTTGATCATCACCCGGTTTCCGGCCGCGAACGCCGCCGCGGCGGGCAGCACCACGAGGTTCAGCGGGAAGTTCCACGGCCCGATGATGCCCACCACGCCCAGCGGAGTGGGTTCGACGTCCGCGCGCAGCCCGGCCAGACGCGCGGCACGCAGCAGCTTCTGTGGCCGCATCCACTGCGCCACATGTGATCTGGTGTATTCGATCACCGGGATCATTCCCACCACTTCGGTGAACAACGACGCCGCGCGCGAGCGGGTGCCGAAGTCGGTGGCCATGGCATCGGCGAAGGCGTCGGTGTTGTCCAGGACTAGCGCCAGCAGACGGTCGATGCGGTGGCGCCGGGTGGCGGCCTCGGGTGGGCCGTCGGTGAGGAAAGCCCGCCGCTGCAACTCGAGGACCCGCCGCAGCGCGGCGCCAGGATCGACCAGGGTGGCCTCCCCGACACTCATGGCCGACTCCCCAAGTTCACACGGCAACTCCACAGCCATACTGTAACGCTAACAGTAGCGTGGACGGCAGCGTTGGCCAAACGCGGCGTGGTCAGCAGGCCCACCTCGAGATCGAGTAGGGAACTACGCGAGTCGACGCGCTCCTGGATCGGGACACTCGGTGTGTCACGACCGCCGGCGTGATCAGGCGCAAGAGATTTCGCGGTGTTCAGCCGCGTCAGCGATGAGTGTCAGTGGCTGCGGCGCAGCAACGAAAGCGCACTCGCGCCTTGCGCGTGAACAACCAGAACACCGAATCGCCAAGGAGGCGATTGCCATGACGAAGCGCGACAGCACGCCAGATTCCGAAGCTCCCGCATCGGAGATGCCGTTGCCCGGTTCGTTCGACAGCCATGTAGATACAGGCGACATGCCCACTCCGTCCATGATGGACGCGACGCAGGACGATGACATGCCCCGGCCCGGCCGCGGGCAGCGGTCGATGAAAACGACCGGTGAGCCCGGTGATTCCGCCGTCCCGTCCATGGCGCCTCCGACGACCATGGCGGGCAACGGGCAAAGACCCGGGCAGCCCCGATTCGGTCCGCCAGGTGGCACGGCCGCCGCGCACCCGTCCTATCGGCCAGGTGTCATCGAGGTGCAATTCCGGGAAGGAGTGAGTCCGCAGATCGGTCCCGCCGACGCCGAGACCCCCTCGATCCGGAGCGCTGACGAGGGCCGGCTCGACGAGATGAACCAGATCCTGCGCCGGCACGGTCTCCTGCAGGCCGAACCGACGTTCTTGACTTCGCCCGATGAAGCGTCGGCGGCACAGGCCGTGGCACGGCAACAGGGTATCGACGCACCCCATCTCGGCCATTTCATGACGTTGCACTTCCCGGACCACACGGACACCCGTGCGATCGCCGCCCAGCTCGCCGCCTTGCCCGAGGTGGAGCGGGCAGTGCCGGTACCCGTCGCTCTGCCCCCGACGGTCACCGCCGAGACGTCCATGACGGGAGCGCTGACCGCACCGCCGGTCGCCACTCCGTTGACCGAACCCTTGATCGGCAACAGCGGTCAGGTGGTCGTCGATCCCAACACCGGTCTGGAGAATCAGTGGTATCTGTTCCGGTGTGGCGTGAACAATGCCTGGGCACGATCCACCGCCAAGGACGTCGTGGTTGCCGACATCGACTGGGGTTACCGCACATCCCATCAGGACCTAGCAGGCAAGGTGGAACGCACCTACAACGCATTCGACGGCACCACCGATGTCACACACGGCCCCAGCATCTTTCACGGAACAGGTGTGCTCGGGCACACCGGCGCCGCGGTGAATGACGCCGGCATGGCGGGGGTGGGTTTCGAGGCTCCGCTGTGGGCCATCCAATCCGACTCCGGCACGGGCGCCAGCCTCGGAGGCGAACCGTGGGCACGGGGTATCGACTGGGTACGCACCACCGACAGCGGAGGTCGCCGCAAGGTCGTCATACTCGAAGTCCAGACCGGAGCATTCGGGAACTACGAACAGGTTCCCTCGGTCAACGCGGCAATCAGGACCGCCATCGCTGCCGGCGTCGTGGTCTGTGTCGCGGCAGGAAACGGCGACCGCGACGCGGGCGTGGACGACTCCGGAAACGCGATCCCGGAGACGGGCTCGATTCTGGTGGGTGCGACCGCCTATCACGACACCGAGAACAAACGCGCGTGGTTCAGCAACTACGGCCCGCGGATCGTCGTCGCCGCACCCGGCGACGGTGATCATGATCTGACCTGCGACTCTGCTTCAGATCAGGCTTATTCCAACAGTTTCGGCGGTACCTCGGGCGCAACTCCCAAGGTGGCCGGTGTGGCAGCGTTGATGCTGGCGGCCAACCCCGGTCTGAGTCCCGCCGAAATCCGGCGGATCCTGAATGTCACCGGGACACCGCTCACCGAGGATCCCGGTAAACCGGTCGGCACATTTCTCGACGCCGGCGCGGCGGTGCGGCAGGCGGCTGCCGGAGCGGTCAGCCGGCTGGAAGTATTTGCCCGCGGCGCGGACAAAGCGCTGTGGCACAGGTGGCAGACCGCGCCGAACAACGGCTGGTCCGGCTGGGAATCCCTCGGCGGCTGGATCGACCGACTCGCCGTGGGCCGCAACGGGGACGGCAGAATCGAAGCGTTCGCCCGCGGCGCCGACAGTGCCGTCTGGCACACCTGGCAGACCTCCCCAGGCGGAAGCTGGTCCGGCTGGGAATCCCTCGGCGGCTGGATCGACCTGATCGACATCGGCCACAACGCCGACGGCCGGCTCGAGATCTTCGCGCGTGGAGCGGACAAAGCACTCTGGCACAACTGGCAGACCACCGCAGGCGGCTGGTCGGGGTGGCAATCCCTCGGCGGCTGGATCGACCGACTCACCGTGGAACGCAATGAGGACGGCCGGCTGGAAGTCTTCGCCCGCGGCGCCGACGGTGCCGTCTGGCACAACTGGCAGACCTCCCCAGGCGGAAGCTGGTCCGGCTGGCAGTCCCTCGGGGGCTGGATCGACCTGATCGACATCGGCCACAACGCCGACGGCCGGCTCGAAATCTTCGCGCGTGGAGCGGACAAAGCACTCTGGCACAACTGGCAGACCACCGCAGGCGGCTGGTCGGGGTGGCAATCCCTCGGCGGCTGGATCGACCGACTCGCCGTGGGCCGCAACGAGGACGGCCGAATCGAAGCGTTCGCCCGCGGCGCCGACGGCGCCGTCTGGCACACCTGGCAAGCCTCCGCAAACGGAAGCTGGTCCGGCTGGCAATCCCGCGGTGGCTGGATCGATCAGCTGAAGGTCAGCCAGAACAACGACGGACGGATCGAGGTGTTCGGCCGCGGTGCCGACGGCGCGGTATGGCACACCTGGCAGACCGCGCCCAACAACGGCTGGTCCGGTTGGGCATCCCTGGGGGGCTGGATCGACTTGATGGACATCGGACAGAACGCGCTCTGAGATGTGTTGCGGCACGTAGGGGCAGGGCGTCCAGGCCCCTACGTTGCCGCGCTACCGTGGTGCTTACAGCCGCGTTTCACAATCAACGGGGTGCACCCGCACCGGCACACCGGTCAGCCACGCCATGCCCGCCAGCGCCTCGACGTCTTCGGGCTCCGTCGACATCAGTGCATTGACATTCGCGCCACCGGCGCGGTTGGCGACTTTCCATCCGCCGGTGCCGTCGTGCCCCCAGCCGTGCGGCACGGCGATGACGCCCGGCACAATGTCTTTCGTCAGACCCACCGCCACAGTGATCTTTCCCCACGGCGAACTGATCTGGATCTTGTCACCGTCGGCAATCGCGAGTTCGGCGGCGTCGTCGACATGCATCAACGCCCGGTGGCCCCGGTCACCACGCATCAGCAGCGGTGAGTTGTGCATCCAGGAGTTCTCCGAGCGCGGCTCGCGCATCCCGATGAGCCGTAGTGGGTACTGCGCCGGCTCTTTCCGACGACGCAGCTTCTCGATCTCGCCGGCGATACCGTCGTGGGCCAACCTGACCCGCCCACCCTGGTATGGCACTGTCTTCGGCAGGATTTTCTCGCGCAAGTGCGGTTCGATGATCACCCCGTGTGGGCGGTCGGCCGCCAGCTTGGAGAAGTTCAACCCGCCGCGGCGCAGGCCGAACCGGTCGCCGCCGTCGGCCAGCCGGATCACGGCGTCCATGAGGAGCCGGGGACCGAACTCGATCCCCATGAGGCTCAGCACCTTTCGCATCACGGCCACCACGGCGAAGCCCGGGGTCTGTCGTGCCATCCGCCGCATCAGGCCGTCGACGATCTGCCATTCGGGTTTCGCCTGACCCGCCGGAGCCACCACCGCCTCGCCGGCTTGCCGGAACGGGGTCAGCTGCTGCCCTTGAGCCAGGACGGGAAAGTCGTCACGCTCGTACATGGTGGTGGTCGGCAGCACGTAGTCGCAGAGCGACGTGGTCTCGGTGAGATAGAAGTCCAACCCCACCATCAGATCCAACTGCGCGGCCGCCGAAACCAGCTCGGCACCGTTGGGCACCGACAGCACCGGATTACCCGCACTGACGAAGAGGGCTTTGATCTGACCCGGGCCCGGTGTGGCGATCTCCTTGGCCATCATGGTGGCCGGTTCTGAACCGAACACCTGAGGAAAGCCGCCCACCCGTGAGCGATTTCGTCGGTAGGCCCGTTGCATGGCGGGGGCCAGCAGCTTCAGAGCCAGCCGCTGGCCGGGAATCCCCAGCGAGCCGAACATGGCACCACCGGCCCGGTCGAGATTCCCCGAAACCAGATTGACCGCATCCAGCAGATACGACGTCAACGTGCCGCTGCGGCCGGTGCTGGTGCCGAAGCGGCCGTACACGCTGGCACCGGCCGAGCGGGCCAGATCCCGCGCCAGACCACGAACGGTGTCGGGGTCGATGCCGGTCACCTCGGCGGTGACCTCCGGGGTGAACGGCAGGCAGTGCGCGCGAAGCCAGTCGACGCCGGTGGCTTGGCGCTGGATGGCGTCGATGTCGGCGAGGCCTTCGTCGAACATGACGTGGAGCAAGGCGAGCAGGAGAAACGCGTCACTGTCGGGCCGGATGCCCAGCCAATCGAACTGTGCGGCGGTCTCGGTCCTGCGCGGATCGATGACGACGACGCGGCCGCCGCGCTTCACGATGTCGTGCAACCGGTCCTTGATGCGCGGGGCGGTGATCATGCTGCCGTGGGAAACCACGGGGTTCGCGCCGACCACGACGCACAGTTCAGCGCGAGTCAGGTCGGGAACCGGAATGGCGGCGGGCGAGCCGTACAGCAGTTGGCTGGCCAGGATTCGATTGCTGACGTCCTGCGACGATGCCGTGAAATAGTGCGACCGCCGGCCCAGGCCCTTGGTGAACAGGCCGGACCACATCGCGTGACCGAAGCTGAACGCGCCGGGGTTGCCCATGTACCAGCCGACGGCACCCGAACCGTGCTGTCGCACAATCGTGGTGAGCCGCGCGGCGATGTCGTCGAGCGCCTGGTCCCAGCTGACTTCCTCGAACTGCCCATCGGGCCGCCGGCGCAGTGGAACGGTGATTCGATCGGGGTCGTTGTTGATCTCGGTGAATGCGATGCCCTTCTGGCAGGCGAATCCCCGGGAGAGCGGATGATCCTTGTCCGGCCGAAGGGCGGTCAGCCGACCGTCTTCGACGGTGGCGATCATCCCGCACAGCGGTTCGCAGATCCGGCAGAAGGTCGGCCGGTGCTCGACGAGGGGTGCCATGGGGCTGAGGATACGACGCGCGCGTCAGCCGAACTGCACTTTTGGACACACCCGTCCTCAGATCTCGCCGCGATCAGAAGCGGGACCCGACACCCTGCACGGCGAAGTAGGCCGACGCCCGCTGCGCGGCCAGACCCGGATCGGTGAACAGCCCCAGCCCGCCGGCCACCCGCACGAGTTCGGCAAGGTGCAGCAGATTGCGGCCGGTCTCGAAGCCCTTCAGCATCCGGAAATGATGCTGGCCGCCGTCGAGATACGTCAGCCACGCCACGCCCACCTTGTAGTACTGGGTGGGGGCGCTGAACACCAAGCGGCTCAGCGGCAGCGTCGGCTCCAGGATGTCCCGGAAACCGGCGGTGTCACCGGCGTCCAGACGCGCGAAGGCCGCCGAGGCGAACCGCGGCACAGCCGCGAAGGCACCGAGCAGGGCCTCGCTGTGCCGGGTGCCGTCACCGGCGATCAGGTCCACGTAGTTGAAGTCGTCGCCGGTGAACACCCGTGCGGGCGCCGGAATGAGCTCGCGCAGCAGGGTTTCCAGCGCCGCATCCAGTAGCGAGACCTTGATCCCGCGCACCTTGTCGACGTGGGCGCCGATGATGTCGACGACGCATCCCATGGCGGCTTTGGGTTCGTCGTGCCCCCAGTAGCCCGCCAGCGCGGGGTCGAACATCGCACCGAGCCAGTGCAAGATCACCGGCCGGGTGACCTGCGCCAGCACCTCGCCGTAGACCTTGGCGTAGTCCTCGGGGCTCTGCGCCGCCCGGGCCAGGTGCCTGCTGGCCATCATCACCACGGAGCCGCCGGCACTTTCGATATCGGCGATCTGCTCCAGGTAGGCATCACGAATCTGACCGAGATCGGCTGTCGGACTGTCGATCTGATCGGTGGCGATACCCACCACCACGTCCCCGCCGCGCTCGTCGGCATCGGCGAGGGTCCGCAGGGCCAGCTCGCGGGCCCCGGCCCAGTCCAGGCCCATCCCGCGTTGGGCGGTATCCATGGACTCCGCGACGCCCAGGCCGAGCGACCACAGGCGCCGGCGCAGCTCCAGCGTGGCATCCCAGTCGATCTGTTCGACACCGGGAACCGCATCGCAGGCCCGCAGCGGGTCGGCGACCACATGCGCGGCGGCGTACACGGCGCGGCTGGTGGGTGGAGCCGAGGACGTGATCAGCGCCGCCGGTGCGGCCAGCTCCACCTGGGTGAGTTTGCCGTCGGAGTCCGGCAGAACCAGATGTGTCATCAGCGGGCGTCCAATCCGCCGTCGGCGAGCACGGTCTGGCCGGTGATGAAGCTGGCACCGTCGCCGGCCAGGAAGCACAGCAGCGCGGCGATCTCCTCGGGCTGGGCTGCGCGGCCCAACAGATTGGTGGCCACCTCTTTGCGCACCTCCTCCGACCAGGATTCGGACATATCCGTCAGCACGAAGCCGGGGGCCACCGCATTGACGGTGATGGACGGAGCCAGCGCCTTGGCGAAGGACACCGTGACGTTCTCCAGGGCGGCCTTGGCCGCCGAATACCCCGTCACCTCCGGGCTGGCCAGGTTGTCCCGGCCGCGGATCGAGGACACCGTGACGATCCGGCCACCGCCGTTGGCCAGCATGGACGGGGCCACCGCCCTGATGAAGTTCACCGGGCCCAGGACATTCGACCGGTACTCGTCGATCCAGTCGTCGGTGGAGCCGGACAGCGCGTCGGTGGCCAGCACACTGCCCAGCGTGCAGATCAGTGCGTCGATACGGCCGTGTGTCCCCAGCGCGGCATCCACCAATTCCTGCACGGCGGCGGCATCCTGGCCGTCGCAGTGGTAGGCGGTCGCATCGAGTTCGGCCGAAAGCTCTTTCAGCGCAGCAGAATCGCTGCGCCCGTGCAGGATCACCCGAGATCCTCGGGCGGCCTCCTGGCGGGCGGCGGCGGCTCCGATACCGCGGGATGAGCCGGCGATGAGCACGGTTCTGGTCACGAGTTCCTCCTGGAGTTGGTCTCACCGGAGGCGGCGAGATAGCCACCGGCGAGGGAATCGATGAGGGTGGCGGCGTCCGCGGGCGCACTGGACGCCAGGACCCGCTTGAGAATCGACTGTGCACCCGGGGTGGTGTCCAACAGGCTCTGAATCAGGGTTTCCGCCGCGGTACGCACGTCGGCGTCCACGATGTCCACGATGCCCAGCCGGAACGCCTCGGCCGCGCTGATGGGCACGCCGGTGAGCGCCAGCCGCCGGGCCGCGGCAAGCCCCGCGATCTCGCTGATCTTGCCCAGCCCGGACCACCCCGGTGTGGTGCCCAGCGTGGCCTCCGGCAGCGCCAGCACCGCGGACTCGGCGGCCACCCGGAAGTCGCAGTGCATCGCCAGCTCGAGTCCCCCACCGAAGGCACTGCCCGCCAGCACCGCGACGGTGGTCTGTGGTAGTTCGGCCAACGCCCGGAACACCTGCTGGCCCAGCCGGGTCCACCGGCCACGCACCAGTTCGGCTGACATGTCGGCGAATTCGACGGTATCCGCGCCGGCGCAGAACACCGGGCCTTCACCGACCAGCAGCACCACCCGGGCATCTGAGGCAGCAACCTCCTCGAGCCGGGCCCGCAGTTCGGTGATCAGATGGGTGCTCAGTGCGTTGCGCTTGCGCGGCCGGTCCAGCACGATGCTCGCGACCCGGCCCGAAACCTCCAGCCGGACCGTGCCCTTCTCGAACCCATCGGTCACAGTGCATTCCGCTGCAGGCTTGTCCACCGACGCTCGGTCAGCAGGTCGATGTTGGCGCGGCCACCGAGGTCGTCACCGAGGCCCGACGCGGCGGTCCCACCGAACGGCACCTGCGATTCGTGCATGGCGGTGCCGTCGTTGACGTGCACCATGCCCGAACGCACCTGATCGGCCACACTCCACGCCTTGTCGAGGTCGCGGCTGAACACGGACGTGGACAGGCCGAACCGGGTGCCGTTGACGATCTTGAGCGCCTCATCCACCGAGTCGACGACGGTGACCGGCGCGATGGGCGCGAACACCTCCTCGTCGTGCAGCACCATTCCGGGGCGCACCTGGTCGACGACCGTGGGACGCAGGAACACTCCCTCGGCGGTACCACCTTCCACCACCCGGGCACCGAGTTCGACGCTGCTGGTCACCATCGCCAGCGCCTTCTCCACTTGACGCTCCGACACCATGGGTCCCAGATCGACCTCGGACGTGTACGGGTCGCCGACAGTCAGTTTCGCGGCTTCGGCCGACAGCGCCGCGATGTAATCAACAGCCACATCGGCCAGCACGATGTGGCGGCCCGTGGCGATACACACCTGGCCCTGGTGACCGAACGACGAGCCGGCGCCGCACCGCGCGGCGAGTTCCACATCGGCATCGGCGAGCACGATGCTGGCGTTGTTGCCGCCGAGTTCCAGCGCCACCCGCTTGAGCAGGGGTGCGGCGGCGACGTTGATGCGACGGCCGGTCTCTTCCGAGCCGGTGAAGTGGATCATGTCGACCTGCTGGTGATTGACCAACCCGGCGCCGGCAGGACCGCCGGTGAGCACCTGCACCACACCGGCCGGCACCCCGGCTTCGGCGAGCACTTCGGCCAGCATCAGTCCGCCGGTGAACGGCGTCTCCGGTGCGGGTTTGAGCACCACCGCGTTACCCAGCGCGATGGCCGGCGCCAGCACCCGCATCGCGATGTGCACCGGCGCGTTCCAGGCGGTGATCAGTCCGACGACGCCGACGGGGCGGCGCTCGATGATGTTGACACGGCCGCGCTGCCCGGACGGGATGATCTCCCCCAGCGGGGTGGTGGCCAGTTCAGCGGCCTGGAAGAACTCGATGACGCTGGCGCCGATCTCACCCTCGGCCTTGGGACCTACGGCCCCGCCCTCGCGGATCAGGATGTCCTTGAACCGGGCCGTTTCCCGCTCCAGGATCGCGCCGCCGCGGCGCAGGATGGCCGCTCGCTCGGTGGCCGGGGTGGCCGCCCATTCCCGCTGCGCGGCAACAGCACCGGCGACCGCACGCTGGACGTCCGACTCGGTGGCGGTGACGGACTCGCCGATCACCGCCCCGGTGGCCTTGTCGGTGACCGGGAGGACGTCACCGTCGGAGCCGACGAACTCGCCGTCGATGAACACGGAACGTTGCAGGGCTGCGTTGACAGTCATGTCTTCCTTCAGTTTCAGGACCAGTCGGCGCGCGCCGCGGCCCGGCCGAGCATCAGGGCGTGGATCTCACTGGTGCCGTCGATGATCTGGGTGATCTTCGCGTCCCGCATCAATCGTTGCACCGGATAGTGCAGATGAACGCCGTAGCCGCCATGCAGTTGCACCGCCTCGACGGTGTTGCGCATCGCGGCGTCGGTGGCGAACATCTTGGCGGCGGAGATCAAATGGGAGTCGCCGCCACCGCCGGCGGCGTAACTGGCGACGCCTTCGCGCAACAGCCCGCGGGCGGCAAGATAGTCGGCGTGCATCCGGCCGAGCTTCTCCTGCACGATCTGCAGGTCGGCCAGCGACTTGCCGAACGCCTGCCGGTCGCGGACATAGGCCGCACTCTCGCGCAGCGCGGCCCGCATGAAACCCACCCCGTAACACCCGGCGTCGAGCCGGGCCAGGTTCAGGCCTTCCAGCATGCCGCGGAAACCGTCCACCTGCAGCCGCCAGGCCGACGGGATCCGGCAGTTGTCGAAATGCACGTTCGCCATGGGCATTCCGCGGAACCCCGACATGGGTTCGTCTTTGCCGACAGTCACCCCGTCGGCGTCCAGCGGTACCACGAACGCCGCCGTGGGGGCGTCCCGGTCGGCCGAGTTCAGCTTGGTCAGAACGATGCAGAAGTGCGCGGCCGGCGACTGGGTGATCCACGCCTTCTCGCCGGTGATGCTGACGGTGTGGTCGTCGAGTTCCACCGCGACCGTGCGGCCGGCCCGGATGTCGGTGCCGGAGTGCGGTTCGCTGAGTGCGAAGCTGCCCCGCACCGAACCGTCGATGAGCCCGGGCAGCCACCGGTCCCTGACGTCGACGGGCGCGTAGGCCGCCAGCAGGTAGCCGTGCAGCCGGGCGATCGAGATGCCCAGCGCCACCGCTCCCGAGTACGACGCCACCAGTTCGGTGGTCTCGTGGGCGAGCGCGAACATGGTCGGGTCGATGGTGCCGTCGTCTCCGAAGATCAAGCCCTGCAACCCGAGATCGGCCGCATCGGCCAGCAGGTCGGGGAAGAATTCACCGGTGAGGTCGATGTCCTGGGCGCGGGGGCCCACCCGCGTGGTGCAGAAGTCAGCCACCACACCGAGGAACTGTTCGGCGTCGGCGTCGAGTGAATACGCAAGTGTCATGACGGCACTCCGTTGTCGGCCCACTCGTAGCGGATCACGCCGCGCAGGTTCTTGCCCGCCAGCAGGTCGTCGTAGGCGTCGTTGATCTGCTCGATGCGGTACTCCTTGGTGACCAGGCCGTCGAGGTTGATCTGGCCGGAGTCCCACAGCTTCAACATCTTCGGGATGTCATTGCGCGGGTTGCAGCCGCCGTTGAGCGATCCGGTGAGCGTCTTCTGCCACAGCACGAAATCCGACGGGTTCACCGGGATGCTGGGCTGGTCGTGCCGGGTGAGGCCCACCACCGCGACGGTGCCGCTCTTGCGTACCGACCGGACGGCCTGGCCGATGGTCTCGGCGGTAGCGATGGCCTCGAACGCCTTGTCCACGCCGACACCCCAGGTGAGTTCGGTGGCGAACTCCACCGGGTCGGTCGTGTTCGGGTTGACGGTGTGGGTGGCGCCGAACAGCTTGGCCTGCTCCAGCTTCCAGTCATTGGTATCGCAGGCGATGATGCGTTTGGCACCGGCGATCTTGGCGCCCTGCACGATGTTCATCCCGATGCCGCCGACCCCGTAGACCATCACATCCTCACCGGGCTCGACGCCGCCGCGGTAGATCGCCGTGCCCACGCCGGTGGTGACACCGCAGGCCACCAGGCAGGCCCGCTCCAAGCGGTAGTGCTTGTCGACCTTGACCACGGACTGCCCGGGTACGACGGTCCACTCGCTGAAGGTCGACACCAGGCAGAACTGACCGAGTTCCACGCCGTCATCGTCGCGGAACCGGTAGGTCCCGTCGATCTGCGGTCCCTCCACGGTGTGCGCGCCGAGATCGCAGAGGTTGGTCTGGCCGTCGGTGCACCAGCGGCAGGTGCCGCACGACGGCAGATACGACATCACCACGTGATCACCGGGAACGACGTGTGTCACGTTGGCGCCCACCTGTTCCACGACGCCGGCACCTTCGTGGCCGAAGATCATCGGCAGGGCGGCGATCTGGTCACCGGTGACGTGGTGCATGTCGGAATGGCAGACACCGGAAGCGACCAGATGCACCAGCACCTCGTTGGGTCCGGGTTCGTCGAGTTCGACTTCCTTGACCTCGAAGCGGGTGTTCAGTCGGTAGGTGACGGCGGCTCGTGTGCGCATGTCAGTTCTCCTGTTGTTCGTTGGGGATTCGGCGATCGGGGCTGAAGAGCGAGCTGGACATGGTTGTCACGACGTCGGCGAGTTTGGGCCGGAAATCCATCAGCGCGATCACCTGTTCGGCGGTCCAGCCCGGCGCCACCTCCATGAGCACCGGTCCGTCGTCGCCGAGGGCGAACACCGCGCGTTCGGTGACGTAGATGACCTCCTGGCCGCGTTCGCGGGCCAGGTGTGCATTGAACGTGACTTGGCGTACCTTGTCGATGAACTTGCGGTGCTTACCTTCTGAGGTCACCTTGGGGTGCCCCTCGGACAGGTCGATGCGCAGACCTCCCGCGGTGAGTGTCCCGCAGAACACCACTTTCTTGGCGGCTTGCGAGATGTTGATGAACCCGCCGGCACCGAAGATCCGACCGTCGACCAGGGACGAGTTCACGTTGCCTTCCTTGTCGACCTCGGCGAAGCCCAGGCACGCCACATCCAGGCCGCCACCGTCGTAGAAGTCGAACTGTGAGGCGTGCTCGATCACGGCCTCGGGATTCCAGGACACCCCGAAGATGACCCCGCGCTCGGGCACCCCGCCGACCATGCCCTGCTCGACGGTCAAGGTGATCTCCTTGAGCCGGTCCTCTTCCAGCGCCGCGGTGGCCACACCGTCGGCCATCCCGACCCCGAGGTTGACCACCGAGGCCGGTTTGATCTCATCGAGTGCCCTGCGCGCCACCACTTTCCGTTCCGACAGTGGCATCGCCGGGGAACGGCCGAACGGGACGTACACCTCACCGGAGAAGGCCGGGTTGTATTCGTTGATCGCGGTCTGCCACTGGTCTTCCTGCACCACCACGATATCGATCAGATGGCCCGGCACCACCACACTCTTGGGATTCAGTGTGTGCACGGCGGCCACGCGCTTCACCTGGGCGATCACCAGCCCGCCGCTGTTGCGCGCGGCGGTCGCGGCGGCCAGCACCCCGAGTTTGGCAGTCTCGTGTTCGAGGGTGAGGTTGCCGTGTTCGTCGGCGGTGGTGCCGCGGATGAAGGCGACGTCGAAGGACGGGCTGGGATAGAACAAGTACTCCTCGCCCTTGATCTCCATCACCTCGACCAGGTCGGTGGTGGTGGCGTTGTTGAGCCGGCCGCCGCCCTGGCGTGGGTCGCAGAACGTGCCCAGACCTACCTTGGTGATCAGCCCCGGCCGTTTGGCCGCGCTTTCGCGCAACAGCTGGGCGAGCACACCTTGTGGCAGGTTGTAGGCCTCGATGTCACCGTCGTGGGCCATCTTCGACAGGGTGGGTGTCATGGCCCAGTGTCCAGCGATGGCACTGCGCAGCAGGCCCGGCAGGGCCAGCACGTCCATGCCGGAGCCGTTGCGGTCGCCGACCCCGCTGCAGAAGTACGCCGACAGTTGGCCGGGGCCGCCGGTGCGGCGGTAGCGGTCGGCCAACGCGTTCAGCAATCCCGATGGTTCGATGACTCCGCCGCCGGAGGCCTCGACCAGCAGTCGCGCCCGATCGGGGATCCGTTCGATGGCGTCCCGCGCGGACAGGAATTCGGGTGTGATCGTCTGACTGATCCTCATGGCATCGCTCCTCCCCCATTGACGTTGATGGTCTGCCCGGTGACGAAGCTCGCTTCGTCACCCACCAGCCAGGCGACCGCCGTGGCCACCTCGTCCGGTGTCCCGAATCGACCCATGACCAGCGATCTCGTTTTCTGTTCCACCCACTCGGGCGTCGCGTGTGCCGCGGTCATCGGGGTCTCGATCGGTCCCGGCGCAACACAATTCACCCGTACCGCGGGGCCGAGCTCGCGGGCCAGCGCCCGGGTCAGTCCACCCACCCCGGCTTTGGAGGCCGTGTAGGCGGCGCAGTTGATACCGCCCACGTAGCCGATCTGGCTGCCGATGGTGACGACGGTGCCCCCGGTCTTGGTCAGTTCGCCCGCCGCGGCCTTGACACACAGGAACGTGCCGGTGAGGTTGACCGCCAGTGTCTGGTTCCAGGTCGCCAGATCCAGGTCGGGCAGAAACTTCTGTTCCATCACGCCCGCCAGCGTCACCAGGGCGTCGATGCGGCCGTATTCGGCAACCGCCGTGGAAATGAGTTGCGCCACATCACTTTCGGAGGTGACGTCGGCCGGCACCGTCAGCGCGTCGCTGATCGAGGGCGCGGCACTGCCCGGGTGATACCCCAGTACCAGGGTGAAACCGTCTTTGGCCAGCCGTTGCGCGACGGCACGGCCCAGCCCGCCGTCGGCGCCGGTGAGCACCGCTACCTTGTCAGTCATCGGACACCGCTCCCTGGAACGCGAGCTTCATGACGGCTTCCTCCGACGCGTCGGCACGGCTGATCTCACCGACGGTCCGCCCGGCGCGCATCACGACGATCCGGTCGGAGGCGCCCAGCAGCTCGGGCAGCACCGACGACACCATGATGATCGCCAGACCTTCGTCGGCCAGGCTCCGGATCAGCCGGTGCACTTCGGCTTTGGCGCCGACATCGATCCCGCGGGTGGGTTCGTCGAGCAGCAGGACCCGGGGTTGGGTGGCCAGCACCTTGGCCAGCGCCACCTTCTGCTGGTTGCCGCCGGACAGTGATCCGACGGGCATCGAGGTGCTCGCGGCCTTGATCCGCAGTTCCTTGAAGAACCGGTCGACGATCTTGGCGCCCTTGCGGCGTCGCAACCAGGGGCCGGTACTCATCGCGGCCAGGCTGGCCAGCTCGATGTTGGTGCTGATGGGCAGTCCGAGGTGCAGGCCCTGGTTCTTGCGGTCTTCGGGCACCAGCGCGATACCGGCGTCCAGCGCGTTACGGGGGTGCGCCGGGCGGTACGGCTTCCCGTCGAGACTCATCGTTCCGCCGGCGATCTTGCTGGCTCCGAAGATCGCGGCCAGCACCTCGGTGCGGCCGCTGCCGACCAGGCCGCCGATACCGAGGATCTCCCCCGGGCTGACGTGCAGCGACGCCGAGACCACGCCGGGAGCACTGATGTCACGCACGGTCAGTACGGGGGCGTGCTTGTCCGCCGTCTCGTCGTGCCCGTGATACACCGACTCGAGGTTGCGCCCGATCATGTGCCTGATCAGCGAGTCCTCGGTGAACTCGGCGGCGGGCGCGGTGATGATGTGTCGCCCGTCGCGCAGCACGCTCACGGTATCGGCATACTCCAGCACCTCCGGCAGGTCGTGGCTGATCAACACCACCGCGGCACCATCGTCGCGCAGTTCCCGCAACAACCCCAGCAGCCGTACCGAATCATCGTGTGGCAGCGACGATGTGGGTTCATCGAAGAACACCACCCGGACATTCTGCGCCAGGATCCTCGCGATCTCGATGAGCTGCTGCTCGGCGATGGACAGCTCGCCGGCCTGCCTGCGGGGGTCGATGTCCAGGCCGACCCTCTGCAGATGCGCCTTGGCCTGGTGCGCCAGGGCGCGCCGGTCGATCACACCCCACCGTGACGGTTCGGCATTGACGAGCACGTTCTCCGCCACCGAGATCGAGCCGATGACCGAGAGTTCCTGGTGCACGATCCCGATACCGAGCGCTGCGGCCTGGGTGGGATTCTTGGGGTTGATCGGCTGTCCGTCGAGGGTGACGGTGCCGGCATCCGCCGTCTCGAACCCGGCCAGGATCTTCGACAGCGTGGACTTGCCTGCACCGTTCTCGCCGACCAGCGCGTGAATCTTGCCCGGCTCCAACGTGACTGATACGTCTTCGAGCGCCGCGACACCCGCGTAGTGCTTGGAGATGCCGGACGCCTGCACCAGCCCGGTGCGCACAGGAGCTACCGTGCCTGCTGGGGAACTCATTCGCCCGGCTCCCCACCGCGGGTCACCCGGTCCAGCACCACCGCGGCCACCACCACCGCACCGGTGACGATCTGCTGCCAGTAGAACGGGACGTTCATCAGTGTCAGGCCGTTGCCCAGGACAGCGATCACCAGCGCTCCGAGGAAGGTGCCCGCCAACCGCCCGCGACCACCGAACAGGCTGGTACCGCCGACCACCACCGCGGCGATGACGTCGAGTTCGAAGCCCACCGCCCCGGCCGGCTGCCCCGACGAGAGCTTGGCGGTCAGGATCACCGAGGCGACACCGGCGCACAGCCCGGCAAAAGTGAAGGCGAACAACAGCACTCGGGATACCCGGATCCCGGACAGCCGAGCCGCTTCCCGGTTGCCGCCGACGGCGTAGATCCGGCGCCCGATCTTGAGCCGGTGCAGGATCACGTACCCCACGGCGAACGTCACCGCCATGATGATCACCGGGATCGGCACCGGGCCCACCTTGCCGACGCCGATCTGGGTGAAGGCGCTGTTGTTGATCGAGATCGGGTAGCTGTTGGTGACCAGCAGGGCGATACCCCGCAGGGCCGTCAGGGTCGCCAGCGTCGCGATGAACGCAGGTACCCGGCACAGCGTGATCAGGACCCCGTTGAGGAACCCGCACGCCGTGCCGACCACCAGGCTGAGCAGTACCGCCACCACCGCCGACGCTCCCGTCGACAGGATCGCGTGCTGCAGATACAGCGCCGCGATGCTGCCGGTGAGGGCCACCACCGAACCGACCGACAGGTCGATACCGGCAACCAGGATCACCACCGTGGCCCCGACCGCGGCGATGGCCGTGATCGACACCTGCTGAAGGACATTGGTGAGGTTGGCGCTACTGGTGAAGTTGGGCGCGCTGACGGCGAAGACCGCGGCCAGCAGTACCAGTGCGACCACCGGCCCGAGTTGGGCGAGCTGGCGCAGGCTGGGTCCGCCGAACCCCTTGCCCTTGGGCTCCTTTGTCTCGGGCGGGCCTGGAGGACGCAGTGGTGCCGAGGTTGTGGTCATGACTGCTCCGTTGTCAGAATGCCGGCTGGGCGCCGGACTCGATGGTTTCCTTGGTCACCAGGTCCTCGTCGAGGACGCGGTATGCGGGCACCGGGTTACCACGCAGGTAGTCGACGATCTCTTCGACGACGATGCCCGCGGTGGGCTTGTGGATCACCGTGGCCAATGCCTGGCCGGACTGGATGGCGGCGAACATGTCGGTCTGGCCGTCCAGGCCCACCACGTCGACGCCCTGGCGCCCACTGGAATTCAGCGCCGCGATGCCACCGAGTGCGGCTTCGTCGTTGGCGCCGAACAGCAGGTCGACGTTCGTGTTGGCGGCGAGCATGTTCTGTGCGGCCTTCTCGGAGTCGCCGCGGCGGTAGTTGCCCGGCTGGTTGGCCACGATGTTGAAGTTGCAGGACCGCAGCAGCGGCAACAGGAAGGAGTTCACCCGGGCATCGCTGGACTGGTCGCCGGGGATGCCGGAGATGATCGCGACGTTGACGTCTTCCTGCCCCTTGTAGTGCTCCACCACCCACTCACCGAGCTGCTGTCCCTCGTTGGAGTAGGGCGCCAACACCTGCGACACCGGGTCGACGCCGAGCATGCCCTTCTGGGAGAAGAAGTACGGGATCTGCGCGGCCTCAGCCTGTTTGAGCACCGCGTCGAGACCCTGGGTCGTGGCCGGCATCATCATCAGCGCGTCGGTGCCCTGAGCGATCGCGGTTTGGATGTCGTTGAACTGCTGGTTCACATCGTCGTTGGCGCTGATGACGTTGATCTCCGCGCCCAGCTTGGTCGCGGCTTCCTCGGCCAGCTGCTTCTGCTTCACCAGGAAGGGGTGGCTCAGGCCTTCGACCGAGAAGGTGATCTTGATGGGGTCGCCTTCAGGGATGGGGTTGGGGTTGGTGCGCTCATCCTTGCCCGATTCGGCCGCTGCAATGCCGTAGAGGTTCTTGCTGAGATCTGCCTGTAATTGTGCGATCTGGTCGTGGTTCTCGGCGCACCCGCCGTCGTCGATCTCGACGTTGGTTGCCGGCGCGGCCGTGTCGGACGGGTCGGCGTTGTTGTTGACACTCGAACTGCACGCCGTCATGGCGACCACCGAAGCGGCGCAGACGACTGCAGGCAGGATCTTGCGGATCTTCATTTCTCTCCTTTGGGAAACGCGACGACTGCGGACCCGCTGATCAACTGCTTCCGAGTGGTGTCGTCGACAACTGTGATGGTGAAGGTGGCCCGATGGGTCACGGGATCGAGATGCGCGCACACTGCCTGCGCGGTGACGGAGGCACCTTCGAAGGCGGGTGCCAGGAGGTCGAACTGGTAACTGGTGGACACCCCGCCGGGCGCGACGAGTTCGGTGAGGGCGGTCTGGACGTAACCGGCGACGAGCATGCCGTGGGCGACGGGACGCTCGAACCGGGTGTTGGCGGCGTACTCGGCGTCTTCGTGGATCGGATTGTGGTCACCGCAGATCTGCGCGTACGCCCGGATGGTGCCGGCGTCGATGATCGCGGTGTGCTCAGCGCTGGCGCCGAGCTCCATATTGTGGAACGTCTTGACCGTCTCGATACTCACTGAGCCGACCGCTCTTCTGTTTCTTCGATCGGCTTGAACCTCCGCAGGAGTTCGGCGCTGATCGCTTCCGCGGTCTCACACACCAGGTCGGCGAACTTGCCACGGAGGTCTTCTTCGGAGAACCGGAAGATGGGGCCGCCGACGCACACCGAGGCCACCACATTGCCGGACGGGTCCAGCACCGGGGCCGCGATGGAGCGCACGCCGAGTTCGCGTTCCTCCAAGTTGAGGGCGTAGCCGTCGCGCCGGATCTCGTACATCGCCTCGTGCAGTTCCACCGCGGTCGTGATGGTGGACGGGGTGTAGCGCGCCAGCTCCAACTGGTCGATGATGCGCTCTCCGACACCGGGCGGCAGGAACGCCAGGATCACCTTGCCCTGGCTGGTCGCATGCAGGGGAATCTGCTGTCCCACCTCGCCATACATCTGCACGGAATGCGAGGAGGTCATCACCACGAGGTAGGTCAGCTGTAGCCCTTCCCGGACCGCGAGGAACACCGTCTCGGTGGACTTGTCCCGCAGCTGCGCCAGCAGCGGCCGGCCGATCTCCTCCAGCGTCGCGCGGTCCACGCGGTCTCCGACCAGCACCCGCATCTGCGGGCCCGGGACATACTTGCCCGCGTCGTTCTGAATCGCGAAGCCGCGATCGCACAGCACCCGCAGCAACCGGTGCGCGGTCGGGGCTGTCAGATTCGTGGCTTTTGCAACTTCGCCCGCGGTGGCGCCTGGATTGAGCGACACTTCCGTCAGGACGTCGAGGACCCGGTACGCACTCTGGGCTCCCGCGATTTCCATAATGTGGTCTCCATATCCATATTGTGGATGTGAGCTAGACCATAGGCCGGTGTCCTGGGTGCCGTCAAGCACTCCACAATGTGGAGGCATCGCTGCGCATTGGAACCGCCTACCGTAAGCGTTACAGTTGGCGCATGAATGACGTTGCGATCATCGGTGTCGGGCTGCATCCCTTTGGCCGCTTCGAGGGCAAATCCGCCATGCAGATGGGCGTGGACGCCATCCGCGCCGCTGTCGCCGACGCAGGCGTGTCCTGGAGCGATGTTCAGGCAGCCGCCGGAGGCAGCTGGACGGTGGCCAACCCGGATGCGATCGTCGGCATGGTGGGCCTCTCCGGCATTCCGTTCACCAATGTGTTCAACGCCTGCGCCACCGCCGCCAGCGCCGCCAAGGCATGCGCCGACGGAATCCGGTTGGGCGACTACGACATCGGTATTGCCATCGGCTTGGACAAACATCCGCGCGGTGCGTTCACCGAAGATCCCGCCCTGGTGGGGATGCCGTCCTGGTACGCCGAGAACGGGCAGTACCTCACCACGCAGTTCTTCGGCATGAAGGCCAACCGGTACCTGCACCAGCACAACATCTCGCAACGCACACTCGCCCGCGTGGCCGCGAAGAACTTCCGCAACGGCGCCCTGAATCCGAACGCGTTCCGCCGCAAGCCGATCAGCGAGGACGCCATCCTGGGTTCGGCGATGCTGAATTACCCGCTGACGCAGTACATGTTCTGCGCACCCGATGAGGGCGCGGCCGCCGTGGTGATGTGCAATGCGGCGATTGCGCATCGTTATACCGACAAGCCGGTGTACCTGCGTGCGGTGGAGGTGCGCACCCGTCGCTACGGTGCCTACGAGGTCAATACGACGTTCGCTCCGGTCGACGAGGACGTCTCGCCGACGGTGTATGCCGCCCGCGCCGCGTTCGAACGCGCCGGGATCGGCCCCGAGGATGTCGACGTGGTCCAGCTGCAGGACACCGACGCCGGCGCCGAGATCATCCACATGGCCGAGGCCGGCTTCTGCGCGGACGGCGATCAGGAGAAGCTGCTGGCCGACGGCGCCACCGAGATCGGCGGGGCCCTGCCCATCAACACCGATGGCGGACTCATTGCCAACGGCGAACCGATCGGCGCCTCCGGCTTACGCCAGATCCACGAGCTGGTGCGGCAATTGCGTGGCGAGGCCGGGGATCGTCAGGTACCCGGGTCACCCCGAGTCGGATTCGCCCAGTTGTACGGCGCGCCCGGTACCGCTGGCGCGACCATCCTGAGCACCTAGTCGCCCCCCCCCCATTCACGCGCGCACTTCAAGCCGGTGAACCACTCGGTCCGCCGGCTGTCCACGCCGCCCGCCTCACTCACGGATCGTCGGGGGCGAGGATCCGGTCGGGGTGGTGATAGACATTGACGCGGGTTTGGCCGCAGTCCAGTTCCGGGGGCGGAATCCACTCGGTGATGCCGTCCTCGGGTCGGTTTCGGGTGGTCCAGCCGGTGGTTTCCACCATCCGGTTGTCCGGCCCACACGCCAGGGTGAGGTCTTCGATGTTGGTCTGGCCGCCGTCTTTCCAGTCTTTGGTGGCGTGATGGACCTGGCAGCGGTATCCGCAGGCGGTGCATCCGGGCATGGTGCAGCCACCGTGTTGGGCCAGCAGCATGATCCGCTGCCCCCGGGAAGCGGTCCTGCGGGCCCGACCCAGGTGCAACGGCACCCCTTTGCCGTCGAACAACGCCAGGTAATGAAACGCGTGAGAAGCCATCCGGATGACCTCGGGCATCGGGATCAACGTCCCGTCGGCAGTCAGGCCGTGGCCCACCCCTTTCTCCAGGTCGGTCAGAGTCGCTTTGACGATGACGGTGACGGGCAGCCCGTTGTGCTGGCCGAGCTCACCGGAGGCCAACAACGCCCGACCCATCGCCAGCAACGCATCATGATTGCGTTGCCCTTGAGTGCGGGCATCAGTGCGGGCGCGCTCCGGATCCGGTTCCCCGTCCACCTGCGGGGCCTCATCGGCCGGGTTGCACATACCCGGGGCCGCCAGTTTCGCCTGCGCTGCGTGCAGGGTGGCCGCGCATTCCGGGGTCAGCCTGCCGTGCACCGGAACGTTACCGTCGGCGTCCTGCTTGCCGATAGAGAAGTACCGGCCGGCCTGACGATCGACATCGGAGAATTCGCCGTCTTGGTTGAGGAGGTATTTCAGTCGGTCGGCGACTTCGGTGAAGCCGTCGACATCCAGGGTCGAGGCGTGGCGGGCCAGGTCGGCTTCGGCGGCTTCACGGGCCGAGAAGTCCACCGATGCCGGGAGTTTCTTGAAGAACGCCTTGACCTTCGCCACATGCTCCGGACCGATCAGGCCGTGGGCCTGGGCGGCGGCGATGTTCGGCAACGCCGGCTCCAACGGTTCCCCGGTCAGCGCGGTCCGCGGACCCAAAAGTGAGGCCGACGTGAGGCGGCGGGCGGCCTCGGCCTCACTGATCCGCAACCGGGCGGCCAGCACCTTGTTGAAGCTGCTCGCCCCCCACTGTTTCGGCGCGCATTCCGACCTCAGCCGTTGATACACCTTGTGATCCAGGGCCGGCTGCGCCCAGGTGACGGTTTCGCGGCGCTGCATCAGCGCCAACAACTCCAGCGGAGTGAACGCATCGATCGACAACGAGTTCATCTGCGCGGTCAAGGCTTCGATCTGCGCCTGGGCAGCCAGCATCGCCTCCTTGTCGGCGATGGCGGATGAACTCATGCTTCGAACACTAGTTCGACGCACCGACAAAACGGCACGCCGTGTGACTACTGATACCGAAGCGACACAGGGGAATTGCGCCCGGTTCGAACCGGCGCATTCCCGATACCTCGGCGGCAGTGATCTCAATTCGACTCCCTACCTACTAGAAGGTAGGCTACGTTTCATGGCCGAACCCACCACCGCAGATGCCATCGTCCGCTGCGCGCAGACCTCGATCATCGCCGGCGGCTACCACGGCTTCAGTTTCGCGACCATCGCCGACGTCGTGGGTATTCGCAAGGCAAGCATCCACCACCACTTCCCCACCAAAGCCGACTTGGTACTGACCCTCGTTCGGCAGTACCGACGTGAGGCCGAGGAAGGCTTCGCCGCGATCGAACACAATGTCTCGGACCCGGCCGATCAGCTGCGCGCCTACACCGGCTACTGGGAATCCTGCATCGGCGAAGCAGAGAGCAGCTATTGCGTGTGCGCCCTCTTGGCCACACAGATTTCTGTTCTGCCCGAGGATATTTCGCTGGAACTCCGAGCCTATTTCCGCACCCTGTCCGGATGGCTGGAAGCAGTTCTGAACCGCGGCGCCGAGCAGGGCAGCTTCATACTCGCCAACGACGCCCACTCCGAAGCCGAGACCTTGATGGCTACCGTCCACGGCGCCATGCTGTCGGCCCGCGCCTACGGCGATCCGAACACTTTCGCAGCCATCACCCGGCCTGCGATCGACCGACTACTCACCCCCCGCTGAACCAAGGAGAAGAACATGGCAGATCAAACGAACAACCAGTGGCTCAAGACCTATTACCTTCTGCGCGGCACCGTTTCGGTGGTATGGGTGGGTGCGGCACTGCTCGTCATGGGACAGGCACCGGTCGTCGCGGGCGCGCTGTTGCTCGTCTATCCCGCCTGGGACGCCGCGGCCAATGTACTGGACGCCGTCAAGAACGGCGGGTTACGCCGCAATCCCACCCAGAGTTTCAACGCCGCAGTCAGTGTCATCACCACCGCCGCCGTGGCCGTCGCGCTCACCATGAGCATGAATGCGGTGCTCGCCGTCTTCGGTGTGTGGGCGGCGCTGTCCGGCCTGTTACAACTGGCGACCGCAGTGCGTCGATGGAAAAGCCATGGCGCACAATGGCTGATGATTCTCAGCGGCGCCCAGTCCGCGTTCGCGGGCACCATGTTCCTCGGCAAGGCTGCCGGACCCGATATGCCGAGCGTCGCCGATCTCGCCCCGTACGCCGCGTTCGGCGCGTTCTACTTCCTCGCATCGGGCGTGTGGCTGATCGTCACGGACGCGCGCCGACGCCGACTTTCGGCGTAGCACCGTAATTCGGCTTGCCCAGTCCCAGCACGTGCTGGGCGATCATGTTCCGGAACACCTCGAGGGTGCCACCGTAGATCCCCGCCAGCGGCGCGAACCGGTACACGTACTCAGCACTGCCTCCATCGGTGGCTCCCTCGGCACCCACCGGCAGCACCGAAACACCACCGAGCACGTCCATCAGATCCGGGGCGATGTCCCGCATCGTCTGTGCGATGGCCACCCGGCCGAAGATGCTCGGCGTGGACAGTGCTGCCTCCAACCGAGCAGCGCTGCGGCCCAGCCGATATGCCACTGATTCGTCGCCGATCATGGCGGCGGCCCGAGCGGCGGTAGCATCCACCGCCGAGGACATGAATCCCGCCTGGTGCATCATGATCGACACATCGGCCAGGCCGTCCTGCGCGGCGGCCACCGCACCGTGCTCGGCGTTGAGTGGCTCCCGCAACACGGTCCAGCCGCCGTTGGCGTCACCCAGCCGGTACTTGTCGTCGACGCGCACATCGCTGTAGTAGACGATGTTTGTGCGGTCACCGTCGACAGTCCGGACACCTTGGATCTCGATGCCGTCCGAGTCCAACGGCACCAGGAACATCGTCAGGCTCTTGTGCTTCGGCGCCGAAGGATCGGTGTTGGTGAGCAGAAAGACGTACTGGCAGTTGTGCGCGCCGGTGGTGAACATCTTGGAGCCGTTGATAATCCAACCATCACCGTCCCGCACCGCCCGGGTCTTGCAAGTGGCGATATCGGAACCCCCTTCGGGCTCGGTGTAGCCCAGACACATCCGGACCTCACCGGAGAACACCTTCGGGAGCACCTCCTGAACCAGTTCAGGCGAGCCGAAGGCCGCCACCGAACGCGCCACCATCGCCGTCGTCCCCCACGTCACCCACGGCACGTGGGCGCGACGCTTCTCCAGCTCCCAGATGCGACGACGGATCCGGGTGAAACCGCCGTCCGCTTCCGGTTTCCACTCACCCTCCAGGTAACCGGCGGCGCCCTGTGCGAGGTGCACGGCTTCGTGGAAGTTGTCGCCGGTCTCCCGGTCGTGCTGGATCACCTCGTCGGTGACATGGGCGCGCAAGAAGCTGCGGGCCCCGTCGAAGAAGGCCTGATCGTCCTCCGACAGCGCTACTCGGGTGAAATCCACGTCAGTTCCCGCTCTCCCGCGCCGCGACCAGCCTTCCGATGTGCTTGGCCGTGGCTCCCGGATCACCGGCGGCAAGCGGCCAGCCACGCGCCCGGACGAGATACGCCGACGACGCCGCCTCCGCCGACACACCGAGCCCACCCTGGATGTGCACCGCCATGGTGGCGGCTTTGGCGGCCTCTTCTGTCATGAAGACGAACGCCGACCCGGCCAGCTCCGGCCGCTCGTCGGGCTCGTTGTCCAGAAACCACGCGGCGCGCCGCGTCAGGTTGCGGCCACCCTGCACGGCTATCGCCATATTGGCCAAGGGATGCGAGATCGCCTGCAGCGTCGAGATCGGCACGCCCAGTGTGTATCTGGACTTGGCAAATTCCACGGCGATGGTCATGGTCTCCTCGACCAGGCCGGTCAACGCAGCAGCGGTCAGTAGCCGCCACTCATCGAGCGCACCTTGATATGCCAGCACCGCGTCGGACCCACTGGCCAGCACCTCAGTGGTGTCCGCGGCCGCCGGTTCCACCCAGGCCATCGGCAGCCGGCCCAGGTTGTCGACCTTGACCGGGCGGGTGGCAAAGCCCAGCCGGACGATGTCGTCGCCCTCACGTACCACGATCTGGTCGGCGATCGAGCCGGCCGAGATCAAACGCGGTCCTCCGGACGGTTCCAGCCGCAGGTCCAGCGCCACGATCTGCTGACCCGACACCACGTCATCGGTGGCAGCGCCCAGACGAGCCAGCAGCCGGGCCGCGCACACGTGGTCGATCCAGGGCACCGGCGCCAGCATGCGCCCCAGTTCTTCGGCCACCAGCGTCAGATCGACCAGCGTCGCCCCGTCACCGCCGGCGGACTCGGGAACAGCCATGGAGGTGGCCCCCATGGCGCACAGCCGTTCCCACAGACTCTTGTCGAAACCGGTGGCTTCCGCCGCCCGCACCACGTCGATCGAGCAGTGCGCCTTGAAGAACTGGCGGTAAGCCGCCTGCAGGTCCACGTGGTCGTCGTTGAGGCTGTAATCCTGCCGTCGCAGTTCGTAGCGGTCCATCACGGCTCCTGGTCTCCGAAGAAGAACGACTGTGCGTTGTCGAACAGGTAGTTGTCGAGCACCTCGGGCGGCAGGTCGAGCGCCCTGGCCTCCGGGACCACCCGGTGCTGGGTGAGCACCGGCCAGTCGGAGCCGAAGATCACCTTGTCGCGGCCACGCGTCCGCATGTAGTGCACAAGGCTCTCCGGCAGGCGTTTCGGCGACCACGCCGACGTCATCAGTCGCAGGTTCTGGTACTTGATCAGCAACCGGATGGCGACGTCCCACCACGGGTCGGCGCCGTGGATCATGCACAGTTTCAGCTCAGGGAACCGGACGCACACCCGGTCCAGATGAATCGGGTTCTGCACCTCACCGGGGATCGGTGGACCCGGAATCCCCGTGTTGACGCACAGCGGCAGACCCAGCTCAGCACACTTGGTGTACAGCGGGTAGTACACCGCATCGCTGGGCGGGTACTGCCCATCTCCCCAGAAGCTCGGGCCCACAACGGCATACACCACCGGGAGGTCCGCGACCACCGCGCTGAGATCGCGGAGCGCGGGAATGGGGCGCAGTAGGTTCACCCCACCCATGGCGAGGGCGAACCGGTCCGGCCGCGCCTCGACGAACTTACGCGCGGTGACCGAGGGCTTGACCAGGTTGTCCATCAGGATCGCCTTGGCGACACCCTGGGAGTCCATCTCGTCGAGCAGTTCGGTCAGGTCCACGGGTGCGAACATCGACCGCGGGCCCTTGAAATAGTCGTCGCGCACCTTCAGCATCCATCCCGGCTGCTGCTCCGTCTCCCCGAAGTGGACGTTGACCAGACAGTCGATGACCGGGTTCACAGCGGCTGCACCGCTCGTTGCACCGCTTGGGTTTTCGCCCACCGATAGTCAGCCTTTCCGTTGCCGAGCCGCCGGACCCGGTCGACGACGATGTACTCCTTCGGAGCCTTGAATTTCGCCAGTTGAGCGGCGCACAATTCCGCCAGGCCGTCGGCCGCGCCACCGCGCAACGCGACGAGCGCCACCACCTCTTCACCCCAACGCTCGCTGGGGCGCCCGACCACCAGGGCGTCCGCCACATCGGGGTGCGCGCGCAGCACTTCCTCGACCTCTTCGACGAAGACTTTCTCCCCGCCGGTGTTGATCACCAACGAGTCCCGGCCAAAGAGCCGCAGTGTGCCATCGGGTTCCACCGAGGCCCGATCCCCGGAGATCACCACCCGCCGCCCGTCCACTTCGGGAAACGTCTTCTGAGTGGCGACAGCATCGTCGAAGTAGCCCAACGGGATCCGGCCGTTGCGTGCCACCCAGCCCACCTCGGGCTCGCCTGGCGAGACGAATCTGGTGTAGTCCTCGGAGAGCACCAGACCACCGGGCCGCAGCTCGAAGGTGTCCTTCTGCTCACCGCGCCGGCTTCGACCGAAGCCCATGTTTCCGGTCTCCGACGAGCCGTAGCCGTTGATCAAGGTGATCTGGGGCAGGTGATCCAGCAGTGCCCGTTGATGTTCAGGGTTGGTGGCGGCACCGCCCGTGCCGATGGCGAACAACGACGAGAGATCATAGGAACGACGGCCGAGTTCCTCCAGCAGAGGCACCGCATACGCGTCGCCGACCATGGTCATCAATCCCACCCGGTGCCGTTCGGCGGTTTCTAGCACGGTGCGGGCGTCGAAACCGGTGCTGGTCTGGTACAGAATGGTCGGCTGCCCGCTGAGTACCGCGGAGAACGCCGTCCACAGCCCTGCCGCGTGCATCAACGGCGATACCGCGAACCACGGCGGCCCGGCGTGGCGCACCTTGTCGTGGATCTCGTCGACGGATTCGTGATCGGCGCCGTTCATCGACGACACGTAGATGTCGGACTGGCGCCACATCACCCCTTTGGGCCGCCCGGTGGTACCGCCGGTGCAGATCATCAGCAGGTCATCGGCACAACCTGGAGGTGGGGTCACCGAATCCCCCTGCGCCAGCGCATCGTCCAACATCACACTGCCGGGCAGTATGGGAGCGTCGTCGCCGTCGTCGACACAGATGAGCAGCCGCGCTGCGCCGGTCGGTACGACATCACGCAGGGACCGGTGATACATGATCGCCGTCGGCCGCACGTACGCCAGGAGTTCGGAGACTTCGCGCGGGGTGTAGTAGTGGTTGACGTTCACCGGCACGGTGCGGGCCTTGAGGCAGCCGAGCACGGCGTCGACGTAGAGATCGTTGTGCATCACCAGCGCCACCCGGTCCTGGCCGCACTCCCAGTTGCGCAACGAATCTCGCTCCTCGTGCGCGCCGAGCCCGTGGGCTGTCAGGAAACCGGCAAGCCGACGGGTCCGCTGCGCGGTCTGGGCGAAGGTACTCACCCGGTCACCACACACCGTCATGGTGCGGTCACCGATCACCTCGGCGATGGCGTCGACGACGCCGCCGATGGTCCACTCGCTCATGGCCGGCTGGACGCCGTGACGTCGGCACCGAGCAGCGTCAGTGCGTTGTCGCGCATCACCTTTCGGGTGTCTTCGGCGCTGAACTCCGGGAACTGGGGAATGTCTGCGGTGAACGTCATGGGGTCGGCGAGGCCCTCACCATGAGGCCAGTCCGAACCGAACAGGATCTTGTCCACACCGATGGTGTCGGCCAGCACCTTCACGTCGTCTTCGTAGTACGGCGCGATCCAGACGTTGGCGCGAAGCTGCTCCACCGGATCTTCCTTGAAGTGATACGGCGCGGTGTTGGCCGCCTTCTTCAACCGCTTGATCAGCCGGTAGACGAAGTACGAACCGTTCTCGATGCTCGCCACTTTCAGCGTCGGGTGCCGGGTGAACACCTGGTGCACGATCATCGAGGCCATGGTGTCGTGAATGGCTCGGTCATCGAGGAGGAGTTGATCAAGCGGGTCCTTCTTGCCGAAACCCTCGAAGGTGGCCTTGCCGCCCCACAGCGCGGCGATCGCCAGATAGCCGCTGTCGGACAGGTGGAAGCCGACCGGCACGCCGGCCTCGGCGAGCCGCGCCCACACCGGGTCGTGCAGCGGGTCACCGAGCGAGCGCGGTTTCACCACGCCCGGTACCGGCGCGGGGCGTACCAGCACCATCTTGGCGCCGCGGGCGAGTACGAACTCCACCTCCTCGACGGCCTTGTCCGGGTCGGCCAGGGAGATGATGGGTGCCGACAGGATCCGGTGGTCGGGCCGGTCGAATCCCCAGTCCTCGTCGAGCCAGAGGTTGAACGCATGCACCGAGGCCATGGTGGCCTCGATGTCGTGCTTGAGCGCTTCTTCGACCCCGCAGGCGAAAGTCGGCAGCATGAACACCGTTTCGAGGTTCTGCCGATCCAGCACCTTCACGCGGGCATCACGGTTCTGGTACTCCGGGTGATCCGGCAGCCGGTCGACCTTCATCAGGGAGGCGGGATCCACCCCCTCGGGGATCTCACCACGGAAGAGCAGATCGAGGCAGCCCGGTTCGATGATCGGATCGAAGGTGGGGTTGGGGATGAAGTGGTTGACCTTCTCACCCATCACGGCCAGCGTGCGCTTGCCGTCTTGAACCATCTGCACCCCACGGCGTTTGAACTCCCTGGGCAGATGCCGGGTGAAGGCGTCCAGCGGTTCGTAATAGTGATTGTCGACGTCGATCGCCTGATAGTCCAAGGGCTTTGGAGCGCTCATGACCTCTCCCTCATCGAGTCTGCCAGCGGTGGAAAGTCGGGGCTGCGCTTCTCGAGGAAGCTCATGATGCCTTCGACGACATCGGGGCGCAGCAGCGACTCGTGCATCAGCTTCTCGGCGCGTTCACTGGCCTCGGCGACGCCGCGTTCGGCATCGCCGTAAACCTGCTGCTTGATCACCGCCATGGACGCCGGCGAGCAGTTGCGGGCCAGGTCCCCGGCATATTCCAGAGCCCGGTTGAGCAGCGCCTCACCCGGCACCACCTCGTTGACCAGCCCCAGCGCCGAGGCTTCTTCCGCGGCGAAGGTGCGCCCGCTCAGCAGCAGATCGGTGGCCACTCCCCAACCCGCCAAGCGCGGGAGGATCCAGGAAATTCCGTACTCGGCGACCAGTCCCCGCCGGGGAAACGTGGTGGCGAACTTCGCGCCCGCGGCTGCGAAGCGGACGTCGCACATCAGGGCGTGGGTGAGGCCGATCCCGACGCACGATCCGTTGATCGCCGCGATCACGGGTTTGGCCAGCGCGGTGAGGAAGTGGGGATGACGTTCCCCGACGAGTGCACTGACGTCACGTTGCTGATCGCCGGAGCCGGCCAGCGATTCGCCGATGGTGGCCATCGACCCCAGATGCGCGCCGGCGCAGAAGGCCGTGCCGTTGCCGGTCAGCACCATCGCCCGCACCGAGGGATCAGCTTCGGCGCGGTCGATGCCGGCGTAGAAACCGGCCGCGATATCGCGGCCCCAGGTGTTGAGTCGGTCGGGCCGGTTCAGCGTGATCACCGCGACGCCGCTGTCGGTGACGTCGTAGAGCACGGCTTCGGTTGGGAGGGAATCATTTTCGCGGGCCGCACTACCCATCTCCCGCGGCACCTCCCCCGGATTCACCGACCGGCCACCCTGTCCGAATCACTCATACTGTATACCTTTCAGTAGCTGGTTCCGCAAGGCCGGATCACCGGGTGCGAGCTGCGGCGATCAGGTGAAATCGGAACCTCCGTCGACGTTGATGTTCGCGCCGGTCATGTAGGAGTTGCGCCGGGACGCCAGGAAGGCCACCACAGGGCCGATCTCCTCCGGCAGGCCCGCCCTGGGCAGCTGCGCCGGATGGCCGAAATGCTCGCCGATGGCGTCCATCAGCCGGTAGGGATCATCGCCATCCACCCCCACCGTCTGCGCCCACGCCTTGAGCGACTCCGAGGCCACGCTGCCCGGTGAGATGACGTTGACCAGGATCTCGTCGGGCGCCAAAGACAGCGACAGGTTCTTCGAGATGCTGGTGACCATCGCCTTGGCCGCGGTGTATGCGGGCAGCCGGGCGCTCTGCCGTTGCGTCGAGGTGGCCGAGAAGTTGACGATGCGTGCCCATTCCGCGCGGCGCAGCAGTGGTAGCGCTGACCGCACACTGTGCACCATCGACATCACCCCGGTGTCGACCGCCTGCCGCCACTGCTCGTCGGTCAGATCCTCGAACGCTCCTTGCACATTGGGCCCGACAGCGTTGATCAGGATGTTCAGCTGGTCGTCCCAGCGATCCGCCGTCTCGGCGAACGCTTTCTCGATCTGGGCCTGGTCGGCCGCATCGGCAACCAGACCGACCGTCTCGGAACTGCCGGCGGAGTCCAGTTCGGCCACCGCGGCATCCAACGCCGCACGGGAGCGGCCGATGACCGTTACCTTCGCACCGTCTTCGGCCAGGCATCGCGCCGCGGCCAACCCCATACCGCGGCTACCACCCACCACGACAGCCGTGGCGCCGCCCAGACCCAGATCCACCGTTACCAGCACTCCCCAGCTACGGAAATAGTTACCATTCGTCTTACCGTAGACACATCACGGCAGCTGCCGTGACCGATGCGACATTGTGGGACGAGTCTCAGCCACCCGCAGCGAAGGGCTCGACCGGATGCCTACCGGTAAGGTTGTCGACATCGCAGGACCCGGATCGTGATGGAGGTGCCCCGTGGCAAAGCAGGTAACCGCGGAGAAGCGGCAACGGCGTGAACGCGGCTCCATCAACCCCGACGACATCATCAAGGGCGCTTTCGAACTCGCCGAACAAGTGGGTATCGACAACCTGTCCATGCCGCTGCTGGGTAAGCATCTCGGCGTCGGCGTCACCAGCATCTACTGGTACTTCCGCAAGAAGGACGACCTTCTCAACGCCATGACAGATCGGGCGTTACGCGAATACGTTTTCGCCACCCCGTATGTCGAGGCGGTCGACTGGCGCGAGTCGTTGCGCAATCACGCGCACACCATGCGCAAGACGTTCATGGGCAACCCCATCCTGTGCGATCTGATCCTGATCCGGTCGGCGCTGAGCCCGAAGGCGGCGCAACTGGGCGTGCTGGAAGTGGAGAAGTCCATCGCGAGCCTCGTCGAGGCCGGCCTGTCGCCGGAGGATGCCTTCGAGACCTACTCCGCGGTGTCCGTCCATGTCCGCGGATCCGTTGTGCTGCAGCGTCTTTACGAGAAGAACCTCACCGGCGAGGATGGCCCGGGAGCACAGTTGGACGACCGCATGAAGATCGACCCGGAAAGCACGCCCCTGCTGGCCGCGGTGACCGCCGACGGCAAGCACCGCATCGCCTCCACCGACGACACCAATTTCGAGTACGCGCTCAACTGCATCCTCGATCACGCCGAGCGCCTGATCGGAGAGGGCCCGGCGCGCAAACCGAGAACCCGCGCACGCAGCCGCGCGAAGTAACCCTCGTCACCCGAGATCGGGTTCGGGCACGTGAAAGTGCTCGTCGCGCAATCGGAAAGCCTCCTTGGTGCCGTGTTCGGCACGGGTCTTGACGAAGTTGAACTCCCCGGGGGAGAACTGCAGGTTCGTCCCGTAAGCGTGGAAAAGGTAGCTGGCTACCTCTTCGCCCTGGTAGGCCTGGCTCTGCTCAACGAGCCGGAATGCCTCTTTGGCGATGACGACACCGTCAGCCGGCATCTTGGCCGCCTTCTGCGCCCAGTACCGCGCCCGCGGCGCCACCGCCTCAGGCGCGCAGGTCTCGGTGAACACCCCGAGGTGTGCGACGGTGCCCGCCTCCACGATGTCGCCGGTCAGCAACAGCCGTCTCGCCAGGACCGGGCCGAGCCGGTGGAAGAACATGTGCAGACTCCCCAGCGCCGGACCCAGAAAACGCGTGGCGGGCATACCGATTCGGGTGTCGGCGCCGATCACCGCGATGTCCATCATCAACGCCATCTCGAAGCCCCCGCCCAGGGCGTAGCCGCTGATCTCGCCGACGGTGATCTTCGGGAACCCCATCAGATTGTGGTAGAAGCCGAATGACTTGCGGTCCACGGTGAGTCGCCGGCGCTGGCTGGGGCGTCTGGTGGCCCCGGACTTCTCGCCGTACCAGCCGTAGGCGTTGTTCATGTCGGCGCCGGTGCTGAACACCCCGTCGGCGCCCCGCAACAACACCACCGTCACGTCGTCGTCCTCGGCGACGATGTCCAGGCAGCGGGCCACCGCATCGCGCATCGCCGCATCGTAGGAGTTGCGCTGCCGGGGATTGTTCAGCGTGACGGTGGCGACCCGGATGTCCCGGTCGATCTCGAACAGCACCCGGTCATCGTCTGGAGCACCCATACCCGCATCCCGTTCCGCCGGACGTCATCGCTTGCTAACTTGTACAAGATAGTAAATGGTGATCCCTACTGTAGGGCTATCCGTATAGCAGCGGAAGGGTGCATCCCGTGGTCGAGAACGTGGCTGACGAGGGCCGGGTGCTCACGTCACACGCCGACGGGATCCTGCGCATCACCCTGGACCGCCCGCAGCGGCGCAATGCGTTGAGCCACTCGATGATCGACGAACTGGTCACCGTGCTGACCGGGGCGGCCACTGACGACTCGCTGCGCGCCGTCGCCCTCGGCGGTGCGGGATCCGACTTCTGCTCGGGCGCCGACTGGGTGGCCACCAACGCCGAGGCGCAGCGCCCCCGCACCGGGCATCTGTTACGCAAGATCCCGTTGACCGCCAACCGGGTGGTCGAACTCGTGGCCACCATTGCGCTGCCCGTGGTGTGCGCGGTGCGGGGCTGGGCCGTGGGGCTGGGCTGCAACCTCGCACTGGCCGCCGACTTCACCGTCGCCGAGTCCGATGCGACACTCTGGGAGCCGTTCGTGTCCCGGGGATTCACCCCCGACTCGGGCGCCACCTGGTTACTGCCCAGGCTCGCCGGTCTGGCCCGGGCCAAACGCATGCTGCTGCTGGGTGAGCAGATCACCGGCGAACAAGCCGCGGAGTGGGGTCTCATTCACGAGGTCGCACCCGCCGAAGACCTGGACACCACGGTCGAGGCGCTCCTGGCCCGGGTGGCATCCGGGCCCACCGTGGCCATCGGGCTGGCCAAACAAGCGATCGCCTACGGCCAGCAGGCCACCCTCGGACAATCGATGCAGCGTGAGCTCTCTGATCTCGAACTCTCATGCCGCACCTCTGATTTCAAAGAGGGTCTGGCCGCCTTCAGTCAGCGGCGCACACCCGATTACCGAGGCCGATGAAGGGAGGCGCATGCCGGACTACACAACCATCACCTACTCGGTGCGTGACCGTACTGCCACCATCACGCTGAACCGTCCGGAAGCGCTCAATGCACTGAGCCCGCACATGATCAGCGAGTTACGCGCCGCCTACGACGACGCCGAGAACGACGACGACGTGTGGTTGCTGCTCGTGACCGCCGTCGGCCGGGCCTTCTGCACCGGCGCCGACGTCAAGGAGATCCCCGCCGACGGCCGGGTGATCTACGAGCGGCCCTACCTGTCGACCTACGACCAGTGGGAGGCACCGCAGGAAGGCACGCCACCCTTTCGGCGAATGACCAAACCGGTGCTGGTCGCCGTCAACGGGATCTGTTGTGGCGCAGGGCTGGACTGGGTGACCACAGGCGATATCGTCATCGCTTCGGACCAGGCCACCTTCTTCGACCCGCACGTCAGTATCGGACTGGTCGCCGGGCGGGAAGTGGTGCGCCTGGCACGCTCCCTACCCCGTTCGGTTGCGCTACGGATAGCACTGATGGGCAAACATGAACGTCTGAGCGCGCAGCGAGCCTACGAGCTCGGCATGATCACCGAGATCGTTCCGCACGACCGTCTGCTGGACCGGGCACACGAGATCGCCGACACGGTGAATTCCAACGCACCGCTGGCGGTCCGCGGTACCCGTCTGGCCATTCACAAGACCCTGGACCTACCGCTGAACGAGGCCGAGATCTTGGCCGAGACCTTCCGTGAGCGCGTGGTGCGCACCGAGGACGCCGCGGAAGGCCCGCGAGCCTTCGCCGAGAAGCGGGCACCGAACTGGTTGTGCCGGTGACCCAATCCGCCGCGGCCCCATTCGAGACGATTCTCCTGGAGTTCGATCGTGAACTCCGGGTAGCTACCATCACGTTGAACCGGCCGGACAGGTTGAACGCCTTCAACCGCACGATGTGTGAGGAGATGCAGGCCGCCTGGCGCATCGTCAAGCTCGATGAGGGCACCAACGCGGTGGTGTTGCGGGCCGCCGGCACCCGGGCCTTCAGCGCCGGCCTGGACATGAAATCGAGCTACGGGCAGCCCGACAACGTGTGGAACCACGAAGACCCCGGCGAGTTGCTCAGCCCCAAGTGGCAGAAGATGTGGAAGCCGGTGGTGTGCGCCGTGCAAGGCATGTGCACGGCCGGCGCCCTGTACTTCGTCAACGAATCCGATGTGGTGATCTGCTCCGACGATGCCACCTTCTTCGACTCTCATGTGACCGCGGGGCTGGTGTCAGCGCTCGAGCCGATCGGGTTGATGCGGCGTATCGGGCTGGGCGAGACACTGCGAATGGCGTTGATGGGCAACGACGAACGGGTGTCGGCAGCGACGGCGCTACGCATCGGGCTGGTCAGCGAGGTGGTGAGCGCCGACAGCCTGTGGACCCGGGCCCACGAGATCGCCGCCACCATCGCCGCCAAACCACCCTCGGCCACCCAGGGCACGGTCAAGGCCATCTGGGAGTCGTTGGACAAGCCGTACCGCGCCGCGCTCGACCAGGGTCTCATCTACACCCGGCTGGGCAATCCGTTGGGGACCGCCGAGCTCGCAGGTCAGGCACGCCGACCCGGGTCTCCCCGAGTCCGCTGATGCGGCATCCCCTTTCGCAGCGCATCACCGACGTTCTGGACCTGGATCCCAACGCCAACGCCATACAGTTCGACGACCAGTGGACGACCTGGCAGCGGCTCGCCACCGCCGTAGCCGTCATCAGCGCGCTGATCGACCGCTACGGCGGCAGTGCGCAGCCCCCGATCGGGATCCTGCTGCGCAATCAGCCCGCCCACGTCGCGGCCCTGCTCGGGGTGCTCGCGTGTGGAGGCACCGTCGTCGTGCTCAACCCGTCGCGCGGCGGCACCCGCACCCGCACCGACATCGCCGATCTCGACCTGCCCGTGGTGATCGGGCTGCCCGATGACCTGGCCGATGCCGTAACCCCCTCCCCCACCACCACACTGGTGGCACTCACCGACCGAACACCCACCGTGGTGTCCGCGGCATCGGCCCCGGCGCCGGGCGCCGACCGGCCCGGGGTGGCGGTGTGGATGCTCACCAGCGGAACCACCGGACCGCCCAAGCGTGTCGACCTGACCTACGACATGCTGGCGCGCAGTGTGATGAGCCAGAAGAAACCGGAGGGGATCCGCGCCGGGGTGGCGATCGTCAATTCACCACTGGTGCACATCGGTGGGGTGTTCCGGGTACTGCTGTGCGTGGCCGAGGCCCGGCCGTTCGTCCTGCTGCCGAAGTTCGACCTGGACCGCTGGGCCGCGGCGGTACGAGAACACCGCCCCCGCGCGGTGTCGCTGGTACCTGCCGCGCTGCGGATGGTCCTGCAGTCCGATCTCACCGCCGCCGACCTCGCCGGTGTGCAGGTGGTCACCTCCGGCACCGCGCCGTTGTCCGCCGACGACGCCGACGCCTTCACCGCCAAGTTCGGCATTCCGGTGCTGACCTCCTACGCGGCAACGGAATTCGGCGGCGGTGTGGCCGGCTGGACACTGGCCGACCACCGCGAGTTCTGGCACCGCAAACGCGGCAGCGTCGGCCGGGCGAACCCAGGTGCGCAACTTCGTGTCGTCGGTGAAACGGGCACGCCGCTGACTCCGGGCCAGGTGGGACTACTCGAAGTGAAGCCTGCGCAACTGGGCGCGAACACCGACTGGATCCGCACCACCGATCTGGCCCGGCTCGACGCCGACGGATTCCTCTGGATTCTCGGACGCGCCGATCAGGCCATCATCCGCGGCGGATTCAAGGTGATGCCCGACGAAGTTCGCGCCGCTCTGGAAACCCACCCCGCCGTCCGTGGCGCCGCCGTAGTGGGTAAGACCGATGCCCGGCTGGGAGCGGTGCCGGTCGCGATGGTGGAGCTACGGGCCGCCTCGCGCGCCGAGGAACTCGCCGGTTTCCTGGCCCAGCGACTGGCCCGATACGAGATACCCGTGGAGATCGAGATCGTCGAGACCATTCCGCGGACTCCGTCCGGAAAGCCCGACTTGTCCGCTGTGCGCGAGCATTTCGGTGAGTGAGGGGATCACTGGCTTCTCAGGCGTAGCCGAACGGCCACCGCGGCACAGGAGATGACCGCCAGGCCACCCAGAACTGTTGTCCACGAGAGTTCGACTTCGCCGTCATCGTCCCGTTCACGGCGCTCACCTGGCTGTGGACTGTTGTGGTGGCCGCGGTGTTGTTGCGCCGTAGGCCGTTCTGAGTGCGTGAGCGCGATCAGACGATCGCGCGCTCGCGGAGTTCGGCGATGTGTGCAGCGTCGTAGCCGATCTCGGTCAGCACTTCCTCGGTGTGCTCACCGAGCAGTGGAGCACGCCGGCGGATGGTTCCCGGTGTCGCCGACATCCGGAAGGGCGTCTCGATCACCGGCACGTCACGAGGCGTACCGGGGAACGGTACCCGCTGCAGATAGCCCATCGCCCGAACATGCGGGTCGTCCAGCACATCCTTTGTCGAATGCATGGGTGCGGCAGGAAGTTTCGCCTGCTCCAGCAGGGTGAGGATCTCCGCTTTGGTTTTGTCGGCGCACCACTGCGACATGATGTCGTTGAGCTCGTCGCCGTGCTCCCACCGCCGGTCGTCGTCGGCGAAGCGGGGATCGTCGAACAACTCGTCGCGCCCCACCAGTTGGCACCAGCGCCGGAACATCGGTTGGCCGGCCACCTGAAGCAGCACCCAGCCGCCGTCCGCCGACCGGTAGAGGTCACACGGCGCGACGGACGTGCCGCGGTTGCCCATCCGCGGCTTGTCGATTCCCAGCAGATCCCGTTCGATCAGGAACGCGTTCGACAGCATCATCGCCGTCGGCAACAGCGCCCCCTCCACATGCTGGCCCTGTCCGGTCCGGTCGCGGTGGTACAGCGCCATCATCACCCCGATCGTCAGTGTCAACGCCGTCCCGAAGTCGGCGTACGGCACCACGGTTCGGATGGGTTGGTCGGGCAGACCCTGGCGATGGGTGGCACCGGACATCACCTGTCCGGCCCCGTCGAATCCGATGCGCCCGCTGTACGGTCCGCCTTCGCCGTATGCGGTGGCGCTGGCCAGGATGATGTCGGGCTTCACCGCTCTCAAGGTCTCGTAGTCCAGTCCGCTGGCCCGCATACCTGCGGCCGGCATGTTGGCCACCACGATGTCAGCGCGCGCCACCAGTTTCCGGGTGATCTCGGCGCCCTCCGGCGTGGTGGAGTCCAGGGTCAAGGACCGCTTGTTGCGGTTGCACTGCAGGAAGGTGCCACCCTCGCCGGTGTCGGTCACCGACTGCACCCAACGGTCCTCTCCCCCTTCGCGTTTTTCCACCCGCAGCACATCGGCACCCATATCCGCCAGCAGCGCGCTGCACCACGGGGCCGCGATGAACCGGCCATAGTCGAGCACCCGGATACCGTCCAGCACCATCACGTCTCCACCCCCTTACCGTCGCCATTACTGTACTAGCGTCGGTACACCGTTGCGGTGAGGCGGGTGATCACAGCCGCAGAAGTGGCCCGGTGGCGACCGGCCGGCTCGGTGCCACCACGGCGGTGGCAGACCACGGCCGGAACTCGGCTGACCGCGCGGGCAGGAGCACCCCGATCACGGTCCCACTGGTGGGACCCACCGGCGTTTCGAGAGGCAGAGTCTGACCGGGCGTGCCGTAGATGCCCGCGCAGTCGTCACCGTCACACCTCCCCGTCGCCGGATCGATGCGGCCGTCGAGGATGTCGGCGACCCACCCGTCGATGAGCGTCTGCGCGGCCGCCTGATTCTGCGCCGTCGGAAAGCCTTGGTAGAGATGCGATATCAACTGGATGAGCCAGGTGCCCCCCTCCATGGCATCGAGGTGTTTGCCGTTCTCGAGCACCACACCGTTGAACTTGCCCGGCCGGTGTTCATTCAGGGCCGCATCCACCCTGCGGGATTCTTTGGGAGCGCCGAGTTCCAGCACCGGGATGTAGGTACCGAGCCCGTCGAGCTTGTCCAGCGCCTCGGGCAGCACGTTCTGCTGGGGCGCAGCATCGAGCAGAACCACGCCCGCCAGCTGATTGGCTTCACCACCGGCGATCACCGCATCCGCGTAGTACCCCGCCGCCCCAGCCACCAGATTGCCGCCGAGCGAGTGCCCGACAAGTGCGAACCTGCCCGGCAGAGCAACCCCCGCACCGTATCGCTGCGCGTAACCGGCGGCGATCGCACTGGCTGTCAAGGCGTCTCGGTTGCCGAGGAACAACGCGGCGGTGGCGCGCAGCGCCTGATCGTCACCCAGCCAGAATCCGTCCGCGACGTAGCGGTTCGAGGACAGCGTCGGGACCACGACGATGCTGTTGGTGGTCTCGGCCAGATTGGCCGCGGTGTAGCTGTACATCGCACCGACGCCCAGGAAACCGTGTTGCAGCAGGATGATTCGCTGCGGCGGTTCGTCACCCTCGGGGTAATACCAATGGGCCGGGACGTTGCGCCCTTCGGTGATCTCCAAAGACGATGTGCGAACGGTGACCGTGCTGCCCGGCGGTACCACCGGGGGCCCGGCGATGAAGGTGACGGCCACCCCGACGAAGTCGAAGATGAACGACTGGACCAGTTCCTGCAGGGTGCGCTGCGGCGCAGCAGCCAGAGCCGGAGTCTCCGTGGGGGTCAGCGCCGTGCGGACCGCACGTTCCTCGGGCGACGCGCCGTACCGGCCGACCAGTGCGACGGCGGGTTCCACATCCGGGGTGACGGGTGCCGGATCGGCGGACTCGATCTCTGCCGGCGCCTGATCCGGCTCGTCCGCCGACGGGATGTCGTCGTCGACGATCACGACTTCGGCGGGGGTTTCCTCCGCTTCCTCGGCACCTTGCTGCGTCTTGTCGTCGGTGTCGGTGTCGGTGTCGGTGTCGGCGGCCTCGTCGGCATCTTCGGCGTCTTCGCTATCGGCGTCGTCCGTATCGTCGGCGTCCTCCGTGTCGGTGTCGTCCGTGTCGGTGTCGTCGGCACGGGTGGTCGAGTACGCACCTCGTCTCTCAGATGCCTCCCGGGCCTGCCGGCGGGGACCTGTCGTTTCGTCCTTGTCCGACGAGTCGGCGCTGGTGTCGGCAGATGTCGAGGTGTCCGCCCCCGTGTCCGCGCTCGCCAGGTCAGCTCCGGCGATGAGTGCGGCCGAAACACCCGCAGCAACCGCACCCGCTCCCACCAACGCCGACAACCGTGCCACGAGACCTCCCAAAGACTACTTCCGTTGACAAGCGTCAAGTTAGAGGATTTTGACGCTCGCGTAGACAGATTTGGGAAACTGCTCAGATCCGGTAGTCCTCGAGCAGTCGCTTGCTGATGATGTTCTTCTGGATCTCGCTGGTGCCCTCGCCGATCAACAGGAACGGGGCGTCGCGCATCAGTCGTTCGATCTCGTACTCCTTGGAGTAGCCGTACCCACCGTGGATGCGAAAGCTCTGCTGGGTGACCTCGGAGCAGAACTCGCTGGCCAGATACTTCGCCATTCCGGCTGCGACGTCGTTGCGTTCGCCGGAGTCCTTCAACCGGGCGGCGTTGACCATCATCAGGTGTGCGGCTTCGACTTTGGTGGCCATCTCGGCGAGCTGGAAGGCGATGGCCTGGTGTTCGGCGATGGGTTTACCGAACGTTTGACGCTGCTGCGCGTACCGCGCGGCGAGTTCGAAGGCGCGGATGCCGACGCCGCAGGCCCGGGCTGAGACGTTGACCCGCCCGACCTCGACACCGTCCATCATCTGGAAGAAACCGTGCCCGGGTTTCTCTCCCAGCACGTCGGTTGCTGACGCGGTGTACCCGTCGAAGATCAACTCGGTGGTGTCGATGCCCTTGTAGCCGAGCTTGTCGAGCTTGCCCGGGATGACCAGGCCCGGCAGCACTTCGCCGAACCCCGAGGGTTTCTCGATCAGGAACGCCGTCAGGTTCCGGTGCGGTTTGTCGGCACCTTCGTCGGTGCGCACCAGGGCGGCCACCAGAGTGGAGCTGCCGCCGTTGGTCAGCCACATCTTCTGGCCGTTGATGGTGTAAGTGCCGTCGTCGTTTCTGGCGCCGCGGGTCCGGATGGCTGCGACATCCGATCCGAGTTCGGGTTCGGACATCGAGAAGGCACCTCGCGTCTCGCCGGTGGCCATCTTCGGCAGGAAGTGCTGTTTCTGGGCATCGGTACCGTGTTGACGGATCATGTAGGCGACGATGAAGTGTGTGTTGATGACGCCCGAGACGCTCATCCAGCCGCGGGCGAGTTCCTCGACACACAGCGCATAGGTCAGCAGCGACTCGCCCAGGCCGCCGTACTCTTCGGGAATCATCAACCCGAACAGGCCCATCTCCTTCATGGCATCGACGATGGCCTGAGGATAGGTGTCGGTACGCTCCAGGTCCGAGGCGTTCGGGATGATCTCCTTGTCCACAAATTGCCGGACCGTGGCGAGGATCTCCGCTTGGAATTCGGAAAGCCCCAGTGTCTGAGCGAGTTTCGTCATGAGTCATACCTCTCGAAAACCGCAGCCAGGCCTTGTCCGCCGCCGATGCACATGGTCTCCAGGCCGTAACGCGCCTGCCGCCGGTTCAACTCCCGGGCCAGCGTCGCCAGCATCCGGCCGCCGGTGGCTCCCACCGGGTGGCCGAGCGAGATACCCGAGCCGTGCACGTTGATGCGCGCCAGATCGTCTTCACCGGCGTTCCATTCCCGCAGCACTGCCAGCGCCTGGGCCGCGAACGCCTCGTTGAGTTCGATCAGGTCGATGTCGGCCAGCGTCAGCCCCGCCTTGCCGAGAGCGGCCTCGGTCGCGGGCACCGGTCCGATGCCCATGATGTCCGGCGCCACCCCGGCCACCGCCCACGACACCAGACTCACCAGTGGGGTCAGGCCGAGTTCACGCGCCTTCTCCGGGGTGGTGACCACACACATCGACGCCGCGTCATTCTGGCCACTGGAGTTTCCGGCGGTGACGGTGGCCTCCGGATCCTGTTTGCCGAGAATCGGTTTCAGCTTGGCCAGCGACTCGACCGACGTGTCGGCGCGGGGATGCTCGTCGGTGTCGATCAGCTCGTCACCACCGCGGGTCGGCACACTGACCGGGATGATCTCCTCGGCGAGGATGCCTTCTTTCTGCGCCGCCACTGCCCGCGAATGCGAGGTCACCGCCAACCGGTCCTGCTCGTCGCGGCCGATGCCGTACTGCCGTCGCAGGTTCTCCGCGGTCTCCAGCATGCCGCCGGGCACCGGGTGGCTACTGCCGCCCGCCGTGGTCCGCCCGCGGGCCAGCGCGTCGTGGATCTGCACCCCGGTGCGTGCGCCGCCCCACCGCATATCGGTGGAGTAGAACACCACGTTGCTCATGCTCTCGGCCCCGCCGGCGATCACCAGGTCGTTGTTCCCGCTGCCCACCTGTAGCGCCGCCTGGATCACCGCTTGCAGGCCGGAGCCACACCGCCGGTCGATCTGCATGCCGGGCACCGTGACGGGCAGACCGGCGTCGAGCGCGACCACCCGGCCGATGGCCGGCGCCTCGCTGTTCGGATAGCAGTGCCCCAGGATGACGTCCTCCACCGCATCGGGTGCGATCCCGGTGCGCTGCAACAGCCCTCGCAGCGCAGCCACCCCGAGGTCGACGGCCGTCAGCGCCTTGAACATGCCACCGTAGCGGCCGATCGGTGTGCGCACCGGCTCACAGATCACCACCTCTTTCACAGGTGCCGGATTCGTTCGCCTCGTTCCCGTCACTCGCTGGCGCTCCTTCCGCTCACTCGCCTCACAGGTGCCGGATTCGTTCGCCTCGTTCCCGTCACTCGCTGGCGCTCCTTCCGCTCACTCGCCTCACAGGTGCCGCCCGCCGGTGACCTCCAGCACGGTGCCCGTCATATAGGACGACAGGTCCGACGCCAGGAACAGCGCGACGTTGGCGACCTCACCGGGTTCACCGGCTCGCCCCATGGGCACCTCCGCGACCTTGGAGTCCCAAATCCGTTGCGGCATGGCCTCGGTCATGGCGGACCGGATCAGGCCCGGCTGAATCGCGTTGACCCTCACGCCCAGGTGGGCGAGTTCCTTCGAGGCCGCCTTCGTCATCCCGACGATGCCGGCTTTGGCTGCCGAATAATTCGTCTGACCCACCATGCCGACCTTTCCCGAGATCGAGGACATGTTGACGATCGCCCCAGTTTTGTTCTCCCGCATGATCGCCGCAGCATGCCGGATCCCGTTCCAGGTTCCTTTCAGATGCACCGAGATCACCTGGTCGAACTGGTCCTCGGTCATCTTGCGGATGGTCGCATCGCGGGTGATGCCGGCGTTGTTGACCATGATGTCCAGGCTCCCGAATGTGCTCACCGCGGCACCGACCAACGTCGCCACCTCCTCGCCGCTGGTGACGTCGCAGCGCACCGCCGCGGCCACATCGTCCCCGAGGCGTGCGGCCGCAGCCTGGGTGGCCACCAGATCGAGATCCCCGAGCACCACCCGCGCGCCTTCGGCGACAAACCGCTCGGCGATCGCATACCCGAGCCCCTGGGCACCACCGGTGATCACCGCGGTACGTCCGGACAACAACGCCATCAACTCACCCCATCTTCTTCTTGGCGGCTTTGACCAAGCCGCCGCCGATGATCAACCGCTGGATCTCGCTGGTGCCCTCGTACAGTCTGAGCAGGCGGACCTCGCGATAGATCCGCTCCACCGGCACTCCACGCATGTAGCCGGTCCCACCGTGGATCTGCACTCCCAGATCGGCGACCTGGCCGGCCATTTCGGTGCAGAACAGTTTGGCCGCCGACGGCGCGATGCGGCGGTCCTCCTCGGTCACCCACTGGCGGGCCGCCTCACGCACCAGCGCTCGACCGGCCAGCACGCCGGTCTGCTGATCGGCGATCATGGCCTGCACCAGCTGGAAGTCACCGATCGGGGTGCCGCCTTGGGTGGCCGTCGCCGCGTAGGCCACCGATTCGTCGAGCACCCGCTGCGCGGCCCCCACCGCCAGCGCGGCGATGTGAACCCGTCCGCGCGCCAGTGAGGTCATGGCAGCGCGGTAGCCGTGGTCCTCACTGCCACCGACCAGCGCCGTCTCCGGCACCCGCACATCGGCGAGGCGGACATCGGAGGTCCAGGCACCCTCCTGGCCCATCTTGGCATCCTTGACACCCACCTCGACTCCCGCTGCGTCCGCGGGAACCAGGAAGACCGCGATTCCGGCGCCGGCGGCGTCCGCAGGCCGGGTGCGGGCGAACACCACAAAAAGATCGGCCGTCGGGGCGTTGGTGATGAAGCGCTTCTCCCCCGAGATCACCCAGTGGGCGCCGTCACGGACCGCTTTGGTGCGCAGACCCGACGGATTGGAACCCGCGCCGGCTTCGGTCAACGCGAAGGAGGCCACCACCTCACCACTGGCGATCCCCTCCAGCCAGGTGGTCTTCTGCTCCTCGGTGCCGAACCCGACCAGCACCTGACCGGCGATCCCGTTGTTGGTGCCGAACATCGAGCGCAGCGCCAGCGACGTGTAGCCGAATTCCATTGCCAGCTCGACATCCTGCATGAGGTTGAGCCCCAGCCCGCCCCACTGTTGCGGAATCGCGTAGCCGAACAACCCCATCTTCTTGGCCTGCTCGCGCAGGTCATCGGGCACCCGGTCGTCAGCCAGGATCTCCGCTTCGCGAGGCACCACGGCGGTCCGGATGAAGTGCCGGGTTTGCGCCAGGATCTCGCGGAAGTCATCATCACCGACTTCGGTCGTAACAGTCATCCTCGGCATGCTCCTCGCGTCTGGGACCGGCCATCGGCATACTTTACAAATACCCGCCACAATGTCACGCTACGTCGGAGTGGCACAACCCCGGTTCGACAGGTGTCAGGCCGCATGGGCCGAGCCTAGCCGCCCCCGCTGGCCACAATCGGTTAGCCTGGCTAAGTTAGTCGTGAACCCAGGGTCAACCCAGTGAGAGGACTTGATGAGCGGAAAACTCACCGACAGAGTGGCTTTCATCACCGGAGCCGCACGCGGCCAAGGCCGGGCGCACGCCGTGCGACTGGCACAGGAGGGGGCCGACATCGTCGCCGTCGATCTGGCCGGGCCGCTGCCGCGCAGTGTCCCGTACGACTCGGCGACGCCGGAGGACCTGGCAGAGACCGTGCGACTGGTCGAGAAGACCGGCCGCCGGATCCTGGCCTCGGTGGTGGACACCCGAGATCTCGCCGGGCTGACCGCCGCCGTGGACAAGGGCGTCACCGAATTCGGCAGACTCGATGTCATCGTCGCCAATGCCGGCATCACGGTGCCCGAAGCATGGAACGAGACCAGTCCCGAGTCCTTCAAAGACGTGATGGACATCAACGTCACCGGCACCTGGAACACCGTCATGGCAGGCGCACAGAAGATCATCGACGGAGGCCGCGGCGGTTCGATCATCCTCATCAGCTCAGCGGCGGGTCTCAAGATGCAGCCATTCATGGTGCACTACACGGCGAGCAAACACGCCGTCACCGGAATGGCCCGTGCCTTCGCCGCAGAACTGGGCAAGCATTCGGTACGCGTCAACAGTCTGCACCCTGGCGCGGTCAACACCCCGATGGGCACCGGCGACATGATGGCGGCGCTCAACCGCGCCAACGAGACCAATCCCGGTCTGATGAACATGGTGACGCCGTTCCTGCCGGAGTACATCGCCCAACCAGAGGACATCTCCGATGCGGTGGCCTGGCTGGCGTCCGACGAATCCAGGATGGTCACCGCGGCACGGATCGCCGTGGATCTGGGTGCGACGGTGTTCTAGAGAGCATGCGTTCGCCGGCTGGGTCCTGGTCCTACGCCACCGCCGAAACCACCCAGACCCGGCCCACGAACTTGACCACCCCGTCGACGAGGTGGCGGCGCAGTTCAGCGCGGACGTCCTCGACCAGCGCCGCCCAGCCCGCGGCGCCGAGTCCGGGTTCCAGTTCCGCACGCGCGGCGCGGCCCGTGGAACTGGTCAGCACCACGGCCAACCGCTCCTCCACCCCGTCACTGCCGTCGATCCCGTAGTCACAGATACCGTCGAAGGGCTCGACGGTGATGTCATGCCAGCCGGCCTCGGTGAGTATCTGACGCGGCCGGCGCCGGTCGCCGAAGGCCAGGGGCCCCACCGGGTCGGACGCCGATGCCAGAGCGGGATTCTGGAGGCGGGCGGCCAGCACGCTGTTGCCCAGGGTGAACATCGGATTGTCGGCATCACGCCAGCAGACGAAGGCGAGGGTGGCACCGGCAGCGGTGGCGGCACGGATGTTGGTGAAGGCCGCCACCGGATCCTCGAAGAACATCACCCCGAACCGCGACACCACCCGGTCGAAGGGGCCCAGCGCGCGGAGGTCGGCGGTCTGAGCGTCGGCCAACAGCACCGTGGCCTCTGCGGCCCGCCGGCGCGCTGCTTCCACCATCACATCAGAGATGTCGACGCCGACGGCGGAGGCGCCGGCCGAAATGGCACGTTGCAGCAAAGTCCCTGAACCGCAACCGATATCGAGTAACCGGTCCCCCGGGCGAACTCCGGCGGCGCGGAGGATCGGTTCGGTGAAGGGGGCGAGTACGGCTTCGAAGATGCGCTCGTTCGTCACCCAACTGGTGCCACGTTCGGACCAGTTGTCCCGCATCTCCTCGTTCGCCACCGCCCCACCCTAGATGGCCGGCACCTCAGACCGTGTGGTGGCGGCCAGCACCCGCTGAAGGAACCGGACCTGATCGGTGGAGGCCTTGTCGAACCAGTCGTGGCCTGGCCACACGTCGAAGTGATCGCACGGGTAACGGTGCACCTGGCCCTGGCCGTGCACCGCCGTTCTGGCCACCGCGTCGGCGGGGACATACCTGTCGAAATCGGCGATCTGCACCAACAGTTTCCCGCGCAGAGCCTTGGCGTGCGCCTTGGTCTTGATGGTCGCGAGTTCCAAGCCCACCGCGGCGTCGACCTCGTTGCGCCAGGTGGGTCCGGACATCCCCACGTAGCTGTCGTAGGCCCCGTCGAGCGCCAGCGCTCCGGCACCGCCGGGGGTGGACACCAGCGGCATCATGACCGGCGCCCGCCCCCGCGCGACGGCGATCCGCGAACGCACGCCGTTGGCGGTGGCGCGCAAAGCACTCCACACGCTGTACTGGGCCAGAATCGCACGGGCTGTTGCCAGGGAGTTGGTCAGCGGCGTCATCGCTATCACCGCCGCGACATCACCACGGCCGGCGCCGGCGCGGATGACGTGGCCGCCGGACAACGACGACCCCCACAGCACGATCCGGTCCGGATCCACACCGTCGAGCTTCTTGGCCGCAGCCATCGCGGCCTGGTAGTCTCGCACCTGGCCCTCGATCGAGATCTGCTGTCGCGGGTCACCTTCCGAAGAACCGAAACCCCGGTAGTCGAAGGCCAGAACGTCCAGGCCCGCGGCGCTGAAGTTCTCGGCGAACGGTTGCAGCCCGGAGTCCTTGGTACCACCGAAACCGTGGCCCATGACCACCACCGGTCTGCCCCGCGCACCCGACAGCGCGTCACAGGCACCCACGAAATGCCATCCGGTGCAGCGTGTTCCTTCAGAGGGGAAGTCGATATCGGTGTATGTCACGCCGTCTCCTGGGACCGCTGCGGCATCCACGCGATGCCGTAGATCGTACTGAGCCATATCGCCGCGATGCCGTCGATGAGCTGCGCCCGCGTCAACACCCCGCCAAGGGTGAGCCGCTCGAGCATCCGGCCGTTGACGTCCAGCAGAACCGACGCCAGCACCGAGGCGTCCAGACCTTCCGGTGCGCGGCCCGCCGCACGGTCAGCACGGATCATCGCCGCCACGGAGTCGACGAAGGAGGCGGTGGCGTCATCCCAGATCTCCCGGATGGTGCCACCGGAACCACGCGCTTCCAGCATCGCCTTGAAGAGGTGCCGATGCCGGGTCCACATGAGGATCAACCCATCGAGCATGGTCTGTATCCGGGCCTGCGGAGGGCCTGTCGAACCGGTGAACTCGTCACTGACGCGAAGCGTCTCGTCGACCATCTGCTCCATCAGCGCCGCCACCGCAGCGGCCTTGTTCTCGAAGTAGAAGTAGAACGCCGACCGGGTCACCCCCGCCTCACCCGCGATGTCGGCGACGTTGATGGTCTCCAGATCCGAGTCCTGCAACCAACGATCCAGTGCCTCCAGGATCGCCGCGCGCCGCACGTCACTGCGCGGTGGCGGGCGCCGGTCGGTGCGCGACCTCATGCCCGGGCCAGATGTGCGGCGGCGCGGCGCATTCCGGCCGGGATCTCACGCACCCGGATGTCGTGCTCGTAGTAGAAGTAATCAACCTGCTGGGTGTGCCGCGGCCGGTCCACGCAGTGCCCGGCATGCACCTGCTGGTCGGCATCGATCACCCGCTCCATTTCGTCCACCGGGGGCAGCGCGTACTTCCCCGCCGCATAGGCCGCCAGCAGCCGGGCCTGACATTCGACAAAGGGGAACAGGGTGGGGATGGCCTGCGCGAAGCCGATGAACACCAGATTGTCGAGACCCGGTTTGAACATCCGCTTGTACAGCCGGATCTGATTGTCGGGTGCGCTCAGGAACTCCGGGTCGAAGAACGGGAAGGTGATGTTGTAGCCGGTGGCGTAGATGATGACGTCGAACTCGGCGCTGGACCCGTCCTCGAAATGCACGGTGGCGCCGTCCAGTCGGGAGACATTGGGTTTGGGGGTGACATCGCCGGAACCGAGCCGCAACGGCAGTTCCACCGACTGGGTGGGGTGGGCCTCGAACAGCTTGTGGTTGGCCGGCGGCAATCCGTAGGAGGTCGGATCGGTACCCAGTAGCGGCGCCAGCATCTGGATCGCCTTGCGCTGCCAGGACAACGGCAGGTACGGCGTGGTGCGGAACAGCTTGTCGCCGGGCTGGCCGGCGATGTACTTGGGCACGATCCAGGCACTCGACCGCGTGGACAGTGTCACCTGGTTCTGCAACGACTTCGAGGACAGTTCGACGGTGATGTCCGCCGCGCTGTTGCCGATACCGACGACGAGGATGCGCTTGCCGGTCAAGGCGAGCGGTGTCTGCGGATCGATGTAGTGATGGGAATGGATGACCTCGCCGGTGAAAGTGCCGGGAAAATCCGGCATTCGAGCGTCCCAGTGGTGTCCGTTTCCGACGACGAGAAGATCGAAGTGACGGGTGGCACCGGCCTGGTCCTGGATTTCCCAGCCACCGGCGGTGGGCCTGGCGTGCACCACCCCGTTGTTGAACTCGATGTGGTCGAGGAGCCCGAAGGCGTCGGCGTAGTCGTCGAGATAGGCCTTGATGTCGGAGTGGTGCGGAAAGGCCGGATAGCTCTGCGGCATCGGAAAGTCCTTGAAGGACAGACGATGCCGTGAGGTATCGATGTGCAGCGAGCGGTAGGCGCTACTGCGGCCGTTCGGGTTGCCGAAGGCCCAGTTGCCGCCGATGCGATCCGACATCTCGAAGGTGGTGTACGGAATGCCGTAGTCCTTGAGCATCTTGCCTGCCGTCAGGCCGCTGATGCCGGCACCGATGATCGCGGTGGTGGGTGCAGACTGGACCATCGTTGGCCTCCTGTCCTCGATGCATGGACAGTAACGCCGCATTTGACATAGGTCAATGAATTCTGACGCGCGTCAGTCAGCCGCGGGCCCGCACCAGTTCGGCGGTTCCGAGCTCGCGTACCGCCTGGCAACCGCGGCGCACCATGGTGGCCACCATATCGTCGCCGCGCTCGGTGCCGACGGCGAAGGCGAAGCCCAGCGCGGAGATCAGCGGAGCCTGCAGCATTCCGTACCGGTAGTCATGCCAACATGTTTCGAGGTCGTAGCCGGTGACTCCGTAGCTCAGCAGGGCCTGGTGATACTCGGCGACCAATGTGCGGTCCAGATCGGCGCGCAGTCGCGGCTCGAGGCTGGTTGCGGCGAAGTACGCGAGGTCGCGGGCGGGCAATCCCACCCCCAGGGTCTGCCAGTCGACCACCCACATCCGCGTCCCGTCCGGATGGAACAGCACGTTGTCGAGTCGGTAGTCGCCGTGGATCAGGCTGAAGCGCCCGAGGTCGGCGAGCCAGGGGGTGACCAGGCCCATGACATCGACGAATGTCGCGCGGTCGTCGCCAGCCAGCTTGGCTCCCAGTTTCTCGACGGTGATGTCGGCGCTCATCACCGCGACCTCACCCATCCCCTTCTTGGACGCGTCGTCGAGCATCGACATCGCCAGGCCGGGGAACGTCAGCCACTCCTGCTGATTCCACGTGGGTCCGTGCAAACCGGCGATCGCGCGTACCGCCAACCGTGCCTGCGCCTCGGAGCAGCCGAGAATCTGATCGCCCTGGACAGCCGGCGCCGCGTCGGTCAGCAGCAAGGCGTAATCGGCTGCGTCGTCGGTGATCTCGCAGTGAAAACAGGACGGCACCGGGACCTGCACCCGGTGCGCCACCGACTCGTAGAACGCGCACTCACTGCGGTAACCCAGGACTACACGGTCACGGACGGTGTCGTCGGCGGCCGGCAGCTTGATCACGAACGTCGCCGGCAGCGCGCCTGGATCACCGGCGTAGGTGACCGACACCCGGTAGGTGGCACCGGTCTGACCCGTTCCGACCGCCACCACGTCGGCTCCGGTCACCTCGGCTCGCAGCACCTCGGACAGCCATGCCGGGGTGACGTCGTCGGGATAACGGGGAATGGACACCGGGACCGTCATGGCCGGACCCCTTCCGAGAACTCCCGTTGCGACCGGCGCTGCTGGGCCATGAGCCTGATGGACATGCGTTGCATCAACCCGGGAGCCAAGCGGGCCAGCAGCCAACCGGCATACGCCGTGCGAGGTACCACCAGCAGGGCACGATTGCGGTCGATCGCGCGCAGGGTGTCATGGGCCAGCCGGTCCGGGTCGTAGAACTCCTTGCTGCGCTGACCCATTCGGTAGAACTCACGCCCGTTGATGCCGGTGATCAATCCCTTCTCCAGGATCGGCGTCTCGACCGCGGTCGGGCACAGGGCCAGCACCCCGATGTTGTGGGCGGCAGCTTCGCTGCGCAACGCCAGCGACAGCCCGACGACGGCGTGTTTGGTCATCACGTAGCTGGTGATCTGGCCGGCGGCGGCCAGTCCGGCCATCGACGCGGTGTTGATGATGTGACCGGAGCCCTGCTGCACCATCTGTGGGTACGCGGCTGCCACCCCGTGCACCACACCGCGGATGTTGACGTCGATGATCGAATTCCAGTGCTCCAGCGTGAGCAACTCGGTGTCGGCGGCCCAGGTGATGCCGGCGTTGTTGAACATCAGGTCCAGGCGCCCGGCGCGCAGCACCACGTCGTCGACGGCGGCCTGCACCGAGTCGGCGTTGGTGACGTCGACCCGGATCGAGCGCGCCCGCGGCCCGAGCCCCGCCGCAGTGCGCTCGGCCGCATCGCCGTCGACATCGGTGCACAACACGTGAGCACCTACCTCGATCAGCGCGCGGCACAGTGCGGCGCCGATTCCCGAGCCCGCACCGGTGACGATGGCGTGTTTGCCGACAAGAGATCTCACGCCTGCGCCGTCCGCGCGGCGTGGCCGAGCACGGTGCCGACCCGGACCAGCGGTGTGGGACAACAGTCGACCACGGCGTCGCGGTCAGCGTCGGTTTCGGACAACTCGGCTCCTGGCGCGTGCGGGGGCATTACAGCTGACGCGTCAACTGTAAGTCATACCGCACGGACTCCGGCAGCGTTTCGCACAAGCCCGCCCGGCCTCAGAGCTGGATGCGGCCTTCCAGTGCCGCCAGCCCGATGTCGGTGCGGAAATGGCTGCCCGGCAACCGAATCGCCCCCGTGAGTGCATAGGCGGCGTCGCGCGCGGCGGCCAGGTCGGACCCGGTTCCCACCACCGACAGCACCCGTCCACCGGAGGAGACGACGGCCCCGTCGTCGCGGCGGGCGGTGCCCGCATGCAGGACGCCGGCGGCCTCCGCACCGGTGATGACATCACCCAGCCGCGGACGGCCGGGATAGTTCTCCGCGGCGATCACCACGGTGACCGCCGAACCGTCCTGCCAGCGCAGCGGGCCGAAGTCACTCAATGTCCCGGTGGAGGCGGCGTAGAGCAGCTGGCCCAGCGGTGACTCCAGCAGCGCGAGCACCGCTTGGGTCTCCGGGTCGCCGAAGCGGCAGTTGAACTCCACCACAGCAGGACCGCCCGACGTGATGGCCAGCCCCGCGTACAGCAGTCCGGTGAACGCACTGCCGCGGCGGACCAGTTCCGCCGCAACAGGTTTGACAATCTCGTCGACGATCTGGGCGGTCACCTCGTCGGGCAGCCACGGCAACGGTGCATATGCGCCCATCCCACCCGTGTTGGGCCCGGAATCATCGTCGCCCACCCGTTTGAAGTCCTGAGCCGGCAGCAGCGGCACCACCGTTTCACCGTCCACCACACAGAACAGCGACACTTCTGGACCGTCGAGGAACGACTCGAGCAGCACGGGGTGACCGCCGTCGAGCAGGCCGGCCGCATGGGCGCGCGCGACGTCGCGGTCCGGAGTCACCACCACACCTTTGCCGGCGGCCAGCCCGTCATCCTTGACCACCCACGCCTGTTGGCCGGCCGCCGGACCGAATCGGTCGAGCGCGGCATCGAGGTGGCCGGGGTTGTCGACGACCTCGCTGACAGCGGTGCGCACTCCGGCCGCCGCCATGACATCCTTGGCGAACGCCTTCGAGCCCTCGATGCGCGCCGCGTCCTTGGACGGGCCGAAGGCCGCGATACCGGCGGCACGCAGCGCATCGGCCACGCCGAGGACAAGCGGCACCTCTGGCCCGATGACCACCAGGTCGGCGCCGAACCTGCGGGCCAGCGCCACCACTTCGTCGCTGGAGCTGATGTCGACGTCGTGCTGTTCGGCCGCTGCGGCGGTGCCGGCGTTACCCGGGGCGATTGCCACCGCGTCAACCTGGGGATCCCTGCCCAACGCCAGCAGCAGAGCATGTTCACGAGCACCGGAGCCGATTACGAGGACGCGCACGAGGGTCAAGCCTAAACCGTGTCAGGACGCGCGCCGAGCAACCTCATGAGCGGCAGCGAAGGCAGCGACCGCGGCGCCGGCCCACACCCAGGGCCGAGCGGTGGCGCCGCACAGGGTGGGCGCGACCAGGAACGCGAACACCAGTTCCCGGTCGACCTCCCCGAGATCGGCTCTGGCCTGCGGACAGTCCAGGACGTCGTACAGCGGCGCCAGGCACCATTCCCGCAGGTGATCGGACAGCGCGCGCCGCTCGTCGGCGTCCGCGTCATCAGGTACCAACACCTCATCGAGGCGCGCGGCGGACCCCCGGTCGAGCGCTAGCCAGCACAGGCCTTCCACCAGATGCGGCGACTCGGTGACTGCGCGGGCCTGCTCGGCGAGTACCGCGCTGAGCCGCTCCCGCCACGGTCCCGGCGGCGGTGGCGGCGGCGTGGGCGGGATGGTTTCGTTGAACGCGGCGGCGACCAGTTCCCCGCAACCCGGAAACTGCCGGTACAGCGTGGCCCGAGATACCTGGGCGGCGGTGGTCACCGCGTCGACGGTGATGGCCGCCGCGCCCCCGGTGTCCAACAACTCGACGGCGGTGTCGATCAGCAGCTCACGCGACCACACCGGCCGTGCGTCCGCCACCACGATGCCACCCCTTTGCCTCGCCGCCTACTGAAAGTTATACAGTAGCGACGTCAGTTGACGGTCACTCCTCGCCGAGGTTCTTGCCGGTATGCATCCGCACCGCGTCGTTGACATTGGACTTCTTGTCCGCGCCTTGGCCCTTCTCCGCGGCTTTCCTGCGCTTGGCCGCGACCCGGCCGACCACGCCGTTGAGGCCGGACCCCAGGGGGAACCCGACGTAGTGGGTCAGGAAGACCGCCATCTCCTTCAGCTCGGCCTCGGTGAGCTCTTCGTTCTCCAGGGCCGCGTTGACTTGTACCTCGGTCAGATCCTGCAGCCCCAGCGCGGTCACCACCGACAGGGTCATCAGGCGCTTGTCGCGCATCGACAGGCCCGGCCGGGTCCAGATGCTGCCGAAGAGATGCTCGACGGTGAGGTCGAAGTACTCGTCACCCTCGATGTTGGGCATCTCCCAGGCGTAGACCTCGTTCATCTTCTGCAGGCCTTTGCGGCGCAGCTCGTCCATCGTCATTTCCCTCGGTCATCTTCTTCGCCGTGCGGCACACCGAGCCCGGTGGCCAGATTCTGCAGCGCGATCTTCGCCAGGGGCAGGTCCACCCCGGTCGCCTCACCCAAGCCGAGCGCCAACCGCAGGTCCTTTTCCCCCAGGCCGCGGGTGTGGACGAACATGTCGTACAGGAAGTGGTCGGGGGTCAGCGGTTTGGTGTCATCCCGGGCCATGATCGCGCCGGGCCCACCGCTCTGCGCATCACTGTGGCGCACCACCCGGCCCAGCTTCTGCAAATCGATACCTGCCGCCTCGGCGAGCTGCTGCGCCTCACATGCAGCGGCAAAACCGATGAACGTCAGCATGTTCCGGGCCAGCTTCATCCGGGTTCCCGCGCCCGGTTCGCCGGCGCGAACCACCAGGGAAGCCCACTTCTTGAACACCGGCTTGACCAAGGCGTAGGCGTCCTCGTCGGCGCCGACCATGACAGCCAGTTCACCCTTGTCAGCTGCCGCCGCACCACCGCTGACCGGCGCATCGACGATGTGAACGCCCCTGGGCCGCAGCTGCTCGGCCAACTCACCGGCGGTGCCGGGCTCGATCGTGGAATGGATGGCGATGACGGTGCCGGGTTCGGCATGCTCGGCCAGCTCGCCGACGACACTGCGCACCTGCGCGTCGGTGAGCACGGTCACGCTGATGACGTCAGCCCGGGCGACGTCGGCGACGGTGTCCGCCGGCGTCGCTCCCAGCTCGGTCAGCGGGCTCATCGCCTCCGCCCGAACGTCGAAAACGACAAGGCCGCCCGGCCAATCGACGAGCCTCTTGGCCATCGGTGCGCCCTGGTTGCCCAGACCGATGTATCCCAGCTTCAGCTCGCTCACCGGTGCACTCATCGAATGATCTGTCCGCCGTCGACGTTGAAGATCTGGCCGGTGATCCATTTGGCTTGGTCGGACAGCAGGAACAACAGCATGCCCACCAGATCCTCCGGCTCACCCATACGCGAGAGGGGGATGCCCTTCACGATGTCGGCGACCATCTCCTGCGGGGTTGTGGTCCGGTTGGCCTCGGTGTCGATGGGCCCCGGCGCAATCGCGTTGACCCGGATGTTCTGGCCGCCGAGTTCGGTGGCCAGCTGCTGGGTCAGGCCGTTGATACCGACCTTGGCCAGGCCATAGAAGTTCGAGTAAAGCCAGGCCGCCGTGGAGGATTGGTTGACGATGGCGCCGCCACCGCGTTTGGCCATCTTGCGGTACACCGCCCTGGTGCACACCAGTGCGCCGTCGAGGTTCACGCTCATGAACTTCTTGTAGTAGTCCCAATCCACGGTGATCAGGAAATCCAGCTTCATACCGCCGAAGATGGCGGCATTGTTCACCAGGTAATCGATGCCGCCGAACTCCGAAAGAGTCTGCGCGGCCATCTCCTTCGCCGATTCGGGATCCGAGACATCGACCCGGACGGCCAGCGCCGTGCCGCCTTCACCCCTGATACCGTCGGCAACCTTCTGCGCGCCGTCGGTGTTGATATCGGCGACCACCACCGCCGCACCTTCCCGGGCGAGTGCTTCCGCGTAGGCCTGTCCGATACCGCCACCGGCACCGGTGACGATGGCCACCTTCTCCTTGAACTGATCGCCGTAAAGACCCATGCACAGGCCCTCCATTTCTCCTAGTTGACAGCCGTGGCAATGAGTTTCGTCTCGAGGTACTCCTCGAACCCGGCCACACCCATCTCGCGGCCGACCCCGGACTGCTTGTACCCGCCGAAGGGTGCGTCCGCTGAGTACCAGACGCCGCCGTTGACGTTGACGGTGCCCACCCGCAGCCGCGACGCCACCGCCTGCGCGCGGTCGTCATCACCGCTGTACACCGTGGCGGACAGTCCGTAGGGCGAGTCGTTGGCGATCCGCACCGCGTCGTCGTCGCCGTCGTGGGCGATGACGACGAGGACCGGCCCGAAGATCTCCTCCCGCGCCACCCGGGCGTCGTTGGTCAGCCCGGAGATCACCGTCGGCTCGATGAAGAAGCCGGTCTCACGGTCAGCGGGGCGTCCTCCACCGCAGGCGAATCGGCCACCCTCGGTGATCGCCAGATCCAGATATCCCTGGATGCGATCGCGCTGCCGCGCCGAGATCACCGGGCCACACACCGTGCGTTTGTGGGTGGGATCCCCCGGCTTGATGCCCCCCATGGTGGCGGCCGCCGCAGCGACGGCGTCGTCGTACTTCGCCCGGGGCACCACCAGACGGGTGGTGATGGCGCAGCCCTGACCGGCGTGCATGGCGGCGGTGAACGCCGCGATGGAAGCGGCCACACCCAGGTCCGCGTCGTCGAGGACGAGGAACGCCGACTTGCCGCCGAGTTCGAGGAACACCTTCTTGATGGTGGCAGCGCCGTCTGTCATCACAGCGCGTCCCGTCGCGGTCGACCCGGTGAACGAAACCATGTCCACACGAGGGTCTTTCGACAACAGCGCACCGACAGCGTGATCGCTGGACGTGACGATGTTCAGCACGCCCGGCGGGATGTCGGTGTGCTCGGCGGCGATCTGACCGACCGCGGCCGCGCACCACGGCGTGTCCGGCGCGGGTTTGAGCACCACCGTGTTCCCGGCCGCCAGCGCGGGGCCCAGCTTGGCGAAATTGATCTGGTGTGGGAAGTTCCACGGAGTGATGGCCCCGACCACTCCGACCGCCTCGCGAGCAACCGTGCGTCTGGTCGGAATGCCCTGTGGCGCGGCGTCATCGAGCTGCTGCCGCCACTGATAGCTCGCGGCGGTGTCCGCCGAGAACGCCAGATCGTCGATCGGGCCCTCGAGTTGCGCACCCGAGGTCAGCATCAGCGGCGCACCGACCTCGGCGATCGTCAACTCCCGCAGTTCTTCGATGTGGTCCTGGAGCGCATCCCGCAACTGACGAAGACAGCGCACCCGGAACTCGGTGTTGACCGACCAGTCGGTGTCGTCGAAAGCCCGCCGGGCAGCCTCGATGGCGCGGCCCATGTCTTCGATGTCGGCGTCCGCGGCCACCCCGAGCGTCTCTTCGGTGGCGGGGTTGACAGTGGGGAACGTGCCCGCACTGCCGGCCACCAACTTGCCGTCGATCAACAGATCGCTGGTACCACCAGCCAGTAATCCCATCGGTGACTCCTCCTGAGCAAGCTGCGTCGGCATCCTGGACACGTGTCTGATCGGTGTTGGTCCGAACATAGCCGCCGGGCAACTCCGATAGCAAGAGCCTCGACGACACAGCTACGCAAAGATGCCTTGAACTGCGAATTCATTACACCGTCTTGCCGTAGGTACGCGTCCTCGGTTACGTTGGACATGTGTCCAGCGATGCCGTGGTGGCGGTCACAAACGAACTCGGCTCGGTTTCGCGGAACCGGCGCCAGGAGGAGACCTTCCGCAAGGTGTTGACCGCGGGCGTCGAGATGTTGCGCGAGTCGTCCTACGCCGACCTGACGGTGCGTGCCGTCGCCAAACGCGCGCAGGTCGCCCCCGCCACCGCCTACACGTACTTCTCGTCGAAGAACCACCTGATCGGTGAGGTGTACCTGGACCTGATCAAGCAGGTGCCCTACTTCACCGATGTCAACTCCCCGGTGCTGACCCGGGTCGACAACGTGCTGCGCGCACTGGCCCTGGTGGTTGCCGATGAACCGGAGGTCGCCGCGGCCTGCACCACCGCACTGATGTCGGGCAATGACCCCGCGGTCACGGCGGTGCGCGACCGCATCGGGGGCGAGATCCACCGCAGGGTCACCTCGGCCATCGGCCCCGAGGCCGACCCTCGCGCGGTGTCAGCGCTCGAGATGGCGTTCTTCGGCGCTCTCGTCCAAGCCGGAACCGGGGCCGTCACCTACCACCAGATCGTCAACCGGCTGACCTACGTCGTCGGCCTAGTCCTGGGAGATCAATGACCGTTTCAGCCGAGAACGAACGTACGCATCCCTTTCTGGATCCGTACGACTACGACTTCCACGAAGACCCATACCCGTACTACCGCCGGTTACGTGACCATGCGCCGCTGTACCGCAACGAAGAGCTGGGCTTCTGGGCGCTGTCGCGGCATGCTGACGTGCTGCAGGGCTTCCGCAACAGCACCACGCTGTCCAACAAGTTCGGGGTGTCGCTTGACCCGGCGTCGCGCGGGCCGCACGCATCCAAGACCATGTCGTTCCTGGCGATGGACGATCCCTCACACCTGCGGCTACGGACCCTGGTGTCGAAAGGCTTCACGCCCAGGCGGATTCGCGAGCTGGAGCCGCGCGTCACCGAGATCGCCGTTGCACACCTGGATGTCATGGTGGAGAAAGCGTCCGGCGGCGAGACCGTGGATTACGTCGACGAGTTCGCCGGCAAGCTGCCCATGGACGTGATCTCCGAACTGATGGGTGTCCCGGAACCCGACCGCGACACGGTGCGCGCGTGGGCCGACGGTGTGATGCACCGCGAGGAGGGGGTCACCGATGTTCCTCCGGAAGCCATCGAGGCGTCGCTGAACCTGATCGTCTACTACCAGGAGATGGTCGCGCAGAGGCGCAAGAACCCCACCGACGACCTGACCTCAGCGCTGCTGGACGCCGAGATCGACGGTGACCGCCTCACCGATGACGAAGTGCTGGGTTTCATGTTCCTGATGGTGATCGCCGGCAACGAGACCACCACCAAACTCCTTGCCAACGCCGCGTTCTGGGGGCATCGAAACCCCGATCAGCTCACCCCCGTGTACGAGGACCCCTCACGGATCCCGCTGTGGGTCGAAGAGACGTTGCGCTACGACACCTCCAGCCAGATCCTGGCTCGCACGGTCCAAGGCGACCTCTCGCTGTATGACACCACCATTCCCGACGGCGACGTGGTCCTGTTGCTGCCGGGTTCCGCGCATCGCGACGAGCGGGTGTTCGACAACCCCGACGATTTTGTGATCGGCCGAGAAATCGGATCGAAGCTGATGAGTTTCGGCAGCGGCGCCCATTTCTGTCTGGGTGCGCACCTGGCGCGGATGGAAGCCCGCGTCGCGCTGACCGAACTGTTCACACGTATTCGCGGTTTCGACGTGGACGAGGACAACGCGGTCCGGGTGCACTCGAGCAATGTCCGCGGGTTCGCCACCCTTCCGATGAGCCTGGAGATCTGACACATGCCCCGTTTCGCACCACTGCCCGAACGCAGGCCCGCCATCGTCGCGGGAGCCTCGTCCGGCATCGGCGAGGCCACCGCGATCGAGCTCGCCCGCCACGGCTTTCCCGTGGCCCTCGGCGCCCGCCGGGTGGAGAAGTTGAATGACCTGGTGGGCAAGATCAACGCAGACGGCGGTGAGGCCGTCGGGTTCCACCTCGACGTCACCGACCCCAATTCGATCAAATCCTTTGTTGCACAGGCTAACAGTGCACTCGGCGATATCGAGGTCCTGGTCGCCGGTGCCGGTGACACCTACTTCGGCAAGCTCGCCGAGATCGCCGGTGACGAGTTCGACTCCCAGCTCCAAATCCACTTGGTCGGCGCTTTCCGCCTCGCCTCCGCGGTACTGCCCGGCATGCTCGAGCGCCAGCGCGGTGACCTGATCTTCGTCGGCTCCGACGTCTCGCTGCGTCAGCGTCCCCACATGGGTGCCTACGGCGCCGCCAAGGCGGCGCTGGTGGCCATGGTGAACAACTTCCAGATGGAGTTGGAGGGCACCGGCGTTCGCGCTTCGATAGTCCACCCGGGCCCCACCAAGACCTCGATGGGATGGAGTCTGCCCGCCGAGAAGATCGGCCCCGCCCTGGAGGATTGGGCCAAATGGGGCCAGGCCCGACACGACTATTTCCTACGCGCATCCGACCTGGCGCGCGCCATCACCTTCGTCGCAGAAACGCCGCGCGGCGGCTTCATCGCCAACATGGAACTGCAGCCCGAAGCCCCGCTGGCCACCACGACCGACAGACAGAAGCTTGCTTTGGGCGAGGAAGGGATGCCTGCGCAATGACGACAACCACCGAAGTACCCAGAGTGTCCGGGGGCGAAGAGGAAGAACACGGACATCTCGAGGAGTTCCGCACCGACCCCATCGGACTGATGAAACGCATCCGCGAGGAATGCGGCGATGTCGGCTGGTTCCAGCTGGCCGGCAAGCAGGTGGTCATGCTCTCCGGCGCGGAGGCCAACGAGTTCTTCTTCCGTTCCAGCGACAGCGATCTCAACCAGGCCGAGGCCTATCCGTTCATGACCCCCATCTTCGGCGAAGGCGTGGTGTTCGACGCCGATCCCGAACGGCGTGCGGAGATGCTGCACAACTCCGCGCTGCGCGGCGAGCAGATGAAGGGCCACGCCGCCACCATCGAGAACGAAGTCAAGCGGATGATCGCCGACTGGGGTGACAGCGGGGAGATCGATCTGCTGGAGTTCTTCGCCGAGTTGACCATCTACACCTCGACGGCCTGCCTGATCGGGGTCAAGTTCCGCGACCAGCTCGACTCACGGTTCGCCAACTACTACCACCTGCTCGAACGCGGCACCGATCCACTCTGTTACGTCGACCCGTACCTGCCGATCGAGAGCTTCCGGATTCGCGACGAGGCGCGCGCCGGTCTGGTCGAACTCGTGCAGGACGTGATGAACGGCCGTATCGCCAACCCACCGGCGGACAAGCGGGATCGCGACATGCTCGACGTGCTGGTCTCGATCAAGGACGAGGAAGGCAATCCGCGCTTCTCCGCCAACGAGATCACCGGCATGTTCATCTCGCTGATGTTCGCCGGCCACCACACCAGCTCGGGCACGTCGAGCTGGACCCTGATCGAACTGTTGCGCCACCCCGACTACTACGCTCAGGTGCAACAGGAACTCGACGAGCTCTACTCCGACGGTCAGGAGGTGAGTTTCCATGCGCTGCGCCAGATCCCGAAAATCGACAACGCTCTCAAGGAGACGCTGCGCCTGCACCCGCCGCTGATCATCCTGATGCGGGTGGCCCAGGACGAGTTCGAGGTGGCCGGGCGCCCCATCCACAAGGGCCAGATGGTGGCCGCGTCCCCGGCCATCTCCAACCGCATTCCCGAGGACTTCCCCAATCCGGACGCGTTCGACCCGGACCGCTACGAGAAGCCGCGCCAGGAAGATCTGCTCAACCGCTGGACCTGGATCCCGTTCGGCGCCGGCAAGCATCGCTGCGTGGGAGCCGCCTTCGCCCAGATGCAGATCAAGGCGATCTTCTCGGTTCTGTTGCGTGAGTACGAGTTCGAGATGTCCCAACCACCGGAGAGCTACCGCAACGACCACTCCAAGATGGTGGTGCAGTTGGCTCGGCCGGCGAAGGTCCGCTACCGCAGGCGAGTCAAGGACTGAGCCTGATGGGTTGCTATCGCGTGGAAGTCGACGAGGACCTGTGCCAGGGCCACGCCATGTGCGAGCTGGAGGCCCCCGACGTCTTCACCGTGCCCAAGCGCGGCATTGTCGAGATCACCGACCACGAACCTCCCGACGAGATCCGCGAGGATGTCGAGCGGGCCGTTGAAATGTGTCCCACCCAAGCACTTCTCATCACAGACAAGGATTGACAATGGCGTCACACAAAGAGCTGCAGGACTGGACCGACCGCTGGTTGCAGGCCAACCGGGACGCCGAGAAAGCCGGTGACTGGAAACCCTTGGCCGACTTCTACACCGAAGACGCCACCTACGGCTGGAACATCGGCCCCAAGGAAGACGTCATGTGCATCGGCCGCGACGAGATCCGCGACGTGGCACTGGGTCTGGAGATGGAAGGGCTGGAGAACTGGGTCTACGAGTACCAGAAGGTGCTCATCGACGAGCATCAGAACGAGATCGTCGGGTTCTGGAAGCAGATCGCCAACAAGAGCGACGGGTCCAAGGACGAGATCTACGGCATCGGGGGCAGCTGGTTCCGGCTGAACGACGATCTGTTGATCGAGTGGCAGCGGGACTTCTTCGACTTCGGCCACGTGCAGAAGGCGTTCCTGAAGCTCATCGAGTCGGGCGATCTGACGCCCACCATGCAGAAGCGCATCGAGCGCAGTCTGGCCGGGGAGAAGCTGCCCGGTTACTACCCGCTGGGTACCGCACCTGTCCCGATCTGGTGAGGTCCGGGTGTAGCGCTTGACACCCGTCGAGATCAGGTGAGACCTTCGTCACTACAGTAGTTGAAGCCGAGACGAGATCAGTTCTCCACAGAAAGCGAAAACGCGATCATGAAGACAAAAGGCGCCCTCATCTGGGAGTTCAATCAACCGTGGTCGATCGAAGAGATCGAGATCGGCGATCCCGTCAAGGACGAGGTCAAGATCCAGATGGAAGCGTCGGGCATGTGCCACTCCGACCACCACCTGGTGACCGGTGGCATCCCGATGGGCGGTTTCCCGGTGCTCGGCGGGCACGAAGGTGCGGGCATCGTCACCGAGGTCGGTCCGGGGGTCGAGGGTATCGAACCCGGCGACCACGTAGTCCTGTCGTTCATCCCGTCCTGCGGTGTCTGTCCGTCGTGTCAGTCCGGCCTGCGCAACCTGTGCGATCTGGGCGCCGGCCTGCTCGGGGGCACGGCCGTTTCCGACGGCACCCATCGCATCCAGGCCAATGGCCAGAACGTCTTCCCCATGACGCTGCTGGGCACCTTCAGCCCCTACATGGTGGTGCACAAGAGCTCGGTGGTGAAGATCGACAAGTCGATCCCGTTCGAGGTGGCCTGCCTGGTGGGCTGCGGCGTCACCACGGGCTACGGCTCCGCCACCCGCAGTGCCGACGTCGCCCCCGGCGATGACGTGGCCATCATCGGTATCGGCGGTGTGGGCATGGGCGCCCTGCAGGGCGCGCTCAACGCGGGCGCGCGCTACATCTTCGCCGTCGACCCGGTGGAGTGGAAACGCGATCAAGCGCTCAAATTCGGTGCGACACATGTCTACCCGGACCTGGACTCCGCAATGGCAGGCATTGCCGAGGTCACCTGGGGACTGATGGCCAAGAAGGTCATCGTCACCGTGGGCGAGCTCGACGGCAAGGACGTCGACAACTACCTCAACCTGACGTCCAAGGGCGGCACCTGTGTCATGACTGCCATCGGCAGCCTGCTCGACACCCAGGTGACCCTGAACCTGGCGATGCTGACCCTGCTGCAGAAGAACCTGCAGGGCACCATCTTCGGCGGCGGGAACCCGCACCACGACATCCCGCAGTTGCTGTCGATGTACAAGGCCGGCCGGCTCAATCTCGACGATATGGTCACCCGGCAGTACAAGCTGGAGCAGATCAACGACGGCTACCGGGACATGCTGGAAGGCCGCAACATTCGTGGCGTCATCCGCTACACCGACGCCGACCGCTGATCACTGACGCCGGGCAACCGTCCCCGTTTGGGGGATGGTTGCGAAGCCGGCGGCCAGCACCGACGGGGCCATCCTTCGATGAACAGCGCCTCCACGACCACCACATCCGGCTCGTAAGACGTCACGGTGAAACAGGTGTGGGTGATGTCCCGACCTGTTTTCAGCGCGGCCAAAGCGCTACCGTAGCGACCCCGGCCGAGGTCGATGGATGGGTGTCGCGCAGTGTCGCCGACATACAGGTTGCCGAGAGCGGTATTGGCGGAACTCACGAGCCGGCCACCACCAGCGCGTCTCGGAAGAACGACGGACCGCCGAAGTTCCCGGATTTGAAAGCGACTGCCAGCGGCCGGTCCTCGGCGACGATCCACGGAACGCCAACGCTGATGTCGGGGCCTATCCGCGCCGACCGCAGCGCGAGCGCCTCAGACACCGCCCCCGAGGTCTCGCCACCGGCGACGATGAGCCGTCGGACGCCGTGTTGTGCAAGCCTCAGCCCGATACGCCCCATCGCCATTTCGATCCGCCGGGAGACCTCCGCGGAAGCCTCGACCGCATCGTGGTCGGTGGCGATCAACAGTGCGCCTGCGGCGAGGTGCTGGTCGGCGAAGTCGAGAGAGCGCCGCACAGCGACGTCTCCGTCAACGAGATCGCCGACCTCGAGGGTCAGCGTCGGCCCGTCGAACGTCCGCACCTGCTGGCGCGTCGCGCGCGAGAGGCTTCCGGCCAGGATCGCTGCCGGACCGGGCGGCGGCATCGGCCGCTGCAGTCGGACACGAGCGGAGTGGCCTGCGCGGGCAAGCGCTGCCGCCGCGAAAGCTGCCCCGTACGCCGCGCCTCCGGCTGCGAGCCGGTCGCCCGCCGTGGCGGCGGCGATGGTGTCGAGATGTGGGTCCCGGATGGCGTCCGCGATCACGTGGTGGGCGCCGTCGACGCGGCGGGCGATTTCCGCCAGGCAGACAGTCAGCGCATCTGCACCCGCATCGACCACGTCCAGCTTCACGAGCTCCACGGCGCGCGATGTCTGCTCGGCGAGCACGCGCAGCAGTTGCGGATCACGCATCGGATTGAGTGGGTGGTCACGCATCGGGGACTCGTTGAGCAGTTGGTCCCAGACGAACAGGTAGCCGAGATAGACGGTCCGCCCGTTCGCGGGGTATGCCGGGCAGTGCACTACTCGATGAGCCGCCGTGGTATCGATCAGGGCGTCGGCGATCGGCCCGATGTTTCCGTCCGGGGTTGAGTCAAATGTGCTGCAGTATTTGAAGAAAAGCTGCTCGGCGCCCACGGCGCACAGTGCCGCGGCGGCCTCGTTCACGGCCGCCCGCGCCGCAGGCACAGGCGCGCTGCGGATCTTGTCTGCGACGACGATCGCATCCCCGCCGTCCGATGCGACCGCTGCGCCGCCGAAAGCAAGCCGGGTGTCGAGCCCGCGCGCCGACAGTGCACTGGCCAGGTCTGTGGCACCGGTGATGTCGTCAGCGATCAAGCCGATCGGCCGGACCCCTGCTCTCACTTGGCCACCACGGCGTCGGCGAAACGCGGCAGATCGGCCAGAAGCTGCTGTGTGTAGGCATGGTCGGGACGTGTCATCACCTGATCGACCGGACCGGCCTCCACCACGCGGCCCTGCTCCAGCACCATGATCTCCTGCGCGACGCTGCGGACCACGGCGACGTTGTGCGAGATGAACAGCATCGTCAGACCACGATCGAGCTGCAATTCGCGCAGCTGCTCGATGAGCAATGCCTGCACGGAAACATCAAGCGCCGAGGTGATCTCGTCGCAGACCAGCAGTTCGGGATCTACGATCAACGCACGGGCGACGGCGACGCGTTGCCGCTCGCCCCCGGAGAGCTGCTCGGGCATGCGGCCGGCCAGATCCGCTCCGAGCGCGACCTGTTCCAGTACCTCGCCGACCTTGCGGCGACGGTCGGGCCGCGACAGCCGCTCGAAGAACCTCAACGGCTCCTCCACGTTCTCGCCCACCGACAACCGGGGGTTCAGCGACGCGTAAGGGTTCTGGAAGATGTATTGAATCCGGCGGCGGTCCTCCGGACGCCTGCGGTGCACCTGCGGGTCCAGCGGCTGGCCGCCGAACATCACCTGGCCCTGCCATGCGCCGTGCAGGCCCACCAGGCAACGCGCCAATGTCGTCTTACCCGAACCGGATTCGCCGACCACGCCAAGGCAGCTCCCCGCAGGCACGGTGAAACGTACATCGTGCAACGTGGGCGTGGAGCCGTACCAGGCCGACAAACCACCGACCTCCAGGGTGCGCTTGCCCGCACCGGCCGGGCCTGCGACAGGCGCTGCCGGATTCGGCGTCGACCCATTCGGCTCGACCGGGTGATAACAGCGGACGACGTGCCCCGGTGCGACGGGACCCAGCATCGGCTGCACCTCGCGACACTTCGCCGTCGAGAGCAGGCACCGGTCCTCGAACGCGCACCCCGTCGGCCAGTGTCCCGGTCGTGGCGGCCTGCCCTCGATGCCCACGAGGACGCCGGCCCGCTCCGGCGTGGGTGCCGCCTGCAACAACCGCGTGGTGTACGGGTGACGGGCAGCACCGCCGAACACAGCCGTTGCGGACGCATGTTCGACGAGGCGGCCCGCATACATCACGGCGACGTCATCGGCGATCTCGGCCACCACGGGCAGGTCGTGACTGACGTACACAGCACTCACGTCGTGCACCGCGGTGAGCCGGCGGATCGTCTCCAGGATGTGGCGCTGGGTGGTGACGTCCAGTCCGGTGGTCGGCTCGTCCAGCACGACGAGCCGCGGCCGGCATGCGAAGGCCATCGCGATCGCGATACGCTGTGCCTGGCCACCCGACACCTGATGCGGATAGCTCTGCAGCAGTTGGGAAGTGGCGGGCAGGCGCACGTCTTCCAGAAGCGCAGTGACGCGTTCGTCCAGTGGCTCGGTGGCGTCGCCCTCGTCGTGGATGCGCAATGCCTCCCTCAGCTGGTAGCCGAGCGTCAATGCGGGATTCAGTCCGTTGGCCGGGTCCTGCGGTACATAGGCGACGAGCTTGCCGCGAGCTCTGCGCAGGGCAGCGCCGGTCAGCTCCAGCACACTGGTACCCGCGATGTCGACGCTGCCTCCCGCGATCGTCAACCCGCGCCGTACGTAACCCAGCAGCGACAGGGCCACCGTGCTCTTTCCCGAGCCGGACTCACCCACCAGGCCCATCACCTTCGCTGCGCCGACCGAGAACGTGACGTCCTCGACCACGGGTGTTCTCGACCTGCCGAGTACGACCTCGAGGCCCTCGACACGCAGCCGGGGTTCTTCTGCGGTCACTTCGACTCCTCGCTCGTGATACTCGTGGCCGCATTGAGCATCGCGTCCTCTCCCCGGGTCTCGCCGAGGTTGGCCCGCGCGATCGCGTCGGCAAAAGTGTTGGTCCCTACCGCGAGCAGCGCCAACAAGGCTGCAGGAGCGAGCACCCCGAATGCATTGGTGGCCAGCCCGATTCGATTCTCGTTGATCATCACTCCCCAGTCAGGTGCCGGCGGTGGCGAACCGAATCCGAGGAAACTCAGGCCGGCGATCAGGACGATGGAGTAGCTGAGCCGCAACCCGAGTTCCACCATCAGCGGAGTCGTGAGGTTGGGCAGGACATGCCTGCGCAGCACCGACGGTGTCGGCACACCCCACACCGCCACCGCCTTCACGAAGTCCTTTTCGCAGACCGACTGCGCCGCGCTGTGGACGACACGTGCGGTCTGCGGCGCCTGGGACAACCCGACGGCCAGGATCAGGAGCCACCACTGTGGGCCGATGAGGCTGAGCAACAGCAGCGCGAAGACGAGTTGCGGGATTGCCAGCGCCACATCGACGCCACGCATGAGCAGACTCTCGGTGAGGCCCCGGCGATACGCAGCGAGAACGCCGATGATCGCGCCCGAGCCGACGGCGATCGCGGTTGCGGCGAAAGCCAGGAGCATCAGATACCAGCCGCCATGCAGGACACGCTCTGCGACGCTGCGCCCGAGAACGTCGGTTCCGAGCAGGCCGGCGCTTCCTCCCGATGCCGAAAAGGGCGGTGCTGCGAACTCGGTCGGCGACCCGCCGGTGAGCGGACCGAGGAAGGCGACGGCCAGTACGAGAAGCGCGAGGCTGGCGCCGATCCAGCCGCGCCGGGTACGCAGTGCTGCGCCCAGCACACGGACGACGGCGCCGGAACTCCTGCGCATGAGGACAGTTGTTGTGGACATGGTTCACCTGGGTGCGCGTCGGCGCGGGGTCGAGAGGAGTACGAGAACATCCGTGAGGATGTTCAGCGTGACGTAGAGGATTGCCAGAAGAACGACGATGAACTGCAGTACCGGGATGTCGCGGTTCTGTACCGCGCTGGCCAGCGCGAGCCCGATGCCCGGGTACTGGAAAACGGTCTCCACCAGAACAATTCCTCCGGCCAGATACAGCAGGTTCAGTCCGAAGACCTGGATGGCGGGTGCGATCGCATTGGGTAGCGCGTGCCGGAACAGCAGCCGACCCGTGCCGGCTCCCTTGAGTTGGGCAACCTCGGCGTAGTCACTGGTGAGTGCCTCGATCATCGCCGCCCGCACCATGCGGAACATGTACGGCACCGTGACGATCACCAATGTCAGAGCCGGTAGGACGAGTTTTGCCGGCTGGTCCCAGATGCGGTCCTCGGGCGGAATGATCGACACGGCGGGAAACCAGCTGAAGATGCCCAGCGAGAACGCGAAGATCACGAAGACGCCGACGACGAACTCGGGCAGCGCGCTGACCACCAGCGCGAGCGCGGACGCCGAGTCGTCGAACTTGCCGTCGCGGCGGTGCGCCGCGACAACGCCTCCGACGACGCCCACCAACGTCGACACCAGGGCGACGACGATCACCAGCACTGCCGAATTCTGCAGGCGCGGGAGCACGAGTTCGGTCACAGGTCCGCGGGTGGCCAGCGAATCACCATACTGGCCGGTGACAAAGTCAGCGAACCACGAGAACAGTCCGGGCAGCAGCGACTGATCCAGCCCGAGCTCGGCCCGCATCGACGCCAGCGCCTCCGGTGTCGCGTACTGCCCAAGCACGGCCGCCGCCGCGTCACCGGGAAGCAGTCGCGTGGCGACATAGGTGAGGACACCGACGAGGACCACCGACAGCAGCGCCAATGGGATTCGCCAAACCAGCAGGTCGCGCACGGGGTGCGCCGCGCGGACACCTGAAGGCCCGGGTGTAGCAGCCGCGATGAGTGTTGCCTGGTCACCGGTCATGGTCAGCTCTGTAGCCATACGTTCTGCCAACTGCCTCCGTTGATCGGGATGCCCGTGATGTTCTCGGTGACCCCGCCGACACCGGAAGTCATGCCTTCGATGCCGGGGAAGTAGACCGGGATGATGTAGCCACCCTGGTCGTAGTCGAACTTCAGGAGCTCCCGCACCAGCTCACCACGGGCCGTCGGGTCGACGGTCGCCAGCGCCTGCTCGTAGATGCGCTGCCAGCCCGGGTCGGTCTGGTGGATCTCGTTGAAGGGCGCACCCGTCGCTATCCCGTGGCCCGCCATGGTCAGGTAGGAACCGGTGTTCCAGAAGCTCTGCGCGAAAGGCACTTTCGAGTACGACTGAGACCAGAACTGCGTGGGATCCTGCTTGGTGATCCGCACCCTCACGCCCGCCTGCTCGGCCTGCGTGGCGTACACACTGGCCATGGCCTCCGCGCCGGGACCGGTAGCCGCGGAGAAGAGCTCGATCTGTAGATCCGAATGCCCCGCCGAGCGCAGCAGCGACCGGGCCTGGTCCAGATCCTGTTCGCGCTGCGGATTGGCTCCCTCGTACGCCGCGTCGATCGCGCCGTAGGTGTCGTTGCCGATCGCGCCGAGGCCGCCGTAGATCTGAGAGTTCATGTCCTGGCGGTTGACCAGCAGGCGCAGGGCCTGGCGCACCCGAACATCGCTGAACGGTGCGGTGTCCACCCGCATCGTCAGCGGCACAAAGCCACGGGTCTTCGAGACGACGACCGTGCCACCGGCCTGTTCGACCAGCCCCACCGACGTGGACGACAGCTGGTCGATGAGGTCCACCTGACCGGACTGCAGCGCGTTGATCTGCGCCGTCTCATCGGCGAAGTTGATGATCACCAGTTCGTCGAGATAGGGCTGGCCGTTCTGCCAGTAGCCGTCGAATCGCGGGAAGCTCGATTGCTGCCCCGGGGTGAAGGAGCCGAACTGGAATGGCCCGGTACCGATGGGCGTCGCGGGGTCGTAGTCCTCGGGCACGATCCGTGTGGCGAAGACATCGGCGAGACCTTCGAGGAAGATGCCGAACGGCGCGCGGAACGGAATGCGCAGCGTGCGATCGTCCAGCACGTTCGCGTTGGCCAGATCCACCGGCCCCATCGTGCTGAGACCGGGGAAGTTGTTCTGTTCGATGCGCCGCAGCGAGAACAGAACGTCGGCGGCGCTCAGCGCTTTGCCACTGTGGAACGTGATGTCCGGTTTGACCCGGATGGTCCACTCCGTCGCATCCGCGTTGGGCTCGATGGATTCGGCGAGTATCAACTCCGGCCTGCCCGTCGTACCACTCATCTGGACGAGTTGTTCGAAGATCGCTCCCACCCGCACGAAATCCATTGTGGTGAGGGGGCTCTGCGCTTCAAGTGTGTCGCCGGTGCCACCGGAGGTGGCGCCGACGCGGAGAACTCCGCCCCGCGTGGGGGCTCCCCCGCCGCCGTCGGCCGGACCGGTTGCCGGGTCAGACCCCGACCCACCGCAGGCAACAAGGCCGCCCGCAGCCAGCGCCAACGCCCCCGCGCCGCCCACCTGGAGCAGCCTCCTACGGGTGATGGCGGTGACAGGTCTGTCGGAACTCGGGAGACGGCGATCGGGCTTCATGCGCGGCACTCCATGTTCATTCGTGGTGGGCTTGTTGGTGGGGGCCGGCAGGCCGGCGAACTCAGGTGAGGTTGATGCCGCCGTCGACCAGGAGATCGACACCGGTGGTGTACGACGACTCATCGGAGGCGAGGAACGCGATGGTCTTGGCGATTTCGGCAGGGCGGGCCATACGCCGCATCGGGATCTTCGCCACATCTCTGGCGACCCGGTCCGGTTCGGTCTTCTCGGCATACTCGACCTGCGGTGTCCGGACGTACCCCGGTGACACCGAATTGACACGGATGCCATGTCTGCCCAGGTTCATCGCGGCGTTGCGGGTGATCCCCAGCACCGCTGCCTTGGTGGTGACGTAGGCGATGAACCCGTTCTCCGTGCCGCCGCGGTGGGCCCAGGAGGAAGCGATGTTGATGATGGATCCCGAACCCTGCGACATCATCCCCGGCAGAACCGCCTGGATGCCCAGCAGGATGCCTGTCTGGTTGATCGCGGTGACGCGGTTCCACTCGTCGAGGCTGACGTCGGTGACGGAGGCAGGCGAGCTGATACCGGCGTTGTTGACGAGGACGTTGATCGGCCCCCAGGTGGGGTCGATGCCGGCGACGACTGCGGCCCAGTCCTTCTCCGAGGCAACGTCGAGATGGCGGTAGACGACCTTGAGGCCCTCGGCGTCGAGTTGCTCGGCGAGTGCCTCCCCCTGCTCGTCGAGCACATCGGTCGCGATGACGCGGGCGCCCTGACGTGCGAGCAGATCCGCGTGCGCAGCGCCCTGCCCCTGTGCGGCGCCGGTGACCAGCGCGACTTTGCCTTCCAGCCGATTAACCATGGCGCTGAGTTTTGTTGGCGTTCAACCGCCGCGCCATTGTGCGCCAACATGGACCGCAGCAGGTCTGTTGATCCGAAATCTAAGCTCCTGTGCGGATCTACAGCCGAAGGCCCGACGTTTGTGGTCGGCGTCAATTGTGGCCGGGCGGGAACTACTCGACCTTGGGGAGGTACCGCTGTACCACCGAAAAGGAATCGAACGAAGTCATGGACCTTGGACTCTTCAGCCCGCCATACGCGCAGGAGTACGTCGCCGGCCGACGCTCGCTGCAGGAAGTGATCGAGTGGGATCTCCAAATCGCCCGGTGGGCAGACGAATACGGCCTCGCCGAACTGTTCTTTGCCGAGCATCACACCATCGGCCACGAGCCCAACCCCGCTCCTGATCTGATGATCGCCGCGGCCGCGCGCGAGACCCAGCGGCTGCGGCTCGGCGCCGCGGCCCACCTGCTGCCATACCACAACCCGATGGCACTGGCGACTCGGCTCATGTACCTCGACCACATGACGGCCGGGCGCTACATCGCGGGGTTCGCACCTGGCTCGTTCCCCACGGACGGGCAGTTCTTCGGTGTCGGCCAGGGCAATGCGAAAATGATGGACGAGGCCATCGACATCATCGAGGCCATCTGGACCCGCCCCGGACCGTTCCGGATCGAGGGCGAATTCTGGACCGTTGACGTGCCTGCACACTCAAATCAGTGGAATGGCCCGCACCTGAGGCCTTTTCAGCGGCCACGTCCCGAGGTGGTGATGACCGGCGTCCAGCCCACGTCACCTACATTCACCGACGCCGCCCGGCGCGGGTTCTCCCCGATGAGCCAGCAGGTCGGCATGGCCGCTCTCCGCCAGCAGTGGGACACCTACGCGCACGCCGCGACCGAGGCCGGCCACACTCCCAACCGGGCGAACTGGCGCATCATGCGCGACGTCTTCGTCGCCGAGACCGATGAGGAGGCACGTCGTCTGTTTCTGGAGGGGCCGGCGGGCCGCACCTGGGATGAACTGGTGCTCCCGACGTTTCGCGTGGTTCGAGACCGCGGCGGTAAGCCGTACGCGCTCGGCGAACTACTCCTCGATCCCGGTATGACCATCGACGAGCTGACGCTCGAGTGGATGGTCGATCACTTCTTCCTCGTCGGATCGCCGGACACAGTGGTCGAGAAGATCACCCAGTTCAACGACGATCTCGGCGGCATCGGTGCTCTGCTGTCGTTCACATTCGACTTCAGCCGAGATCCCGAGCCGTACCGGCGTCATCTCGAACTATTGGGACGCGAGGTCGGCCCGCGGATCGCCACGGTCGGCGCTCGTGCAGTGGTCAGCGCATGACCGGCGACACGGTGCCGGCCATCGTCTACGACGCAGAGCCCGGGAAGCTGCAGTTGAGCGTCCAGCGATGGCGTGAACCCGCCCTGGCCGGTGCGCCGGTCGAGTCGTTCCATGTGTTGCACCATGACTCGGGTGGACGCAGCGGCGTCTGGGAGTGCACTCCCGGCAGCTTCGAATCCGCGCGCAACGGTGACACGGAGTTGATGCACTTCCTCACCGGTGCCGGCACGATCACCACCGCTGACGGCACCGTCCACGAGATTCGTCCCGGCGTCGTCCTCATCGCCCCGGACGGGTGGCGCGGCACCTGGGACATCCGGGAGACGGTGCGCAAGGTATACACGATCTGGAACACCGTCTAGCGGGGGATCTCCTGTGAAGGGCGGCTTCCAGACTCGGATGCCGCCCTTTCAGGCTGTGGGCACCAGACGCGTCAACGCATCGTCGACGCTGATCCGTCGGTACGTCTCACGCAGACCCGGCGCTTCTCCCAGCGCCGCTCGGCGTGATCGCGCCAGTTCAAGCCCGTGCTGTGCCTCGTCGGCGCGCTGAAGCACCAGGTGGGCCCACTCCCGGTGCAGCAGAATCTGGTCCGTGGAATCCAGGCGCCTGAAACCGGGATCGGACACCTCGGCGCACATCTTCACGGGGTCGAGGACGTCGAGCGGATTGCTCTCGACGGAAGCTCCGATGCCGCGAATCGTGACGTCGGCCGGATCAACCCGCCCCGTCGCCGAATAGGCGAACACGCTCTGGATCCGGTCGCGTGCGGCGGCGGGTTCCTTGTACTCGTGCTCCACCGGCGTCGGCGGGCCGTCCGGGACAGCCAGGCGGGTGATCGCCCGGTCGTTGATGGCGTCGAGGACCAACCGGGCGTCGGCGCCGACGAAGACCTCCTTGCGGGCCGGCCAGAAGTCGAACATGCTGTGGTCACCGTGGCGGCCACCCACGTGGAATACGTAGATCTCCGGGTATATCGCCACCTCGTTGGGCTCGGCTATTCCGGGTCCGCGTCCAGCGCGGCGCTCTGGTCGCACGTCGTAGAAGGCGACGATGGACGCCTGAATCAGATAGCTGGCACCGATGGCGCCAAAGGGTTCATGGACAACGATGCCGAACCTGTCATGCTGCTGCCAGTCGGGGAACACTGACGCCAGATCACCTGGGAAACCGCCGATCTCGATGGCAAAGTCCACGGCACTGAGTTGAAGGGCGGTATGCATGATCGCTTCCTCGAGAACTACTGGACGTGCTCGGCGCGCCGGATGACACCGACCAGACCGGTCATGAGCTGACTGAACACGGTGGCCAGGATCAGCATGCAGAGTCCCGCCGAAATGCCGGCCGCCAGGTCGACTTGAGCAACGGCCACCAGAATGGTGCGTCCCAGACCGGGTGCGCCGATGAACGAACTGACCACGGTCATGGCCAATGCCATCGTCACGCTCTGATTGATACCCGTGAGGATCATCGGTGCCCCCAATGGCAGCGACACCGTGCGTAGCCGTTGCCAAAAGGTGGCTCCCACCGAGGTCGAGGCCTCGATGGGCCCGGGGGGCACTTCCTTGATGGCCAGGCAGGTCAACCGGCAGGCCGGCGCGAGTGTGTAGAGCACCGTGGCCAGGATGCCCGCTGGCAGCCCCGATCCGAGCACCACGACCGCGGGGATGACGAACAGGAAGATCGGCAGACTCTGCAGGGTGTCCAGGACCGGGCGCAGCGCACGTTCCACCCGGGCGTCCGCGCTGGCGAGGATGCCGAGTGGGATGGCGACGGCCAGCGTCAGCACGACCGAGACTCCAGTGATGGCAACGGTTTCTCGTGCCTCCGACCACAGGCCGAGGAATCCGATACCGGAAATCAGTGCGGCCAGCAGGACTGCCCGCAGCATACCCAAAAGGGTGTAACCGGCGATTCCGACGATCGCCACAATGACCAGCCAGGGAACACCGGCCAAGGCACTGTTGAGCGGATTCAGCAGGTATACCACGAGCGTGTTCTTTATCGGGTCGATGAATGCCGCGCCGCTGAGGTTGAGCCAGTCGACCAGAGCGTCGGCGCGCCCACGCAGCGAAAAGTCCAGCCACTGTGGGGCACTGGAGAAATCGGCGAAGCGAAGGCTGCCGATGGATCCGCAGGCGATGACGGCCGCAACGATGGCGCCACCGGCGATTGTGGCCCGCCTCCGAAAAGGCGGCTGGGCGGGTCGAGACGAGGCACCACTCGCGCGGTCGAGGATGATGGCGATCAGCACCAGTGCGATTCCCGCGTCAAGGGCGAGTCCGAACTCTAGCCTGCCCAGGCTGGACCACACCGGGGAGCCGAGTCCGCCCGCGCCGATGATCGCAGCGATCACCGACATGGCGATCGCCAGCATGATGGTCTGGTTGAGGCCTGCCCGGATCTGCGGAAGGGACAGCGGCACCTGCACATCCCGCAGTAGCTGCCAGCGCGTCACCCCCATGGAACTCGCCGCTTCCACGGTGGCGTGGGGCACCAGTCGGATGCCCAACTCGGTCAGCCGAACCATCGGGGGCAGAGCGTAGATGATCGTCACCACCACCGCGGCGGTGTTGCCCGGACCGAAAACCAGCACCACGGGAAGCAGGTAGACGAACACCGGAATGGTCTGCATGGCGTCGAGCAGCACCCCGACCGGGCCCCGCAACCGCGGCAGCATCGCGGTGCAGATTCCGAGCACGACCCCTATCGCAGCGGCGGCAGAAACCGAAATCGACACGAGGGCCAGGGTCTCGAGCAACGGACGCCACAGACCGGTGCCGATCACCCACAGCAAGGCCACGCCAGTCAGCAGCGCCAAGCCTGTTCCTGCCGCGAACCAGGCCAGAGCCACTAGCGCGACACACAGTGCGGGCGCCGGGATGAGCTGCAGCCACAGCAGAAATGCACTGAGCAGCCCGCGGGTCACGGCGGCGATCGGCTCGTAGAACCAGTCGCAGTTCTCGACGAACCAATCGGCGACCGCCGCGGCACTCTCTCCCAGTGGTAACCGGAATCCCGGCGCCGGAGCCGAGAAGAGCCACGCCAGAACCAGAATGCCCAGCGCCAGCGGTAGCGCACTGACTGACCTCAGGTATGCGCCTGCCGGTGTCAGCCGTGTGGTGGTTCCGGTGGGCGGAGCGGCAGTCACCATCAGACAGACGCCGGAATCCAGGACTGCCAGACGGATTCGTTGGCCGTCATCCACTCATCGACCGCTTCTTCGACCGTCAGGCCCTGCTCCTCGATGTTCAGCATGATCTCGTTCTGCGCGTCAACCGGCAGTGAGTACGCTTCGAGGAACTTCGTCGCGACCGGGTGCCCGGCGGCGAAGTCTGCTGACGCCACAATCGAATTGGATGCGACCTCCCAGGCACACGCGTAGGTGGTGCCCCAACACTCCTTTGAATACGGCGGCATCTCCACCAGTGTGAGGTCGTACTTGGCGAAGAGCATGTGCGGGTTCCACATCAGCCCCATCACCGGCTCGCCTCGATCCAGAGCGCGCTTGAACTCAGCCACCAGTGCGGCCTCCGAGCCCGCGTACTCCTGTTTGACGTTCAGGCCGAGATTCTCGATGCGCTGTTGGTCGCCGAACAGCGGTTCCCAGGCGGGGTCTCCCGCGAGATAGCGTGCCTTGCCATCGGTGGTGGGCGTCGCGAACACCGCGGCGCAATCGTTGATCGCGCGGTAGTCAGGCAGGCCCGGACACGACGGCTCGATGCCACGCTGCGGATCGCCCTCGATCATGTAGGTGGGCACGTACCAGCCCTCCACGGTCTCGTATCCGGTCTCCCCGATCTGTGCGACCGTCTTCTTCCCGGTCACGTACTCGTCCCAGAACTTCTGCGCTGTGGGCCGGAAGACCACCATGTCCACCATGTTGTCGCTCTCGGACATCGCGGCGAATACGGTGGTATCGTCGAGTGCTTGCACGGTGACGTCGGCGCCCATCGCCGTGAGCACCCTGCGGGCCATCTCGGTGTTGAGCTGCTGGTTGGTCCAGTTCATCTGCGCGAGCACGATTTCACCCTCTGCGGCAATGGCGGTACCGACTTCCTCGTTGACCTCGACCGCTTCCTCGCCTGCCTGAGGCGGGCTGGCGCAGGACACCGCCAGGACGGTGGAGACTCCGAGCAAAAGGGTTGTTCTCCACAGCTTGTGGAGGTTCTTGGACGGGAGGAGGGTCTTCATCGTTGCGGATCAGCCTTACTTGTATCGAGGTGCAGGGCGGAGTTCTTCTGTAGTAGGGACAAGACATCTCGGACGTCGAGGCAGCCGATCAGGCGGTCTCCGTCGGTGACCCCAAGGGGCCCATCAGCCCCGAGCAGCGGCTCGATGGCATCGCAGATCAGCGTCTCCCGGGTGACGGTGCTCGAAATCTGCTGCCCGTCGGCTTGTTTCATGATCCAGCTGACGGGTAGCACCTTCTCCCGGCTGACGTCACGAACGAAGTCCTTGACGTACTTCGTGGCCGGGGAACCGACGAGGTCTGCGCCGGTTCCGACCTGGACGAGTTCGCCATCCTGCATAAGCGCGATACGGTCGCCGAGTTTGAGCGCCTCGTCGAGATCGTGGGTGATGAACACGATGGTCTTGCCCATTTCGCGGTGCAGGCGCGCCACTTCGGACTGCATATCGCGGCGAATGAGTGGATCGAGCGCTGAGAACGGTTCGTCGAACAACAACACGTCAGGGTCGCCGGCAAGAGCGCGGCCCAGCCCGACACGCTGCTGCATGCCGCCCGACAGTTGTTCGGGGTGGGCAGATTCGAACCCTTCCAGCCCCACCAGCTTGATCACCTCGTGGGCGCGCGACTCGCGGCTCTTCGAGTCTTCACCACGCACCTTGAGACCGTAGGATACGTTCTCCAGGACCGTCTTGTGCGGCAGCAATCCGAAATGCTGGAACACCATGGAGAATTCGTTGCGTCGAAGGTCGCGCAGCTGCTCTCTATCGAAGCCCAGGACGTCTCGTCCCCGGTAGAGGACCTGGCCGGCTGTGGGCTCGATGAGACGGGTCAGACACCGGATCAACGTTGACTTTCCCGAACCCGACAGGCCCATGATGACGAACACCTCTCCGGGCATCACGTCGAAATTCACCTCACGTACCGCGGCCGTACAGCCTGTCCGCGATCGCAGTTCGGCGCGGCCCAGGTGAGCCAGTTCACGGTCATCGACAATCCGATGAGGCTTGGGACCGAAGACTTTCCAGAGACCCCTCACGCGTATCGCCGGCTCGCCGGTCTCGTTGCGCAGCGGTGGCGCGCCCGGTGCGACTTTGTTTTCCAGCCGATTGACCATGGCGCCCAGTTTTGCGGCCCCACCAGCGCTGCACCATTGTGCGCAGACATGGACCGTTAACCTTGCGTTAGTCGGAGATCTAAGCGCCTGAACCCGGGTCACCTGCCAATGCCGAAATGGGGCGGTGTCCAGTCCCGGACACCGCCCCTTCGTTGCACTGTTCGGTCAGTCGATGGCCGGGGCGGGCGCTTCCTCGTAGGAGCGGACCGTCTTGAACTTCTCACCCTCGATCTCGACGATGTTGACCCCCTGCAATGTGAACCGGTTGCCGTCGTGGTCCTTCATACGCGCCCGGAACTCAATGACAGCCGAGGTCTCGCCGTCACCCCATTCGTCCAGGATGTCGACTTCCAGTTCCGGGAAAGCCCGGAAGAAGTCCTCGGTCATTTCGCGGATTCCGTCGTGGCCCTTCATCAGAGGCTTGCCGGTAGCGTGAAAGGTGGCGTCGGGGTGAAAGTGGCTCAACAGGCCATCGATGTCGTGCCGGCATTCGGCCTCCCACACGGACGCCTGAAGGTCACGGGCAAAGCTCATCGGGGTCTCCTATCGTAACGAGGTGAAAAACTGTGCGGTACAGGGGATCTACGCAGATCACGCTTCGGCCAGAATGGCTGACAGTCGGGCCGCGGCGACGCCGCCGGTCGCCACAGCACCCTCCATCCAGCCACGGAACGCATGCGCGATGTCAGAACCGGCGAACACGAGCCTGCCCTCGTCGGCCTCGAGTGCGGAGGCGTATCTCGACAGCAGCCCTGCGGGTGCCGCACACCAGGTTCCCTTGGAATACGGGTCGGCGAGCCAGTCGTATCCGTCGACCTTCAGAACCCCCGCGCCAGGGATATAACGCCGGATGGCCACTTCCATGTCGTCGCGGTCCAGCATGTCCAGTCGACGTTCCTGTGTCGAGAAACCGACCACGAGGTCGCCACCCAGGCCGGTGTCGTCAGCCGGGTAGTCGGTGAAGAAGACGTCGATCGGCTCGGCGTGCTCGCCGATCGCAAGGAGCTTGGGCGGCAGATCCGTGACGAGCGCCCACAGCTTCTTCGCGGCGCCGGACTGGCCGATCGCCACACCGGCGGCTTTCTCCGGCGACAGTTCGGGCTCGAAAGCGATGTCGGGCAGACAATTCAGGGGAACCGCCACGACAGCGCCGCGCGCCCGCAGCCGTTCGCCACTGTGGGTGCATACTTCGACGCTCTCAGCTGTCTGTGTCACCGACGCCACCGGCGTCGACAGTCGCAGCTCGGCGCCGGAGTCGTCCAGCATCCGCTGCAACAGGTCGATGGTTCCCGCGGCGAAACGGTGGGTCGGCGTGCCACCGATCGCCAGCACGTCGTCGTTGAGATTCGGGATCCACGACATCAGATGCAGAGCGGAGATCTGCGACTCATGACACCCCGTCTCCTGACGAATCCAGGCGCCCATCAACTCACGCAGCGTCGCCGACAGCCCGAAACCGTCCAGGTAGTCCCCGAGGGGGACATCGAGGTCGGAGACGCCCTGAATATCCAGCGGCAGCGCCGAATTGATTCGTCGTACCTGCGCGGAGGCCTCCTGGACAAAGCCCTTCAACGCGAGCTCGTCATCGGCGGAGATAGGGCAGGCGTCATGGCTGAGAACGCCGTCCAGCAGGGAGACGTGATTCTCGGCGCGCGGGCTCTGGGACAGCGTGATCCCGTAGCGGTGCACCTCGGCCATCAGCGCTTCGTTGCCGTCCGGATCGAGCCAGTTGCCGCCCATCTCGATGAAGAAATCGGTGTCGGCGAAAGGCCGGTACCAGGTGCGCCCGCCGATGCGGTCGCGCGCCTCCACGATCAGCACCTTCTTCCCGTCCTTGGCGAGATCGCGTGCGGCCGTCAGCCCTGCGAATCCCGCGCCGATCACCAAAACGTCGTACATCTGCAGATCCTTCCGTTGTAGGTCGTCAGCTCAGCCCGACCGGCAGGTGCAGCGGCGCGCCGCGGAACCCCGGATCACACGCGGTCACCACCAGCGTGCCCAGAGAGGCGAGTACCAGGACGTCGAGCTCGGGCCCGGCGAACGCGAGGTTCGTCGGCGTCGGCGCGTACACACCGGACCAGTCGTCGACGACGACGTCGAGCGCGCCGTCCGGGGTGAGGCGGTACACACGGTTGGGCTGCCAACAACCGATCCACAGGCCGCCTTCGGTGTCGAACGCGATGCCGTCCGGGACCGCGCGGTCGAGAACGATCACCGGTTCCGGCTCACCGCCGGTCAGCGGGATCCGCACGATCCGTGGCCAGGTCGATTCGACGGCGTACAGCCAATCTCCGTAGAGCGCAAGGCCGTTGGCGAAGTGCAGGCCTTCCAGTATCCGCTCGGTGGCGCCGTCGGGGTCGATGCGCACAATCCCGCCGGTCGCCTGGCCCCAGTCGCCAGAATCGGAGACCCACAGCCGGCCGTCTCCGTCGAAAACGGGGTAGTTCGGGTACCCGATCGCGGCGCCGTACCGGCGGATGTGGCCGCCGGGCTCGATCTTCTGGATGCACCCGTTGCCGACGTCGCAGACGTACACCGCACCGGCACCGTCGAGCGCGAGTCCGAGCATGGAGCCGCCGGGCACGGTACAGACCGTGTCGAAGTTTCCGCCCTCGAGACCGAAACGGTAGAGCTGACCGCCCTCTCCACCCGCGTACAACATCTGCTCGGCAGGGGACCAACACACGCCCTCGGCGTGCTGCACACCTTCGACCAGGGTGCGGAGTCCGGGTCCGAGGACCGAAGCGGGAACGCCGGTCGACGTCTGCGGTTCGGTCACGACGCGACTCCGACGGCGGTCGCCGCCCGTTGCCAGCGGGCCAGCCCGACAACCTGGTCCACGAGTAGGCCGAGCTGCGGCGCCGCGGCCACGATCGGATCCGCATCGCCGGCCGGGGTCGAGTTGATCGTGACGCCCAACGGCGTCGGCCAGCCCCGCAGAGCGTGGACCGTCGACCGCAGGGCCGCGAGCGTGGTGGCCGTCGCCTGCCATCCTGCCGCGCACACGATGCACCCGATCGCACGGCCGTCGAGGTACGGCCGTGCGTCTTCGCGCAGCTCCTCCAGGTGGTCCAGCGCATTCTTGATGAGGCCCGATGGCCCGCCGTGGAAACCCGGGCTGGCGATGATGACCCCGTCCGCACGGCGGACGAGATCCACCAGCCGGGCGGCCCGCGGGTCGATCGGCCCACGTTCCGGCGCGTATGCCGGCAGGTCCAGTTCATCGGCCAATACGATGTCGGTGTCCGCACCGGCGCGTTGGGCCAGGTCCAATGCGGCGCGCAGGGCCCGCTCGGACGACGACCCCGACCGGGTGGTACCGCCGAGCCCGACGATCCGGGGCTTCCAGTTCACATCCACGTCAATCATGCTCAAGGATTCCTCTGACCTGCACCATTAGTTGGAGGTACCAACGTCGGCGGGCTGCTCATCACGGCATACAAGCGAGCCGCTCCATCGCCAGCCGCGGACTCGACAGCACCGGGGTCCCGCCTGCGGGCCGCAGCGCGGCGATCCGCGCCATCGAGGCCTGCGCGAGCACCACGACGTCGACCTCGCCTGCCAGCCGGTCGAGTTCCTCGGCGACGATCGTGTCGTGTCGTGCGCGGTCGCCGCGGTCCAACGCAGCGAACGCGCCGTCGCAGAGTCGCGACACCACCGTGACGGCCCGGTCTGCCTCCTGCGCGGCGGCCTCGACCAGTTCGGTGGTCGGGGCGAGAGTCGTTGACAGGGTGGCGAGTACACCGATGCGCGCGCCGAGCGTGACGGCACGTTCTGCCATGGCACGGTCCACCCGCAGCACGGGGACTGCCGTCACCCGCGCGATCTCGTCCACCACGGCTCCCACCGACGAGCACGTCACGAGCACGGCATCAACACCGAAGCCGGCCAGTGCGGCGACATGGCCGTGAAGCCGGTCCCGCGTCATGGCGTCGACGGCGCCGTCGCGGACCGTCCTTTTGAGCAGGAGTTCGTCGGCGATGACGGTGGTCTCGACCCCAGGCAAAAGTTCTCCGGCGAGTTCGGAGAAGGTCGAAGCGAGCTGGGAGACGGTGTGGACGACCCCCAGCTTCTGCAGCGCCATCAGTAGCACTCGGCCAGCAGGCCACCGTCGACCACGAGCGCCTCGCCGGTGACGAATGCAGCGTCATCGGAGGCGAGGAACAACACTGTCCTGGCCACCTCGCGGGGCTGGCCTATCCGACCGAGCGGGTACTCGCCCTCGGCCTGGGCGCGCAGTGCAGCTGGGTCTTCGGCCGCCGCGAAATACGCCTCCACCATTTCGGTCTGGATGTCGCCCGGGCACACGGCATTACATCGAATCTTGTCACGCCCGTATTTCACTGCGGCCGACTTGGTCATCGCCAGCACCCCGCCCTTCGCGGCACCGTAGGCCGCCAGCATGGGGTCACCGGCCAGGGCGAGCACCGACGACACATTGACGATCGCGCCACCGCCCGCGCCCCGCATCACGCGGATGGCGTGCTTGCAGCCGAAGAACGGCCCCTTCAGGTTGACGGCGAGCACACGATCGAGTTGTTCCTCGGTGGTGTCGGCCAATTCCCTCTCGACCTGGATCGCGGCGTTGTTGACCATGACGTCGAGCCGACCGAACCGCTCTACCGCCTCGTCGACGAGTGCGGAGACCTCTGCTTCTTTGGAGACGTCGGTGTGGCGGTAAAGCCCGATGCCTGCCATCACTGCCGTTCCAGGTTCGTCGTTGACGTCGCAGCCCAGCACGTGTGCGCCCTCGGCGGCGAACTCCCGTGCCAGGGCACTCCCGAGACCGGAGGCGACGCCGGTGACGATCACGCTGCGTCCTTGGAACGACGGGCTCATGACTGCTTCTCCTCGCTGATCACCCGTGGCAGCCTGCCACTGGGATTCGTTGCTGCCCACTGTGCCTCGGCATGACCTGCGTCGCGCGGGTCATATGTGCGCACAGGTGTGCCTAAGTGGCGCGTGAGAGCGCGAGCGCCCGCAGGGCGAACCAGAGTTCGCTCACGTCGCCGGTGGACCGCATGGACCTGCCCGTCAGCTCCTGAATCCGCGCAATCCGGTAGTTGACGGTCTGTGTGTGGATGAACAGCAGTTCACTTGCGCGGCTCGGCGAACGGTCGCACTCCAGATACGCCTGGAGCGTCTTGATCAGCTCGGTGCCCTGTTCCCGGTCGTACTCGATGAGCGGGCCCAGCACCCGCTCGGCCGCCAACACGGATTCCGCGAGCGTGCGGGGCAGGAAGGACGGGCTGCTGTCGCCGTAGAGTGCCAGCGCCGAGCCGTCCGGGCTGACGGTCTCCAGCGCCCATCTCGCTTGGCGCACAGCGTCGCCGAGATTGCCGGTTTCCACAAACGGGTCACTCAGCCCGGCGCGCCAACGTTCCAGCGCGGTGCGTTCCTCGAGTTCAGCCTGCGAGACGTCGACGGCCCGGACCACCGCCACGGCGACCTGGCCGATCTCGCCGAGCAGAAACGGGATGCCACGGATCAGCCATCTGCGAGCGAGCCTGTCGATCGCTGCGGGGCGGCCGTCGACCGCCAACACGCGGAGTTCCCCCTGCAGGCGGCGCCCGTGGAACAGCGCGGTCAGGACCGACGGTTCCAGCCTGCCGTTGAGACCATCGTTGAGCAGCCCGGCACCTGACCGGCGGGAACGCTCCACCGCCGCATCCACCCGGCCGATCTCCAGAGCGCATGCGGCGGCGATTTGCTGCAACACTGCGAGCCGGGGCCGTGAGTCACCTTCGGGGAAGGCCACGATGCAGGCCGACCGCTCGCTGGGGATCGGCATGGTCAGTGCCGAGCGGTTACCGACCGTCAGGTTCATCACGAACGGCGCGCGGCCAGACGAGCGACCGACCTCGGCGTCGTAGACGTCTTTCCACTCGCGCCCGGGGATCTCGCCGCCACGGATCAGGGGTTCCCACATTTCCGGGTCAACGACGTGCAGCGTGCAGCCCACCACTCGGCTGAGCCGGCCGACGAACTCGGTGCCCGCGAGCGTCTCGCGCAGGCTCGCCATCACCTCGCCATTCACGCGGGCGATCTGGGTGAACGACTGATCCTCGCCGCGGGCGTTGGCGGCGGCGACGAACCGCACGTACTGAGCGAATGCGACGGCGTGCGCACCGTCGATCACCGGAAAACCCACCCGGTCGGCCGCAGCCAGCATCTCTCGGGACAGGTGCGGTCTGCGTTCGTCCTCGCCGACCACGATGCCACTCAGCCCGGCCTCGAACATCTTCTCGACGAACCGCGCCTGCGCCGACGGCTCCGCCGGAACGATGTAACCACACGTGAGCACCAAATCGCCCGGCTCGAGCCAGTTCCACGGGTCAAAGGCATCGCTCACATGCGCCCACGTCACCCGGCGGTCGAGCCCGGCTTCGCCGGCCAGCAATGTCGCTTGAAGGTGCCGCAACTCGACCACATCGCGGACGCTCACGCCGCCGGGCACCGGTGGCGTCACGAGCGGCCGGTCAGCGCGTAGGCCGGTGCGCCTGCATCGAACTTCAACGCACGGAGCTTCCTGCGCCGATCGATACCAGTCATCAGGGCATTTTATCGTTCGAAGGCGCGAAAGGACCTGTGTGCAGACACAAATCGATACGCCCACATTGTGTTGGAAGCTAAATGGTTACGTGATGTTCCTGGCGCCCGATCCGTGCGTAGACATCGGGTCGCCTCCTGCGAAGGACGCCGGCCGAGACCATTCCGAAGAGCACGACCCCCCAGATCGCCGCCAACAACATCACGGCCGCGGTACCGGTGAGACCGGACAGGATGTCGAACTGGACAGTGCCGACCCACAGGGCGAACAACAGGAAACCAGCGGCGACCGCGCACCCCACGGCATGCGGCATCTTGTCGCCGTTGGGGAACACCCCGCGGTTCTTCAGCAAGTAAGCGATCACCGAGATCGCCACCATGATCAATAGAACGAGTGCCGTGTAGCCGTACACCCCCGCCACCCCACCTTGAAGAACTGCGAGATTGCCGCTCCCAGAGGCAAGTCCGACGATTCCGAGCAGCGCCACCACACTGACCGTGAGCGAAGCACGCGACGGCGAGCCGTGCCTGCGATGCAGCTTGCTCAAAGCTCGGGGGAAGATGCCATCGGCGCCGAGGTTGAACGCGTAACGGGTCAAGATGTTGTGCGCGGCAACCACCAACGCCAACGAACTCGTGGCCAGGAGGATCAATGCGAGGTGGTGCGCAAGGTCGCCGACGTACTCCCGCACGCTCCCGGTCGCGGCGCCAGTCGGGTCCGTGACCGCACCCATGATCACATCGGCGCCATAGGAGTTGATGAAGATCCACGTCGTGCAAGCACAGAATACGGCGACGATTCCGATGACCAGAAAAGTGGCTCGTGGAATGGTCTTCGCCGGATCGCGAACCTCTTCACGGAATACCACTGTTGCTTCGAATCCACCGTAGAGGCCGAAGGAGAGCAGCAGCGCGATACCGACCGAACCCGAGAAGATGTGCTCGGCTTGGAACGAATCAAGCCGGAAGGCGTCGAATCCGATGCGACAGATCACCGCGATGTCATAGACCGCCATGAGCGCGAGTTCACATGACAGCAGAACAGTGAGTACGCGTGCCGAGAAGGCGATCCGGAAGTAGCCGAGGACGCTCGCGATTGCAAGAAGCACGAGAGAGTAACCCCACCAGGAGATTTCGGACCCTCGGTAGACAGCGCCCAGGAGCGAACTCAAGGCGATACCGCCGAAGGCACAGCCTGTCATCATCGCCGCGTAATAGCAGACCAGGGCAGCGTATCCGGCGCCGAGACCGACCCGCTTGCCGAGGCCCGCCGTCACGAGGGAGTAGAAACCACCCGGTGCGTCCACGCGCTGTCCCATCGCCACGATTCCGGCGGCGAGAAGAGCCAGGACCGCCCCACCGGCGAGCATCGCGACAGGAGTACCTACCCGGTTTCCCAGCATGATGGTCACCGGTATGTACGCCAGGAAGCCGACCACGGGGGCGTTGTACGCAAGAACCGTGAACGCGAGTTGGACCACCCCCATGTGTCCGCGCAGACGCTCGACGGAAGCCGCGGTTGAGTTCAATCGTCTGTCTTCCTCGAGATCATCAGGATGGGCAGAAGGCTAAGCGGGCCCGGCCGCGCCCGCCTGGCCTTCTGAGCGCCACGTTCTCGAGTGGCTCCCACCTAAGCTGAAGCCCATGGCAACCATCTTCACCAAGATCATCAACCGGGAGATCCCGGGGCGGTTCGTCTACGAAGACGACGAGTTCGTCGCCTTCCTGACCATCGCGCCGGTGACCCAGGGCCACACCCTGGTGGTGCCGCGGGCCGAGATCGATCAATGGCAAGACGTCGACCCGGAGGTCTGGGGTCGCCTCACCGCGCTGTCACAGCGCATCGGACAGGCAGTCGTGAAGGCGTTCGGCGCACCCCGCGCCGGGCTGCTGATCGCCGGCCTGGAAGTGCCGCATCTGCACGTACACGTCTTCCCGGCCTACACGCTGGGTGATTTCGACATCTCGGGCGCCGACCCCAACCCGTCACCGGAATCGCTCGACGAGGCCCAGGCCAAGATCACCGCCGCGCTGGCCGAGCTGTAGTCAGCTGACCGGCGCGGGTTCGGCGCCGGTGGCCTTGACGGCCGCGTCTTCGAAGCGCGGTAACCGCACTTCGAACCGGCACCCCTTGCCGGGGGCCGTGGTGACTCTCACGGTGCCACCGTGGGCATAGACCAGCGAGTCGACGATGGACAGCCCCAAACCGGTTCCGCCGCTGGCCCTGTCACGAGAAGAGTCGGTGCGGTAGAACCGCTCGAACACCCGCTGCGCGTCGTCCTCACTGATGCCGGGGCCCTCGTCGGCGACCTCGAGGATGGCGCTGTCGCCTTCGGTGCCAACCCGAACAGTGATACCGGCGGTTTCGGGGGTGTGCTGGATGGCATTGGCCACCAAATTGCCGAGCACCTGGCGCAACCGGGCCTCGTCGCCGATCACCTCCGGGGTGCCGGGGCCGTCGAACACCTCCATCGTCACGCGGCGCCGCGGTGCCACCGACTGCGCGTCGTGCACTGCGTCGGTGGCCAGGGCCAGGAGATCAACACGGTGCTGGTCGAGCGGACGCTGCGCATCCAGCCGGGCCAGCAGCAGCAGATCCTCGACCAGCAGGCCCATCCGGCTGGATTCACTCTCGATCCGCGACATCAGCATCTCGACGTCGCGGGCCGCGCCCTGGCGATAGAGCTCGGCGAAGCCGCGGATGGTGGTCAGGGGGGTGCGCAGTTCGTGGCTGGCGTCGGTGATGAACCGCCGCATTCGTTCCTCGGAGCGGCGCGCCTGCTCGGCGGAATCCTCCGACGCCGCCACCGCACGCTGGATCTGTGCCAGCATGCCATTCAGCGCAAGTGACAACCTACCCACCTCGGTGCGCGGATCACGTTGCGGCACGCGACGTTCCAGCTCACCGCCGGCGATCGCAGCGGCCGTCTGCTCGACCTCGACCAGGGGACGCAGGCTGCGGCGGACCACGGCGAAACTGACGATGCCGAGTACCGAGAGCACGGCGGCGCCGATGCCGAGTTGGGTGTAGACCAGCGACCGCACCGTGGACTGGACGTCGGAGAGATCCATCGCCACTGTGGTCAGCTCGCCGTGTGAGCCGCGCACCGACACCGCACGCCATTGCACATGTGATCCGTCGGTCGAGCCGACGGTGGTGGGGATGGGGCCGACATCGTTGTGCTCGGGTAGTGCGGGTTCGGCCTCGCGATCGTTGATCGCCATCCACACCCGGCCGTCGCTGCTGACCCCGCGCACATAGAAGTTGGACGGCGGCCGGCCCGGGTTGGGACCCTCATTCGGGGGCGCGGACATGGGCCGCGGTTCCTGCGCCCAGCTCTGAGACGCGTCGATCAGGGTCTCGTCGACGCGGCTTTCCAAGCTGTGGCTCATGATGGTGGTCACCGCGATGCCCGAGGCCAGCAAACCGCACGCAACCAGCACCAGCGTCGCCGCCACCAGTGCCACCCTCAGCGGCACACCTCGTCGTAGGTACTCGGACATAAAGCTATTGTCCGCCGCTACCGCGGCTCCCTGAGGACATAACCGACACCTCGCAGGGTGTGCAGCAGCCTCTTGTCGCCGGTGTCGATCTTGCGACGCAGATAGGACACGTAGGACTCGACCACGTTGACGTCACCGCCGAAGTCATACCGCCACACGTGATCGAGGATCTTCGGCTTGGACAGCACGGTGCCCGCGTTGATCACGAAGTAGCGCAGCAAGGTGAACTCGGTGGGTGACAGTGACACCGGCTCCCCGGCCTTCCACACTTCGTGGGTGTCCTCATCGAGTTCGATGTCGGCGAAGGTGAGCCGCGAATTGCGGGGCTCCTCGGTGGTCTTGCCGGTGCGGCGCAGGATGACGCGCAACCGGGCCACCACCTCTTCGAGGCTGAACGGCTTGGTCACGTAGTCGTCGGCGCCCAAAGTCAGACCCGCGATCTTGTCCTGCAGACTGTCGCGCGCCGTCAAGAACAGTGCGGGCGCATCGATACCGTCGGCGCGGAGCCGGCGCAACACACCGAAGCCGTCCATTCCCGGCATCATCACGTCGAGGATCACCGCATCGGGCTTGACCTCGCGCGCCCGGTCGAGCGCCGCGGGGCCGCTGACCGCGGTGTACACCTCGAAGCCCTGGAATTTCAGGCTGACGGACAGTAGTTCGACGATGTTCGTTTCATCGTCGACGACCAGCACCCTGGCCTCGGGTTTGGTGACTGCTGATGCCGGCGCTCCCATAAGCATCCAATTTCCTCCCAATTGCTTGTACACAACCGGGGAGAATGCTGTGCGGTTGCTGTGAGTCTGTTCTCGACAATACCGACGGTACGCGCAAAACCGCAGCCATACACTGGCCCGCATGAACCTTCTGGCACTGGCGACAGCGCCCGTTCGGATCGGCCTTGCCGCCACCGAAGCCGGCCTCGACATCGCCAACGGAGCGCTGGGCCTGGCCAAGAGGTCGCTGGCCGAGGCCGGGATCGAAGGTGCGGGCACCCCGTCGGTGACCAACATCTTCGGACTCAACGACACCGTCGCCCGGGCCAACCGCATCGCCGCGCTGATCGACGATGACGCTCCGCTGGGCCGGGCGCTGGCGCCCGACGGCCCGATCGACCGACTGTTGCGGCCCGGCGGCCTGGTGGATCGGCTGACCGCCCCGGGCGGGGTGCTGGACCGGGTGACCTCCGAGGACGGGTTGCTGGACAAGCTGACCGCCGAGGGTGGCGGCCTGGAACGCGCGCTGGCCCCGGGCGGCCTGGTGGATCAACTGCTCGACGAAGACGGCTTGATCGAGCGCATCCTCGCCGAAGACGGCCTGGCCGACCGATTGCTCGCCGAAGGCGGACTGGTGGAGAAATTGACCGCCCGCAACGGTCCACTCGAGCAACTCGCCGACGTCGCCGACACCCTGAACCGGCTGGCGCCGGGCCTCGAGGCGCTGGCCCCCACCATCGAGACGCTGCGCGAGGCCGTCATCACCTTGAGTTCAGTGGTGAACCCGCTGTCGAACATCGCCGACCGCATTCCGCTGCCACGCAGGTTCGATCGTCGCCCGCCGTCACGGAATGTGACGTCGCAACGCGTCATCGAGCACGAGGACAACTAGCCCTGCAGGTCGACAGTCACTCCGGAGATCGGCAGAAAGCCTGTCGGCGGGTGACTCTCGACGAGTTTCGTCGTCGGAGGGTTACCGGATAAGCTGTGCCCCGTTCGACCCGCCTCCGTAGCTCAGTGGTAGAGCACCGCTCTTGTAAAGCGAAGGTCGTCAGTTCAATCCTGACCGGGGGCTCCACATACTTTCGCGCGTCCCACCGCAATTTATTGCAACTTTCAAATAGGCCATGCCGTTCCGAAAGATGCCTCCCGGTTATCGCCTGTATTCATTGGTGATCGGTTAACATCTCTAACCACTGACGCGTGCCTAAACGGGTCGCAGCCGCAGCGGGGCGGCCGGCCAGCGGGAAATTCCGGTTACTCACCCACTTACTGCTTCTCGAGAAGAATCGACACTTCTCATTTGTTGCTGCCCCGGGCTATCTGCAGCTCACGGGCCACGCACCCTTGCCGCAAGGAGGGACCGGTGTCGCTGGGGGGATGCCTGACGGAGTGCGGCCGCGGAAATGCGAAGGAACTTCGGCGGGTGATATGAATTCACTTTTCTCTCCCATTGCAATCATCGGTATGGCCTGTCGGTTGCCCGGTGGCATCAGCTCACCAGAACAATTCTGGGAAGCGTTGATACGTGGTGAAGACCTGGTCACCGAAATTCCCCCCGCCCGGTGGGACGTCGAGGAGTATTACGATCCGCAGCCAGGAGCGTTCGGCCGGTCGGTGTGCAAGTGGGGCGCGTTCCTCGATGACGTCGCCGGTTTCGACGCCGACTTTTTCGGGATCACCGACGGCGAAGCGACTGCGATGGATCCGCAACACCGCTTGCTCCTCGAGACCTCATGGGAGGCGATGGAGCACGGTGGCCTGAGTCCAAACACGTTGGCCATGTCCCGGACCGGCGTGTTCATGGGATTGATGCACGGGGACTACCAATTCCTGCATGCCGAGGCCAACGCGCTGGAGGGACCGTACGGGTACCTGGGCAACAGCTTTGCCATGGGCTCGGGGCGAATCGCCCACGCGATGGGACTGCGCGGTCCAGCGCTGACGGTCGACACGGCATGCTCCTCCGGCTTGATGGCGGTCCACATGGCCTGTCGAAGCCTGAACGACAACGAAAGCGATGTCGCTCTTGCGGGCGGTGCGTCAGTTTCCCTGGAACCCCGCAAAGCCTGTTCGGGTTCTGCCATCGGAATGCTGTCCGCCACCGGACGCTGCCACGCATTCGACGTCGCCGCCGATGGATTCGTGGTCGGCGAGGGTTGCGCCGTACTACTGCTCAAACGGCTGCCGGATGCGTTGGCAGACGGCGACCGGATCGTGGCCGTCCTGCGGGGCACGGCCGCCAACCAGGACGGCCGCACGGTGAATGTCGCTACGCCGTCCCACACCGCTCAAGTCGAGGTCTACCGCGCGGCGTTGGCCGCAGCAGGTGTGGACGCCCGGACCGTGGGCATGGTGGAGGCACACGGACCTGGCACTCCGGTGGGTGACCCCATCGAATATGCCAGTCTCGCAGAGGTATACGGCCTCGCCGGACCCTGCGCGCTCGCGTCGGTGAAGACCAACTTCGGGCACACCCAGTCAGCTGCCGGAGCATTGGGACTGATGAAAGCGGTTCTCGCAGTACAACATGGCGTGATCCCGCGTAACCTGCATTTCACCCGGCTACCCGATGAGATGGCCCGGATAGAGACCAACCTCTTCGTGCCACAGACGAACACCCTATGGCCCGACAGCAACGACCGCGGCCCTCGGCGGGCGGCGGTGTCGTCCTACGGATTCTCGGGAACCAATGTCCACGCAATCGTGGAGCAAGCTCCCGAAGCGTCCACACCAGGTGTCTCCACCACGTCCGCCGTCGTCCGCCCCCTGCTCTTCCCGCTCTCAGCCACGTCCGCTGACGGGCTGCGCAAGACTGCGGCACGGCTCGCCGACTGGGTAGCAGCACACGAGCCGGGCCTGGCGGCACCGGACCTGGCGTATACCCTCGCGCGCCGGCGTGCCCATCGGCCAGTGCGCACGGCGGTCATGGCCGACAGCCTCGAGGAACTGACCAAGACACTGAGCAAGGTCGCCGACGGCGATATTCCTTGTCAACGTGCGGTCGGGCAGGACGATCGGGGTCCGGTATGGCTGTTCTCCGGCCAGGGTTCGCAGTGGGCTGCGATGGGCGCCGAATTGCTCGCGGCAGAGCCGGTGTTCGCCGCAACAGTCGCCGAGTTGGAGCCACTCATCGCGGACGAGTCCGGATTCTCTGTGACCGAGGCGATTTCGGGGCCCGAATCCGTGGCCGGAATCGATCGGATACAGCCCGCCCTGTTCACCGTGCAGGTCGCCCTGGCAGCAACCATGAGTGCTCACGGTGTGCGGCCAGCTGCCGTGATCGGCCACTCGATGGGTGAGGCCGCAGCCGCAGTGGTGGCGGGAGCGCTGTCGATGGAAGACGGGGTACGCGTGATCTGCCGCCGGTCGCGACTGTTGTCCACCATCGCCGGCGCCGGAGCGATGGCCTCGGTGGAAATGCCCGCCGAGCAAGTACTTCTGGAGCTGATGGCCCGCGGGATCAACGACGTGGCGCTCGCCGTGGTGGCCTCGCCGCAGTTCACGGTGGTCGGCGGCGCCACCCAAACCGTGCGGGAACTCGTCACTGCGTGGGAGCAACGGGAGGTGTCGGCCCGAGAGATCGCCGTCGATGTCGCCTCGCACTCACCACAAGTCGATCCCATCCTCGACCAGCTGTCCGAGGCGTTGGTAGAGCTCACCCCACGGGCACCGGAGATACCCTTCTACTCCGCGACGGCGTTCGACGCCCGCGAGCAGCCTGTGTGTGATGCCTGGTATTGGTCGGACAATCTGCGTCACATGGTGCGTTTCGCCGCGGCTGTCCAGGCGGCCCTGGAAGACGGCCACCGAGTCTTCGCGGAGTTGGGCCCGCATCCCCTGCTCACCCATGCCGTCCAGCAGACGGCCACCGGCCTGGGCATCCCCGTAGCCGTACTCGCTGCCAGTCGCCGCGAACAGAAGCTGCCGCATGGGCTGCGCGACTTCCTCGCAGACCTCCATTGCGCCGGTGCGGCGGTCGACTTCTCGGCGATCCATCCGGGCGGTCAGCTGGTGGATGCACCGCTGCCCGAATGGGATCACCGGACCCTCCTGCTTGCCAGAGGTGAAGGGGCAGGGGCGCGCAGCGGCTCGACGCGTCCGCTGATGGGGACGCGCGTGCGACTGCACGAACAGCCGGAGCGCCACGTCTGGCAGAGCGAGGTGGGTACCGCCGAACAACCGTGGCTCGCCGATCACCGGATACACAATGTGGCTGTTCTTCCGGCAGCGGCTTACTGCGAGATGGCGTCGGCCGCAGCTCGCACGGTCCTGGTCAGCGACGTCGAGGTCCGCGACATCCACTTCGAGACAATGCTTTTCCTGGATGCCGAGACACCGATATCCGCCATTGCCACAGTGGCCTCGCCGGGCTGTGCCGACCTGGTGGTGGAGACCTTCGCCGAGAACAAGCGAACTCGGCGAGCGACGGCGGTGCTTCAGAAGGCCGAGGATTCGGAGCAGCCGGCGGCCTACGACATCAACGCCCTTGTCCTGTCCCATTCATGCCGACTGGACGGCGCCGAGATGCGGGAACAGTTCGAACAGCACGGGTTGAATTACGGCCCGGCTTTCGCCGGGCTGACCGCGGTGCGCACCACCGACGAGACGGTCGACACGATGTTGGCCGAGATCCGGCTGCCAGGCCCCATCCGCTCTCAACACGGCGCGTACGGTGTTCATCCGGCGTTGTTGGATGCCTGTTTCCAATCGGTGGCGGCACACCCGCACGCTCAGGCGGTCGGCTGCGCCGGTCTGTTGCTGCCGGTCTCTGTACGCCGATTCCGCAGCTTCGCTTCTGCCCGCACTGCCCGCTACTGCTTCACGCGGGTGACCCGTACCGACGGAGCCGGTTTGGAAGCCGATCTCGATCTGCTCGACGAGCATGGGACAGTGCTGCTGACCGTCGGCGGACTTCGAGTGGGCAGCTCCGCTTCCGAGAGCGCCATCCGCGATCGTGTACTCAACGACCGACTGCTGACCATCGACTGGGAGCAGCGCGCTCTGCCGGAGGCCGACCACGAGGCCACCGGTACCTGGCTGCTGGTGAGCACCAGCGTGGACATCGACGCTCTGGCAACACCGCTCGCTGATGCGTTGAACGCCGACTCGGCTGGCTGCACCTCGATGACGTGGCCTCAGCACTCCGACCACCGAACCAAGGCCGGGTTGCTCACCTCGCATCTGGGTGCCGAGACGGTCCATGGGGTGGTCATACTCACCGGCGCCGGAACCGACTCCGCTGCCGACGATTCCGCGGTGCTCGGCCGAGGGCATGTCCAGCACCTGGCCCGCATGATCCGCGAGATCGCCGGAATGGATGATCCACCGCGGCTCTACGTCATCACACGGAACGCCCAGACCGTGTTGCCGGGCGATGTGACGAACCTCGCCCAGGGCGGGTTACGCGGGCTGGTGCGAACGGTCGGCACTGAATATCCTCACCTGCGCGTGACCCTGATCGACATGGACCAGGGCACCGAGGTCCAGCAGTTGGCACAACAACTGCTGGGGAATTCCAGCGAGGACGAAACGGCCTGGCGCGACGGCAGATGGTACACGGCGCGCCTCACTCCGGCGCCGCTGCGCCCCGAGGAGCGACGGACAGCCGTGCTCGCCCATCCGGACACCGGCATGCGCTGCCAGATCCGCACACCCGGTGACCTCCGCACACTGGAACTGGTTGCAGTCGACCGTGTTTCACCGGGGTGCGGCGAGATAGAGGTGGCTGTCACCGCAACGGCGGTCAACTACGACGATGTGCGCTACGCCCGCGGTGGACACCCCGGCGACGTACCGGTGCTCGGGATGGATTTCGCCGGCGTGGTGACTGCGGTGGGCCCCGGCGTGACCACCCATCAGGCCGGCGACCACGTGGGCGGCTTCTCCAGGAATGGTTGCTGGGCCACGTTCCTCACGTGTGACGCCCGTCTGGCAGCGACACTACCGCCGGGCCTTCCTGACGATCAGGCGGCGGCCGTGACCACTCCGTATGCCCTGGCGTGGTACAGCCTCCACCATCAGGCACGGATCACCGCAGGTGATCGCGTGCTGATTCACTCCGGCACCGGAAGTGTGGGGCAGGCCGCGATCGCCATCGCCCGCTCCGCGGGGGCGGTTGTCTTCACCACAGCCAGCAGTGAACAGCGGCGACGTCTGTTGCAGGACATGGGTATCGAGCATGTGTATGACTCGAGCAGCGCCGGATTCGCCGAGCAGATTCGCCGTGACACCGACGGAAGCGGCGTTGACATCGTGCTCAACTCGCTGACCGGTGAGGCGCAGCGCGCGGGCCTGGGAGTGCTGTCCGCCGGGGGACGATTCGTGGAGATCGGCCGAAGCGACGTCCATGACAACCCTCGGCTGGAATACTCCCCCTCCCAACACAATCTCACCTTTCATCGCGTCGATCTCACGATGCTGTCAAAGAGTCACCCGGCGCGGATTGGTGACCTCCTGAGTACGGTTTACCGCCTGGTCGCCACCGGTGAACTGCCGCTGCCGGAGGTCACTCATCACCGGTTGGGCGACGCAGCTGCCGCCATCGACGCGAAAAGCGCTGATGCGTCTACGGTCCGACACGTGCTCGACGTGCCGCAAGCCGGGAGATCCACCGTGGTGGTGCCGCCCGAGCGAGTCCGCGCCTTTCGAGCGGACGGTTCCTACGTCATCACCGGCGGGTTGGGCGGCATCGGACTGTTTCTGGCCGAGAGGATGGCCGCAGCCGGTTGTGGACGCATCGTGCTCAATTCCCGCGCGCACCCGAATCTCAAGGCGCGGGAAACGATCGAACTGATCCGGGCGATGGGCACCGACATCGAGGTGGAGTGCGGTGACATCGCCGAGGCCGGCACCGCCGCACGATTGGTGGCGGCGGCGACCGCCACCGGGCTCCCGTTGCGCGGGGTGCTGCATGCCGCCGCGGTGTTCGAGAACGCGATGCTGCCCACCGTCACCGACGAGCTCATCGACCGCAACTGGCATCCAAAAGTCGACGGCGCATGGAACTTGCATCTTTCGACCGCCACTGTGCCGCTGGACTGGTTCTGCGTGTTCTCCTCGGCGGTGGCTCTCGTCGGCTCGCCCGGGCAAGGAGCGTATGCCGCGGCCAACAGCTGGCTGGACGCGTTCACACGGTGGCGTCGGGGCCAAGGCCTTCCGGCCACGGGGATCGGGTGGGGATTGTGGAACGAAGTCGGCCGCGCCGCCGAGCTCCGAGCCGGGACCGGCGAGGACGTGTTGCTCGGACAGGACGGCGACGGCACAGCGATCGCGCATTGGCGGGACACCGCCTTCACCGCCGACGAGGGCGCCAATGCGTTCGAGGCCCTGCTGCGCCATGACCGGGCGTACTCCGGGTACGCCACGATGAGCGGGACGCCCTGGTTCGCCGCTTACGCCGAGCGGAGCCGGTTCGCAGAAACGTTCCGGTTCAAGCGGCACACCACCGGCCAGACACACGGGCTCCTCGACGAGCTGTGTGCACTTCCGGCAGAAGAATGGCCCGCGCGACTCCGCCGCCTGGTTTCCGATGCCGTCAGCCAGATTCTGCGTCGCACCATCGACCCGGATCACCCTCTGTCCGAATACGGCATCGACTCCATGGGCAACTTGGAGCTTCGCACGCGCGTCGAAGCCGAGACGGGGATACGGCTGACCACCAACGACGTCACCACCATTGCGGGTGTGGCCGGGCTGCTCTGCGAAAGGCTCCGAGTACCCGCTGGGTCACAGGTATCGGACTGAGGGGGAACGGTGCACGTAGGTGCAGGGTCAGCGGGCGGGCTCTTCGTGGGAACGGTGCACGACTGGGTGCCGGATCCCGGCAGGATCGTGTCGTGGCAACCATCTCCGGCATCCCTGGCCAAAGCCCGGATGGCTCCCGTGAGCGAGGTGCCACTCAGCGCGATGCAAGAGGGACACCTGCGGGGCTTCTCGCGCTACGCCAGCCGCGGACTCGACTATGCGCGCTTGGTGATCGGTGCCGGTGACGAACCCGGCCGGTGCGACCTGCGCGCGATGAGCTACTGCATCAACTCGCACCTGCGGCGGCACAAGACGTATCACAGTTGGTTCGAATACCGGGGTTCCGCGGACGTCGTTCGGCATACCATCCGCGATCCCATCGACATCGAGTTCCTGCCGATCGCCCACGATGCGATGGCCCCCGAGGAGTGGCAACGCTTTGTGCTGTCGACACCTGATCCAGTGCAGTGGGATTGTTTCCGGTTCGGCATCATTCAGTACCCGAGCCACTTCACATTCTTCTCGATCGTCGATCATGTGCATTGCGACCCGACGATCATCTCCGGGTTGTACACCGAGATCGCGATGAACTACCGGGCGCTCGTCCGAGGTGGTGCACTCGTCCAATCGCCGCCTCCAGCCAGTCATGACGACTTCTGCATACGCGAGAAACAACGCGTATCGGGCCTGACCGTGGATTCCCCGGAAATTCGGAGGTGGATCGAGTTCGCCGAGGACAACGGCGGAACACTGCCGGATTTTCCCCTGCCTCTGGGTGATCTGTCCGTGCCCACCGGTGGCGATGTCATGGTTGACCGCTTGATGGATCAGGATCAGACAGCCGAATTCGAAGCGCGGTGCATCCGGGCGGGTGCCCGCTTCAGCGGCGGCCTGTTCGCCTGCGTCGCTCTCGCACAGCACCAGTTCACCGGTGCTGCGACCTACTACGGTCTCACGCCGACGGACAAGCGACGGTCGTTGGCAGAGTTCTCGACGATGGGCTGGTTCACCGGCGTGATTCCCCTTGTGGTGCCGGTCGATCCGGCGTCGTTCGACGCTACTGCCCGGGCAGCGCAAGCCTCCTTCGATGCGAACCTGGACCTTGCCGATGTGTCGTTCAACGAGGTACTGACGTTGGCGCCCTGGCTGAGGCCATGGGGGCCGAATTGCACCATGGTGAACTACATGGATACCGGGCTTCCTCCCTTCTCCGCGACCGTCGCCTCACACATGAAAGACGCGAATGTCAGGATCTTCTGCGATCCCAGGGATCCCGCCCACCTCTACATCTCCATCATTCGTCTCTTCGACGAACTGTCGATATGGGTGAACCTGCCGGACAACCCGACTGCCAGGGATTCGGTCACCCGGTACCTGGTTGCGCTCAAGGCCGTTTTCAAGAGGGTCACCGATGGGCGACGCGCCGGCACGTTGATCCAAGTACTGGACGAAACACATTGATGGCTACGACCCACGAGCGGGTCCTCTGGTGAGGGTCGTGTTGGCCGCGCACGGAACTCGTGGCGATGTCGAACCCTGCGCCACAGTCGGTCTGGAACTGCTCCGTCGAGGGCACGAGGTGCACATGGCGGTTCCGCCTGACTTGGTCGAGTTCGTGGAGTCGGTGGGACTTGCTGCCGTCGGATACGGGCCGGTTTCGGAGGAACAGGTGAACGCGCTCGCGGATTTTGTTCATCACGCCTTCACACCGCAGAACCCAGTCAGTTTCGCTCGCGCCGGGCGAGAACTCTTCATCGAGGGCTGGGCGCAGATGAGCAAAACGCTGGTATCGCTGGCCGAGGGTGCGGACCTGCTGGTCACCGGCCAGACCTACCACGGAGTTGTCTCGAATGTGGCTGAATACCATGGTATTCCGTTGGTGTCCATCCACCACATACCGATCTCCGTCAATGGTCGACTCGCGTTTCCGTCGTTACCGTCGCCGGCTCCCCTCGTCCGCTTCTCTCTGAGGACGGCTTGGTGGCTGTACTGGCAGATGACCAAAGATGTCGATGACGCACAACGCCGTGAGCTGCGCTTGCCGGCGGCAACAGCGCCTGCCTCGAAACGAATGGCCGACCGCGGATCGCTCGAGATCCAGGCCTATGACGAAGCCTGCTTTCCCGGCCTCGCGACCGAATGGAATGGCCGACGCCCTTTCGTGGGCGCGCTGACCTTGCAGCTACCAAGCGAATCCGACAGTGAAGTGGAGTCGTGGATTCGTGCTGGACCATCACCTGTCTACTTCGGCTTCGGTAGTACACCCATCCGGTCTCCCGCGGACACCATCGCAATGATCGCGGCCGCCTGTACCGAAGTGGATGTCCGGGCGCTGGTCTACTGCGGCGCCGGCGGTACCGAACACTTCGAACACGTCAAACCCGTTGGGATGATCAACTATTCAGCTGTCTTCCCGATGTGTCGAGCGGCTGTCCATCACGGCGGTGCAGGCACCACGGCCGCGGCACTGCGTGCCGGGATCCCCATGGCGGTCTTGTGGGACGTTGCAGATCAACCGTTATGGGCGGCTCAGGTCACCCGATTGAAGGTCGGACGCGCCCAGCGCCTGTCGACGACAACCCGGAAATCGCTCGTCGCGAACCTGCGGCACGTGCTCCAACCGCAGTACGCCACCCGAGCTCGCGAGATCGCCACGCGGATGACCAAGCCCACCGAGAGTGTCTCCACGGCAGCCGATCTCCTGGAGAACGCCGGTGGCAGGAAGCGGGCGACCTGAGCTCACCCGCAGCCGAGCCTGTCCAGGTTCGATTGGATGAGCCCGTACGGATAAGGGGTGTGCTCGACGACGTGACGCAGGTGCGCCATGGATACCCGCCAGCGCTTGTCGCGGCGCGCCAGCACCGTCTTGAGGAAAGGGAAGCGAAGATCGGTGATGAGGCCGTCCCACTGGTAGAGGGTGCCGTTGTTCCTCGCGAAGCGCTCACTACCCCATCTCTGCGCCGACGAACTCCGGTAGATCGTCCGAATGGTGTCCGCGGAAACGAACGGTTTGACCCTGAGCCCCGCTTTACGGGCTCGTTCGGATATACCGACCTCGTACCGCCAGATGAGAGTCCCCTTGTGCACGACGTAGTGAAAGTCATTCCAGAACTCGTCGAGGAAGGGGCGGGTACGCGAGTTGAGATCCCAGGCCAGCAGAAACGATTGCAGATGGGGAACCATCTGGGTGTTCTCGATGGCTCCGTACATATCGGCATCCCGGAATGAACTCCACATCTCCTCGATGGGGAACAGCGGACCGTACACGCTGTCGTTGGCCATCACGAAGCGGTCGAACTGCGCAAGCGACCAACCGCGTTGCCTCAGTAGACACCATGCGAGGTGCCACGAGCCGAAGTCCAGGGAAAGGGTGCGCCGAGTGTAGATGCCGGCACAAAGAGGCAGGATGGGAGCGACCGAGCTCGGTACGAGCGTGGGCGATCCCGAGACGAAGACAATGGTGGCGCCCAGGTCGTGGAGCGCCTTCAGGTAATAGGTGACGTAGGGATCGACGACGCCCTGGGGATCATAGTGCGCGAAGAGGACGAGCGTGCGGCCATCCGCCGGAGGCTTCGCCGGCAGCTCGAGATGGGTCTCACACAGAAACCGGAAAGCGTTGCGGTCCACAAGATAACGGCCGGCTTCCGACGAACGTGCCAGCTCGGTGCCCAGCAGGTTCACTGGGTTCAGAAGGTTCTTCCCGAGCACCGACCACCTTCTAAGACGCGTCCAAGCGCACGAATTGGTTTCGGCGGTACAGCTCGACACAGGCCGCTCTTCTGACTTTTCCGCTTGTCGTGGTGGGGATCGAACCGGGCTCCACGACAACAAGATCGGTGAGGCTGAGCCCATGAATGCGCGAGATGGCAGACGTGACGTCTCGTTTCACGGTGTCGTAGCCGGTTGTTCCCTGGTGTCCGGACTCTGCGCGATTCTTGAGTTCGAGGATCGCCACCAGCCGTTCGGTCTCGCCGTCCGGAACCGAGATCGCGGCACACCGCCCGGGCGCGACACTGTGCATTGTTGCCTCCAGGTCGTCGGGTGAGTGATTGCGCCCGTATATGACCAGGAGATCTTTCATGCGGCCGACGATGAACAGCTCGCCTTCGGAGATGAAACCCAGATCGCCGGTCCTCAGCCACGGCCCCTCGGGGGTGCCCGCTACCGCAGACACGAGTCTGGCGGCGAACGTCTGCTCCGTCTCTCGCGGTTTCTTCCAGTAGCCGACGGCGACATTGCCTCCGTGCACCCAGATTTCACCGGTCGACCCCTGCGTGCACTCAGTTGCGGTTTCGGGATCCACGATGCGCACTGTCGGTGACTGTGGCACGCCGTAACTCACCAAGGGTGTGCCGCCTGCACCTGTCCACCGCTTCGCTCGGCCGGCGGTCAGTTCTCGAGAGTCGAAGTGGACGACTTTCGGAGGAGCACCCGCTTCGCGGGTCGCGATATACAGTGTTGCTTCGGCCATTCCATACGATGGCCGAAGCACACTTTCCTGGAGATTGAAACGCGCGAACCGCTCTGAGAAGCGCTGCAACGTAGCCGGCTGCACGCGCTCACCGCCGTTGAAGATGCTGAGTACGTTCCCCAGATCGAGCCCGGCCATGTCTTGGTCTGTTGTCTTGCGTGCTGCCAGTTCCAGCGCGAAGTTGGGCGCTGCCGAGAGTGCGCGGCTGTTACCGGCCAGCAACTGCATCCACCTCGCCGGTTTCTGCAGAAACGACACGGGGCTCATCAGCACAGTCGGCAACCCCGACAGAACCGGGCAGATGATTCCGAGATGTAAACCCATGTCGTGGAAGAACGGTAGCCAGGACACCAACGTGGTGTCCGGCGGAGCGACGCCGCCGTGGTCACCGAAGAAGGCGGCATTGATGTGCGCGAAATTGGCCACGGTGTTCTGGTACGAGACCATGACACCCGCAGGAGTGCGGGTTGATCCGGAGGTGTATTGCACATAGGTGGCGTCCGTCGCGCCGGGCGGCCGCGGCACCACTCGCCGCTTCGAGTCCAGGTCCAGCTGGTCGACTTCGACAACCACAGGAACAGATGCACGTGACGTCGACTCGACATGCTCGGTGAGTTCGCCGGCGACAGCGGATGTCGTGAGCACGACCGAGGGCGACGCGTCAGACAGCACTGAATCGGTCCGATCGTCATGGACGTTTCCCAACGGAACGGCGACGTATCCGGCATGCAGTGCACCGAGAAACGCCGTGATGTAGTCCAGTCCTTGCGGCGCCGAAATCACCGCCCGGTCACCCGGTGATCCATGCTGTCGGAGCTCGTGTGCGAGGTTGAGCACGCGCAGGTACAGCTGCGACCACGTCAGGGATTCGGCCGTGCCCGCTCGGTCCTGTTCGTAGTCCACGAACGTGAACGCCTTTTGGTGAGGCTGCAGGCTGGCACGCTCGCGCAGCAGGGCCGGAAGGGAACCCATCGCCATGGGCGTCAGATTATCGAAAACTGCCCAGGCTGGGGGACCGGTTTCGTCCAGTTGTTCGCGTACGCAACGATGTGCCGTCCGGCGGTGTCTTGCTGAGCGGCGACACGTGACATCAGTGTGCTGGAATGTGTTCAGTCACAGGACCTTCGATGGTGTGGGTGGCATCGGGTTAAAGGGCTCCCTGGCCTGCCGGGGTGGCCAACGTGCCGAAATCCCGCTATTCCAACCGATACTCATGCCATACTGCGCCGGTGGCGCTCCAACGTACGCCCACAGAAGGCCTCATTGCCCGACTGAACCGCAACCCGGTCTTGCTGAAGGCGCTTGACTCACGATTCAAGTACGGGTACCGGTTGCTCAGCCGTCTCCTCGCCAGAGACGACGTCCTCTTCCTCAACTACGGGTACGAAGAGGCTCCACCGATGGCCCTGCCGCTGACGGCGGCCGATGAGCCCGACCGGTTTCCCATTCAGCTCTACCACCGCACCGCTACCCAGGTCGATATCGACGACAGAGAAGTACTCGAGGTCAGCTGCGGCCATGGTGGGGGTGCCGCGTACCTGATGCGGACGCTGCACCCGGCCTCCTACACGGCGTTGGATCTGAACACAGTCGCAATAGACTTCTGCCGAAGAAGGCACAAGCTGCCCGGTTTGACGTTCGTCCAGGGCAACGCCGAGCGCCTCCCGTTCCCCGACAAATCCTTCGACGTGGTGATCAATGTCGAGGCCGCAATCAATTATCAGAACGTCCCGCGCTTTTTCGCAGAGGTGAGGCGCGTCCTGAGGCCGGGAGGCCATTTCCTGTACGCCGATATCCGCTACGCAGACACAATGGCCCAGTGGGAGAAGGATATTGCCGGCATACAGATGCGTATGGTGTCGGAAACCGTCATCAATGACGAGGTGATGCGCGGCTTGGAGAACAATCGGCTTCTCACCCAGATCACTCGCCGCCTGCCGAACATCGCCCTGGTCCGCGGAATCGCCAGCGACTACGCGGGCGGGCCAGGCTCGTTGATCTACCGGCGACTGGAGAATGGCGAGGCGTCCTACCGGTTGTTCTGCTTTGCAAATATCTGAGCCCGTCCGTACGGAATTTTGAATTGAACACGGCTCCTTGCGCCGTTGTTCGGCGTCGTTCGTGGCGAGCACCAACGCTCATCACAGACCCGGCTTATTCTTTGAGGACCCCCCCTAATTTCGGGGCCGGGAAGACGGAGGGCGGATGGCTGCCGTAGCTGCGTGCTGGACGTGCGGTACGGAGCGCCTCGAGAATGCACGGTTTTGTCACACGTGTGGATCGCCGTTCGCCGAGCCCGACGCACAGGCGGAATACAAGCAGGTCACTGTGCTGTTTGCCGACGTCGTGCAGTCCATGGGCATCGCCGCGGCCGTTGGCGCGGAGCGGCTTCGCGAGATCATGGCCGATCTGGTCAACCGCTGCACCAAGCTGGTGCACCGCTACGGGGGCACGGTGGACAAGTTCACCGGCGACGGGATCATGGCGGTCTTCGGCGCGCCCGTGGCCCGGGAGGACCACGCTTTGCGAGCCTGCCTGACCGCCTTGGGTATTCAAGAGGACATCAAGCGCCTTGCAGTCGAGGTCCGCGAGCGCGACGGGGTTGAGCTGCAATTGCGGGTGGGACTGAACTCGGGCCAGGTGATCGCCGGTGAGATCGGTTCCGGACCTCTCGGTTACACCGCGGTTGGCGAACAGGTCGGGATGGCGCAGAGAATGGAATCAGTGGCGCCGCCGGGTGCGGTGATGCTCAGTGACGCCACTGCCCGGCTCGTCGCCCACGCCACCGTCCTGGCCGATGCCGAGGAGGTGCGGGTCAAGGGCAGCGACGTCCCGGTGCGAGCGCACCGTCTCATCGGCCTGTCCGACGGACCTGCCAGAAGTGCTCGCCCGCACGCGGCCTTGGTGGGTCGCGAGTACGAAGTCGCAACGCTCACAAGCCTGCTGGATCGGGCGATGAGCGGGCGGGGGACCGTGGTCTCCGTTGCCGGCCCGCCGGGTATCGGGAAGACCCGGCTCGTCGATGAAGCGGTCGCGCTGGCCCGTCATCGTGGTGTTGAAGTGTTCACGGTCTTCTGCGAGTCGCACACCAGTGATGTCCCTTTTCTCGTGGCGGCGGGGTTGTTGCGCGACGCCGTCGGGATAACAGATCTCGACGAGGAGGCAGCGCGCGCACAGGTGCGTGCAGTCTTCTCCGGGGCCGCCGACGACGATGTGCTGCTGCTCTATGACCTGATGGGTATCGGCGAGCCAGACAGGCCGCCTCCTGCGATCCGCCCCGATGCGCGCCGTCGCCGGTTGAGCGCGCTGATCAACTCCGTGTCGCTGTCGCGTGTCCAACCGGTCCTCTACCGGATCGAGGACGCACACTGGGTCGATGAGGTCAGCGAGTCGATGCTGGCCGAATTCCTGACCGTCGTACCCCAGACCCCGGCGCTTGCACTGATCACCTACCGTCCCGACTATCACGGTGTTTTGGCACGAATGCCCAACGCACAAACCATTTCGCTGGCGCCCCTGAGCGATGCGGAAACCGCGGAACTGCTCGACAACCTGCTGGCCCTCGACCCGTCGGTTGCCGGCGTCAAGTCACTTGTTGCCGAAAGATCCAGCGGGAATCCGTTTTTCGCCCACGAGATGGTCCGCGAGCTCGCCGAGCGCAGTGTGCTTCAGGGCGACCAAGGCGGTTTTCGGTGCACCACGGACCTGGCCGAGATCACCGTTCCGGCTACTCTGCAAGCGACTATCGCCGCGCGCATCGACCGCCTCGATCCTGACGCCAAGAAGACGCTCAACGCCGCGGCGGTCATCGGGTCGCGGTTCACGCAGGAGTTACTGGCCGCGGTCGGCAATACTCCTGCCCTAGACGCGCTTTTACGGGCCGCGCTGATCGATCAGGTCCGTTTCATCCCCGATGCCGAGTTCGTTTTCCGCCACCCGCTCATCCGGACCGTGGCCTACGAATCCCAGTTGAGATCCGACCGCGCCCGGATGCACCGCCGGCTGGCCGGTGCGATCGAGACGCGCGAACCGGAATCGGCCGACCAGAACGCGGCGCTGATCGCAGAACATCTCGAAGCGGCCGGCGACCTGCGTGATGCCTACGGTTGGCACATGCGGGCGGCGGCGTGGGCGACCTACCGCGACATCGCGGCAGCACGGTCGAGTTGGGAAAGCGCCACCAAGCTGGCGGATGGCTTGCCCACCGTCGACCCCGACCGGGCAGCCATGTGCATCGCTCCACGCACGATGTTGTGCGGGATCGCCTGGCGCGTGCATGTGAACAACGTCGGAGACCGCTTCGACGAACTGCGGAACCTGTGCAGCGCCGCGGGCGACAAGGCATCACTGGCCATCGCGATGGCGGGCCTGGTGGTGGATCACACCTTCCAGGACCGGGTGCGTGAGGCGTCGGGGCTGGCGTCCGAAGCCATCGCCCTCATCGAGTCCATCGGCGATCCGGCCCTGACGGTGGGGCTGTCCTTCACGCCGATCCGCGCCAAGGCCGCAAGTGGGGAGTGGTCCGAGATGCTGCGCTTGGCGCAACGAGTCATCGACCTGGCCGACGGCGACCCCCGTATGGGCAATTTCCTGTTCGGCTCTCCCCTGGCCCTGGCCTTCGCACAGCGGGCCATTGCGCGTTACACCCTGGGCCGTCCAGGCTGGCGAGACGACCTGCAGCAGGGTCTGGCCATGGCGCGGGAGGCGGACTCCTTGTCCTATGTCACCGTGGTCAGCTATATCTACACCGCGGGAGTACCGGCCGGTGCGCTGCGGCCCGACGATGCCGCGGTGCGCGAGATCGAGGAAGCCCTGGCGATCGCTGAAAGGTCCGGCGACGACCTCCAGTTGGGTGTCGCCTGGTTGACGTTGGGTCTTGCGTTGGTGCACCGCGACACCGATGCCGAGCGTGATCGCGGACACCAGCTGCTGACGGAGGTCCGTGACGTGTTCGTGCGCGGAGGGCATTTTCTCTGCGACATCGCGATGCTCGACGCGTTCATCTTGCGCGAGGCAGCGCGCCGGGGAGATCGCGACCGGACGCTTCCCCCGATGCGCGCCGCCGTCGACCACCTGAACCGGGCCGGGCAGCTGCTGTCGTGGGGCATCATGGCGACGGGCGTTCTGGTGGAGACATTGCTGAGCCGCGGCACCGACAGTGACCTGATCGAAGCTCAACGCGCAATCGAGTTGCTCGCGGCCGCCCCCGCCGACGAGGGCCTGGTGGGGCGCGAGATCTGGTTACAACGGTTGCGGGCCCTGGTGGCGCAAGCGCAGGGTGATGCCGAGGCATACGTTCACTTCAGGGATCGCTATCGGCAGTTGGCGCGCGCACACGACCTCGAGGGCCACATCGACTGGGGTCAGTCGATGCCCTGACCACGACGGCCTTCTCCGGCCCCGGGGAATAATCGTGACATGTCACCTACTTATGTCGGACAGGTCGGGAGGACTCACCTCCGGACACGACATCAAGGAGAACGTCATGGCGCAGTTGACGGGCAAGACGGCACTGGTGACAGGCGGCACCTCGGGTATCGGACTGGCGGCAGCTCAGCGCTTGGCCGAAGAGGGCGCGCACGTCTATCTGACCGGCCGAAGCCAGGAAGGTGTCGACAAAGCGGCAGCCGAGATCGGGCGCAATGTCATCGGCGTCCGCAGTGATATCACCAGTCAAGCCGATCTCGACCATCTCGCCGGGGAGATCCGCGCCGGCGGTCACGGACTCGACATCATCTTCGCCAATGCCGGCGGCGGCGAGTTCGCCACGCTGGAAGATGAGACGCCGGCGCATCTGGCGGACACCCTCACCCGCAATGTCGGGGGCACCACGTTCACCGTTCAGACCATGCTGCCGCTGCTGAACCGGGGCGCGTCGGTGATCCTGGCCGGATCGACCGCCGCCACCCGCGGCACCCCGGCGTTCGGCGCCTACGCCGCCTCGAAGGCTGCCATTCGCTCCTTGGGCCGCACCTGGGCCGCCGAACTCGTCGACCGCGGGATCCGCGTCAACACCGTCATCCCCGGGCCCATCGAAACCCCTGGACTCAAAGAGCTGGCACCCGCCGGCCAGGAGCAGCAGATCCTCGACGCCCAGGCCGCGGCCGTTCCGATGAGCCGCGTCGGCCGTCCCGAGGAAGTGGCCAACGCCGTGGTGTTCCTGGCCTCCGACCAGAGCAGCTTCATGACGGGCTCGGAGGTGTTCGTCGACGGCGGGGCGAATCAGGTCTGATCGAGCGCGCTCATGTCACGGAAAGTCCGGACGGGGCAGGGCGCCCTCCCGCAACAGCGATTCGTACACGGCACCCAGGACGTCGGCCAGCGCCGCCTCCTGTCCGCCGTCGAGGTCGGCGAAGAACGCGCGGCGCACCCATTCGGCGTGGATGGGTGCCGCCTCGCGCAACACCGCCCAACCGTCCTCGGTGAGAATTGCGTCGATGCCACGGCCGTCGGTCGCCGAGGCGGCCCGATCGACCAAGCCCCGCTTGGTCATCCGCACCAGGTGATGTGAGAGCCGGCTGCGTTCCCACCCGATCGTCGTCGCCAGGACCGTCAGCTGGGCACGGCCCTCCGGGGCGTGCGACAGGGCGTTCATCACGGTGTAGTCCCCCAACGACAGGCCCGAGTCGTTCTGGAGTTGCCGGTTCATCTCGTATTCGAGCCGGTGATACACCTGCATGTAGTTCAGCCAGGCGCGTTGCTGCGACGGGGTCAAGGGGTAGTCGCCCACACCGCCTATCTAAGCAACCACCCGGTGGTGGTGAGCGCCACCGACACGGGCCCCCGCGGTCGGCCACATCCGCGCCGCCACGCAGGCGGCCGTCATCGCCAGCGCCGCCAGAGTCCCCGCGGCAACCGCCTGGCCTGCCCACAACCCGAGCCAGCCCGCCAACGGGTAGGTCAGGAAAAAACATGCGTGCGACAGCGAGAACTGCGCGGCGAACACGGCCGGCCGCCCTGCGGGTTCGGTTTCGTAACGCAGCAGCCGCGCCGAGGGAGTGTTGATCAACGACGCTCCGGCACCCAGCGCCAGCCAGGCAACCGGGAAGGTGAGCCACCCGAGCACCGTCGTGGGGCCGATGAGCAGCAACCCCGACGTGACGGCCAGACCCCCGGTGATCACGGCGGCACCTGTCAGCATCATCCGCCGGTCGGTGACAACGGCGAGCAGCCGCGGCACCACCAGCGCGACCGCCATCGAGCCCCCGCCGTAACACGCCAACAACACGGCCACTGCGGGATTTCCGCTGCCGAGGACGTCATGGACGTACACCACCGTGTTGACCACCACCAGCGCCGTGGCCGAGGCGACGGCCAGATTCAACACCACCAACGACCTCAGCACCGGACGACGGAACATCGTCTGCACACCGGCGCTCACCCGTTGCCGAAACGATCCACCGGCTTCGCCGTAGACAACTTGCGGCAGAGAGGTTTTCAGGACCAGGACAGCGGACATCACGAACCCTGCCACGGTGCCGAGGAACAGGTGGTGGTAGGTCATCACCGACAGCAGAGCGGCTGCCAGAAGCGGACTCAGCAACGTCTCGAGGTCGTATGCCAGGCGCGACAACGACAATCCGCGGGTGTAATCCTGTTCGGCGACAAGGACAACCGGGATCACCGACTGGAAGGTCGGGGTGAAGGTGGCCGATGCCGCCTGCAAGACGAAGATCAGGGCATAGATCTGCCAGGTGTGGTCGACGAACGGCAGCAGCAGCGCAATCGAGGCCCGCACCGCGTCCGCACCGACCAGCAGAACCCGTCTGGAGATCCGGTGGGTTGCCGCCGAAACAACCGGTGCCACAACCACATAAGCCACCATCTTGATGGCGAGTGCGGTCCCCAGCACCGCACCGGCAGCGGAGCCGGCCAGGTCATAGGCCAGCAGCCCGAGCGCCACCGTCAGCAGTCCGGTTCCCACCAGCGCGACCACCTGCGCGGCGAACAGGCGCCGGAACCGCGGGTCGTGCAGCACCTCGATCACGGCAGGCTTCTCGGCTCGGCCGGGCGCACCGCGGGCTGACCACGATGATGGTCGGGCACCCCCGGGCCGGCATGCTCGGCGTTGAACACCGCATCGCGCACCAGCTCACGGACGTGCTCGTTCTCCAAGCTGTAGTAGATCGTGGTACCCGCACGCCGAGTGCGTACCAGTCGCGCCATGCGCAACTTAGCCAGATGCTGCGAGACGGACGGGGCCGGTTTGGCGACGTGCTCGGCGAGCTCGTTGACGGAGAGTTCACCGCCGACGAGTGCCCACAGGACCTGAATGCGGGTGGCATCGGCCAGCATGCGGAAGACCTCGACGATCAGCGCGGCCTGATCCTCACCCAACCGAGCCGGGCGTGGATCCTTATCTGCATTCATACGTAGATAGTAAGCCAGTCAGACACGGAGGCAACCCGGACACCCGGAGGAATGTGGAGGACGGCGCCTCAGGCGGTGACGTCGCGGGCACCCAGGCGCAGGTGCTCGATGTGGTACACCGCTTCGTCCAGAAGCAGTGCCACGTGGTTGTCGTACAACCGGTACACGATGTTGCGACCACTGCGCTCGCCGCTGACCAGGCCGAGCGCCCGCAGCAGCCGGAGCTGATGCGATACCTGAGGCTGCTCCATCCCCACCGCTGCCGAGAGTTCGGTGACCGTGCAGGGCGATTGACGCAGCCGGGTGAGAATGAGCAGACGGTTGGGCGAGGCGAGAGCCTGCAGGGTCTCGGCGACTTTCGCCGCCGCTGCGGCGTCGAGCGACGCCGCAGGCGTCACCGCACCTTCGACGCCGTGCCCCATTCGCCCATTCAAGCACAACGGCTTGACATCACTTGATACATATACAACTGTATATGTCTCCAGGTATATCTTCGTGTGTTGAGTGGCGATTTCAGGGGGAACCGACCGATGAGCCTGACTGTGGCTGAACCAGTTGCTGCGCAACACGTTTCCCGTGGTGCGCGCTGGATCGGCATGTTGTGGTCGGTACCGTCCGTGCGCTGGGCAGCGGTGGCGCTTCTGCTCTTCTGCCTTGGGCTCATCCTGCAGGTGAGCGGCGCGCCCGAACCGTTGTGGTGGGCTGTCTACCTGGCGTGTTACGCCACCGGCGGCTGGGAACCCGCGCTGGAGGGCCTCAAAGCGTTACGCGAGCGCACGCTCGATGTGGATCTGCTGATGATCGTGGCCGCGATCGGCGCGGCGGCGATCGGGCAGGTCACCGACGGCGCTTTGCTGATCGTCATCTTCGCCACGTCGGGTGCACTGGAGGACCTTGCGACCAAGCGCACCGAGGATTCGGTGCGCGATCTGCTGGACCTCGCTCCGGAGACTGCGGTGGTGGTGGGCCACGACGGACGCGAGCACTCGGTCCCGGCCGAGGATCTGGCCGTGGGCGATGTCGTTCGTATCCGCCCCGGCGAGCGCATCTCCGCCGACGGTGTGGTGACCTCCGGCGCCTCCGACGTCGACCAGGCGTCCATCACCGGAGAACCTTTGCCCGCCTCGAAAACACAGGGCGACAACGTTTTCGCGGGAACCCTCAACGGGTCCGGCACCCTCACGGTCACCGTCACGCAGGACCCGTCGACCACCGTGGTGGCGCGCATCGTCGCGCTGGTCAGCGAGGCCTCGGCGACCAAGGCCAGGACACAACTGTTCATCGAAAAGGTGGAGCAGCGGTACTCCGTCGGGGTGGTGGTCGCCACGATCGCGTTGTTCGCCATACCGTTGACATTCGGCGCTGATCTGCAGTCGGCCCTGTTGCGCGCGATGACGTTCATGATCGTGGCTTCACCGTGTGCCATCGTGCTGGCCACCATGCCCCCGCTGCTGTCGGCCATCGCCAACGCCGGCAGGCACGGCATCCTGGTCAAGTCGGCCGTGGCGATGGAGCGCCTGGCCGATGTCACCACCGTCGCCCTCGACAAGACCGGCACGCTGACCCTGGGCTCACCGAAGCTCACTGATATCCGGTGTGCCACCGACGATTTCGACGAAGACGAGATTCTCCGGCTGGCCGCCGCAGCCGAGCAGTACAGTGAGCATCCGCTCGGCCAGGCCATTGTCACCGCGGCTCGTGACCGCGGAATCACAGTTCCGGCGGCCGATGGTTTCGAAGCGCTGATCGGCCGCGGTGTCCGCGCGCGCGTCGGCGGCCGCACCGTCGAGGTCCTCGGCCCCCGCGAGCACGCCGAGACGCCGGGCCTGGCCGAGATCGAGGCCGCCGGCGCCACCGCGGTTGTCGTGATCGATGACGGAATCCTCGTCGGCGTCATGGGACTGCGTGACGAACTGCGGTGCGATGCTGCGCCGGCCGTCGCGGCGTTGACCCGGCAGATGGCCACCCCACCCGTTCTGCTTACCGGCGACAACACCGACGCCGCTACGGCTTTGGCTCGCACAGCCGGGATCGGCGAGGTCCACGCGGGCCTGCTGCCCGACGGGAAAGCCGACGTGGTGGCCGCGCTGGAGGCGACCGGCCAACGGGTGCTGGTGGTCGGCGACGGGATCAACGATGCCCCGGCGATGGCCAGCGCGCACTCGTCGATCGCAATGGGCCGCTCGGGTTCTGATCTCGCGCTCGAGACGGCGGATGCGGTGACGGTGCGTGACGAACTGGTGGTGATCTCTACGGTGGTGGAGTTGGCGCGCCGGGCCCGCCGGGTCGTCATCGCGAACCTGGTCATCGCCGCGACGTTCATCACGGTCCTGGTGACCTGGGACCTCGTGGGCCATCTGCCGTTGCCGCTGGGAGTGGCCGGGCACGAAGGTTCCACAATCCTGGTGGCACTCAACGGGCTGCGTCTGCTGACCGACCGGGCCTGGCGACGCGCTCAAGGGCGTTACGTCTCGTCGGCGAGCTGATGCCGGTCCTGATGCTGACCGGGCGCATCAGGGTCGTCGTTCTTGTGGTTCAACTGCTCCTGTAACTCACGCTGCTCCGCGGTCGCTTTGGTGGCGTCCTCGGGCGTGGCGGGGGGATTGTTCTGCTGCTCCATGACCGCTGGGGTGCCCAGCCTCAGCCGGAAGCCAAACCCTTGTCGGCGTTGTGTGCGGCCACGGCGGCGTTGAGTCGGCAGGCGGCGCCCTCCATGTGGGTGCGCATCGCCTCGCCGGCGGCGTCGCCGTCGCGCACCTCGATGGCCTCGTAGATCGGCACGTGTTCGCGGTATGACGGTTCCCGCGACGGGGCGGCGTCCATGACATTGCGGATCCAGACGTTCAACAGCGACGAGATGCTGCTGATCATGTTCGACAGCACCGTATTCCCGGTGGCCCCGGCGATGCTGAGGTGGAAAGCGACGTCGGCGTCGACGAACTCGTCGGTGTTGGTGGCGTCCCGCATCCCGTGCAGATGGTCACGGATGATCGCCAACTGGTCGTCGCTGCGCCGCTCGGCAGCCAGCCGCGCCGTGATGGGCTCGATGTGCTTGCGCGTCTCCACGAGGTCGGACGTGCGCTGCTCTCCGACCAACAGGCCCCACTCGACGACCCTCGGCAGCAGAGATGAATCGGGCGACCGCACGTAGGTGCCGTCGCCCTGACGGACCTCCAGCAGACCCAGCAGGCCGAGGGACTTGAGCGCTTCGCGCACCACGAACCGGCCCACGCCGAACGATTCGGCGAGCTGGCGTTCCGACGGCATCCGGGTGCCCGGCTTGATCTGACCGGAGAACACCGCGTCGAGCAGAGCCTTGGCCACCTCGGACGACAGCGGCTCGCGAGGAGCCTGCTGAATACGCGCAAATTGGTCGCCCACCGAACCACTGTAGCTCAGGACCTTTCCGGCGCCGGAAGGGTCCGAGCAACCGCGTCAGTTGATCGGCACGTCGAGGATGGGGCGATCCTGGGCGGCACCCGGCCCGTCGAAATGCCACCACTCCCCCGAATACACGGTGAATCCGCCGGCTTCCATCGCCTCCCGCAGCCGGGTGCGATTCGCCTGAGCGGCTGGGCTGACACCCTCGGTTGCGTACGCCAGCGCATGGGGTGAAAAGTCATCGAACCCCGTACCCATGTCCGCCCCGGCGATGGTGACATCAACCGATCGTCCGGCGGTATGGCTGCGCGCGAACGGCCCCGGCCTGGCCACCCATGCCGGGTCCGGTGTGTGTTCGAACATCGTCACCTGCACACCATGCGGCCGGTAGCAGTCCCAGAAAACCAGCACCTCACCGTTCTCCCGCAACCTGGCTGCCGCGGTCGCCAGACCGGGTGCCAACGATTCATGGATCAGGCACCGCGCATCGGCGGGGTACAGCGGCATGCCGACAAAATTGTTCGCCGTGGCGTAACGCAGGTCGATCACCGCGTCAGGGACGGCGGTGCGGACATCGACCAGGCCGGCGGATTGCGCCTGTTCGGAGATCGGGGGTATCGGCTCGGCCGATGCCGTGCCGGAATGACCGGCTGCCGCCAGGCAGCACGCGGCGAACACCATTCCCACCCGTCGGTACCCCATGCCGGTCAACCCTCCAGTTCCGCGACCATCTTGGCAATCCGGAGGCGATCCCGTCCGGTTTGTCACCCGACGGCGCGCCCTCCTGAGCGGGAAGAGTAAACCTGGACCTGTGCGTATCGGATTCATCGGGCTCGGCAACATGGGTGCGGCGATGGCCGCGAACCTCCTCAACGCCGGACACGAGGTGACGGTGTTCAACCGCTCCGCGGCCAAGGCCGACCCCTTGGTACAACAGGGAGCGATCCGCGCCGACGGGGTGGCCGATGCGTGCGTCGGTGACGTCGTGTTCACGATGCTCTCCGACGACGACGCCGTGCACCACGTCGCCTTCGGCGACGAAGACCTGCTCGGCGGCATCGTGGACACACTGGCGCCCGGCGCCACACACATCTCGTCGAGCACCATCAGCCTGGACCTCGCCACCCGGCTGACCCACGCGCACGCCGACCACGGCCAGCGTTTCGTGTCGGCACCCGTGTTCGGCCGGCCTGAGGCGGCCGCGGCGGCCACGTTGTTCGTGGTGGCTGCGGGCGCACCGGAGGCCGTCAACGGCGTCGCTGCGCTACTGCATGCGATCGGTCAGCGGACATTCGTGGTGGGTGAGGACCCGCCGGCGGCCAATCTGGTGAAACTCAGCGGCAACTTCCTGATCGCATCGGTGATCGAGTCCCTGGGCGAGGCGATGGCGCTGGTGGCCAAGGCAGGCGTGGACAAGGGACAGTATCTGGACGTGCTGACCTCGACGTTGTTCGGCGCGCCGGTGTACCAGACCTACGGCAGGATCATCGCCGACGACGCGTATTCGCCGGCCGGCTTCGCGGCGCCGCTCGGGTTGAAGGACATCGGCCTGGTGCTCGATGCCGGTGAACGCCTGCAAGCGCCGCTACCCGTGGCCAGCCTGCTGCGTGACCGCTTCGTGACGCTGCTGGCCACCGGCGGCACCGACCTGGATTGGTCGGCCATTGCGAGTCTGTCCAGCCGGGATTCCGGGCGGTGAACGGCGGTTCCGCGCCGCTTCCGGGGCGTCACACCACCCCGCGTAGCCCTTCGGCCCCGAACACCGGCTCCAGCATCCCGGACAGGTCCGGTCCGCGGCGCAGGCCGTGGCCGCCGTCGACGTTGATGATCTGACCGGTGATGTACTCCCCGGCATCGGAGAGCAGGAACAACGCCAGGTTGGCGATATCGGCCACCTCACCGACGCGGGGCAGCGGGGTGCACGCGCGGTAGTCGTCGCTGATCTGCGGCGAGCTCATGATGGGCTCCACCATGTCGGTTCGGGTGAGCCCGGGCCGGATCCCGTTGACCCGCACCCAGGACGGGCCGAGCTCGTCGGCGGCGAGTTGAAGTAGCGCGTCCAACGCGGATTTCGCCGGGCCGTACGCACCGAACCAGCGGTGGGTGTTGCTCGAGGCGATGGAGGAGATGCCGACGAAGGATCCGCCGCCGCCGCGCACCAGCTCCCGGGCGGCGTGCTTGAGGACGTACATGGTGCCGTTGACGTTGAGGTCGACGGTGCTTCGCCACAGTTCGGAGTCGATCTGGGTGATCGGGCCGATGGTGTGGCTTCCCCCGGCGCTGTGGACAACGCCGTGCAGCCGGCCGTGCCAGGCCGTGGCCGCCTCGACCGCCCGGCTCACCTCGTCCTCGTTGGTGACATCGGCGGGTTCGTAGAGGATCGCCCCCTCGCCGCCCCCAGCCTTGATCTCGTCGGTCGCCGCCGCGAGCCGGTCAGCATTGCGGCCGATGATCATCACGTTGGCGCCGGCGTCCACCAGCGCGCCGGCCACCCCCTTGCCGATACCGCTGCCGCCCCCGGTGACCAGGTAGGTCCGATTCTCGACCGACAACTGCACGCTGACCCCTTCATCCGTGATCCGGTGTTGCTCCGGTAATGGAATCACGGTGATACCGCCGAGGTGAACAGATCGCGCAAACTGTCTACCGTCAGGGGGTGTCCGGGCGCGCCACCTTCGCAGGACCGGCCGTCCGCCAATCTTCCACGTCCGGCGGCATTCCGACCGGCGCCTTGTTCTCGTTGTGCACCGACCAGTGCGCGTGGCCGAGTTCATGGATGTGGAAGCCGTGCCTCAGCGCTTCGGTGAAGCCCATGGCGTCAGAGGCGGCGTTGACCGAATCCTTGATGAGCAGGGAGGCGATGGTGGGCACCTTCGCGATGCGGCGCGCGAACTCCAGCGTCTTGTCCTCCAGCTCATCGCGCGGGAAGACCTTGGACACCATCCCCAGGCGGTAGGCCTCCTCGGCCTCCAGCGAATCACCGGTCAGCAGAAGCTCTTTGGCTTTGCGCGGCCCGAACTCCCACGGATGCGCGTAGTACTCGACACCGGGCATGCCGAGCCGCACCCCCACCACATCGGAGAACTTGGCGTTGTCGGCGGCCACGATCAGATCGCACGCCCAGATCAGCATCAGCGCCGCCGAGATGGCGTTGCCCTGCACCTGGGCGATGGTGATCTTGCGCAGATCGCGCCACCGCCGGGTGTTGTCGAAGTAGTAGTGATACTCCTGCAGGTACAGCTTCTCCACACCGTGGCGGTTGGCGCCCCGGTCCCGAAAGCTGGGGTGCTGATTCGGGCCCGGCGTGTACTCCCCCACCGAAACCTCCGAGCCGAGGTCGTGGCCTGCCGAGAAGTTCTTGCCCCGCGCCGCCAGGATGATGACCCGCACGTCATCGTCGGCCTCGGCCCTCAGGAACGCCGCGTCCAGCTGCACCAGCAGGCCTCGGTTCTGGGCGTTGTGCGCCTCGGGGCGGTTGAGCCAGATACGGGCGATACGGCCCTCGTCGAGGGTCTCGTATTCGATGAACTCTGGAGTCGGTTGGTCGGCCATGTGCCACCTGTCTGTTCGCCGCGACGGGACTGACTGCACATTACGACTCGGCGCTGGAATGTCACGCACGGACCCGCCCCGAACCCCGGTGGGACCCCGCCGTCGGCCGCCATTCACCCGACGCCCACCACGCAGTTTCCGCCGTCGCATATGGTTGGAGAATGGCTCCGAAACCTGATCCCGCGGAAATCGATGATGTCGAACCCCTCGCCGATGACACCGCCAGCCAGGCGCGACGGGTAGTCGCCGCCTACGCCACCGACGCCGACGAGTGCAGGGTCTTCCTGTCGATGCTCGGTATCGGACCGGCGAAGCTCGGCGCCTAGATGACGGCCGGGGAGGACCGGCCGGCCGCTTCCGAGGATTCGGCCGGCCCTTCCTCGGCCACCCCGGTCGGGGACTCCGATTTCGTCGTGGTGGCCAACCGGCTGCCCGTCGACAAGGTGAAGCTGCCCGACGGTTCCACGACGTGGAAACGCAGTCCCGGGGGTTTGGTCACCGCACTCGAGCCGCTGTTGCGCAAGCGCAAGGGCGCGTGGATCGGCTGGCCGGGCATCATCGCCGAGGAGGACGACGAGACCGGCGACGTCCAGGACGTGGACCATTCCGAGCCCATCGTCGACAACGACCTGCTGCTCTACCCGGTGCGGTTGAGCGCCCAGGATGTCGCCGAGTACTACGAGGGTTTCTCCAACGCCACGCTGTGGCCGCTGTACCACGATGTGATCGTCAAGCCGATCTACCACCGGGCGTGGTGGGACCGCTACGTCGAGGTCAACCGCCGGTTCGCCGAAGCCACCTGCCGCGTCGCGGCCAAAGGCGCAACGGTGTGGGTGCAGGACTATCAGCTGCAGTTGGTGCCGAAGATGCTGCGGATGCTGCGCCCGGACCTGACCATCGGGTTCTTTCTGCACATCCCGTTCCCGCCGGTCGAACTGTTCATGCAGATGCCGTGGCGCACCGAGATCACCGAAGGCCTCCTGGGCGCCGACCTGGTGGGCTTCCACCTACCCGGGGGCGCCCAGAACTTCCTGATCCTGGCGCGCCGGCTCCTTGCCGCCAACACCTCGCGCGGCAACGTCGGAGTGCGGTCCCGGTTCGGCGAGGTGCAGTTCGGCTTCCGCACCGTCAAGGTGGGCGCGTTCCCCATCTCCATCGACTCCGACGAACTCGACCAGAAGGGCCGCGGCCGCGACATCCGCAGGCGGGCCAGGGAAATGCGCGCCGAACTCGGCAACCCGAAGAAGATCATGCTGGGCGTCGACCGCCTCGACTACACCAAGGGCATCGACGTCCGCCTGGAAGCGTTCAACGAGCTCCTCGAGGAAGGCCGGGTAGACCGCGAAGAGGTGGTGTTCATCCAGCTGGCCACCCCGAGCCGCGAACGGGTGGAGAGCTACCGGCTGCTGCGCGACGACATCGAGCGTCAGGTGGGGCACATCAACGGCGAGTTCGGCGAAGTCGGCCACCCGGTGGTGCAATACATCCACCGACCGGTTCCCCGGGATGACCTGATCGCGTTCTTCGTTGCCGCTGACGTCATGCTCGTCACCCCGTTGCGCGACGGGATGAACCTGGTGGCCAAGGAGTACGTCGCGTGCCGCAGCGATCTCGGCGGCGCGCTGGTGCTGAGCGAATTCACCGGCGCCGCAGCCGAATTACGGCAGGCCTACCTGGTGAACCCGCACGACCTCAACGGTGTCAAGGACGCCATCGAGACCGCGCTGAGCCAGGACCCGGAAGAGGGCAGGAGGCGGATGCGCGGCTTGCGCCGTCAGGTCCTGGCCCACGACGTGGACCGGTGGGCGCGGTCGTTCCTGGACGCCCTGGCCGGCAAGCCCAGCACGGAACCCTCGGAGCCGACCGGCCAGTGAGGCGCGGCCGGGCTCAGATGGGCGTGATGTAACTGATCAACCACTTGCCGCCCACCTTCTGGTAGTCGACCTTCAGACGGCTGCCGTCGTAGACGGATTCCTTGGACTTGTCGGTCACCGTCCGGTTCATGTACACCATGACCGACCCGGAGTCACGTTGCGCCTCGAGAACTCCGACGCCGACGACGTTGGCCTGGCTGACCACCTGGCGTTCACGCGCCTGCGGAATGATCTGCTCGGTGGCGCGCTGCTGGAACTCGCTCCGGTAGTCCGGCGTGAGCAGATTGTAGGCGTCGGTCAGGCTGCCTTCCACCGTCTGGTAGTCATAGCCGAAGACCTTCGGAATCTGTTCTGCCGCAAGGGGAGCCAACTCCGCACGGGTACTCTGCTGTGCTGCCGTCTGGACCCGGTCCCAGTACAGCCCGGCACCGATGGCTGCCAGTGCCACGATCCCGGCCACCACGACCACCGACAGCGACGCGAAAAACCAAGCGGCCCTGCGTCGCATCAGTTGCCTCCGTCCGGGTACTTCAGGTCATAGCCGGTCATCCGACCGTTGTCGTCCTCATGGACGATGACGCGCATCCGGTAGGCCTGCGACGGTTTGTTCACCCCGTCGATGTCGGTCACGGTGACGCGCACAGCCACCAGCACAGAACCATTGTCGGTGTCCGGGTCCACCGCCTCCAGGGCCGCACCGCTGACCACCGCCTCCGAGCTGGCATTGGTGTCACGGAACAGCGACTTGAGATTGTCCACATTGTTGTTCTGGCTCATCATGTCTCGCAGCGGCCCACTGATCCCGTCGACGAAGCGGTTCACGCTGTCGTCGACGGTGTCGGGGGTGTAGGTGAACATGTTCACCACCGTCTGCGTCGCGGTGTCGACGAACCGTTGCTCACGCGCCGCCTGAGCCTCACCGTCTCGTTGCTGATTGCTCAGTACCAACACCACCGTCGACAGCACGGCGACAACGATCAGGGCGGCGGCACCGGCCACCGCGCCCACCCGAGCCAGATTGGGCTGCCGCCGCGGCGGTGGCCCGACGGGTCGGGCGGGTTTGGCCACCACTTTCGGGGCACTGTCCACAACCGCGGTCACGGTGGTGCCGTTCACCTGACCGGCCGGCCCCGCCGCGCGAGAGGCACGCCGCCGCGCAGGTTTCCGGGCATCACCGGCCGGCGGGACATCCGCAGCGTCGTCGACGTCGGATCCCCCAGCGGGAGTGTCAGCCATCAAACCGGCCTCGGATCGAGCATGAGATCTACCCAATTCTCGGCGGGTCGGTGGTCGGAGTCGCCCGCGGCGTACACGCCGGTTCCACCCGCCGGATCGATGAACGTTCCATCCTGGTCGTAGGTAGCGTACGCCGGACCACTGGCCTGTGGTTGTGGTGCCTCCGCGGGCAACGGGCCGGCCGGCAGCGGAGCCGGGGCCGGTGGCACCGGAGCACCCGGCGGTGGCGGCGGAGCGGGCCGCCCGTACGGCGGGGCCACCTGATCAGGTGGTGCGAAGAACGGCCACGGCGGCGGCGGTGCGTTGTTGTTCGGCGGCACCGGCAACGGGAACGGCGCATTGGGCGCCGGCCCCGGACCCGGCTGCACCCCTGGCGGCAGCTGCACCACCGGTGGGCCCGGGTCGTAATCGGCTTCCGGCGGGATCATCGGGAACTTGTTGGGTGGCAGCACATTCCGGCCATCCTCGATCGGCGTTCCGTACGGGACCGGCGGACCGCGCCACGGATTGTTGCCGATCGGCACGTATCCGACCGGATCACGGCACAGCTGAATGGTCGGTGCCCGCTTGCCCGGAAACTCCTGGCACGGGTAGTTACGTGCACCGCGCACCACCGCCGGGTCGTTCTGGGCGGTCTTGCAGTACAGGTCGGTGGGCAGGTCGCGCACCGTCTCGTCACCGGGGGAACGGATCTCGGTGGCCGGGATGAAGCCGACATTGCACGTCGGCGGGTCACCGAGGTCGATCTTGAAGTCCAGCTTGCCGCCTTCGTCCACCGGGCTGCCACCACCGACCGTCAGCAACGCGGCCATCAACGCCGGGAAGATGACGAACGACTGCTCCAGCGCCTTGTGATAGATCACGCCGATGCGGCCGAGGTTGGCCAGGTTGGCCGCCAATACCGGGAAGCTGGGCCGGATCCCGCTGAATGCCGTGGACGCGGCGTCCGCCGCGCCGGGTGCGTTCTGCAGCAGTTGACGCACCTGCGGGTCGGCCTGGGTGACCTCGCCGGTGAGCCGTGCCAGCCCGTCGGCCAGGGACTTGATGTCGTCCCCGCTGCGGATCTGGGCGTCCAGGAACGGCCCGGCCTGATCGATCAGCGCCGAGGTCTGGCCGTAACTGTGGTTCGCCTCGTCGATCAGCAGCCGCGACGACTGGATCAGCCGTGCCAGTTCCGGCCCGGACCCGTTGAAGGCGTTGAACGTTTCCCGGAGCAGGTCCTGCAGACGACTGTTGTCGATACTGCTCACCAGTTGATCAGCCTGTTGCAGCATGCTGGCGATGTCCTGGCCGATGAACGTCCGGTCCTGACCGATCGAGGCGCCGTTGGCCAGCATCGTCGTCGACGGGTCCTGCGGGGGCACCAGATCGATGTACTGCTCCCCGACCGCCGAGACGCTCTTGACCGTCGCGGTGACGTTGTCGGGTACCGGTGTGCCGCTGTTGAGCCGCATGTCGGCCACCACACCGTCGGTGGTCAGCCCCACCGACTCCACCCGGCCGATGGTCACCCCACGGTAGGTGACGTTGGCGTTCTGGTAGAGGCCGCCGCCGGCAGCGAAATTGGCCTCGATCTTGTACGACCCCAACCCGACCTTCGCAGGCACGTGGAGGTAGAAGATCGCGATGGCGCCGACGGTGAGGACGGTGACGATCGCGAAAATCGCCAACTGGATACGCGAGAGCCGATCGAGCATCAGCCACCACCCCCCTCTCCGTGCTGAGTCGCCGTACCTGCCGGGATCTGGAACGGATCCGCCGCCTGGCCGGACAGGTTCGCCATCGAGCCGATCAGGAAGTCCGGCGGGTTGAGGATCTCGCTCATGTGCTTCATGTTCGGGTCGAGTCCTGAGGTGGTGAAGATCGATTCGCCGAGTCGCCGCAGCGTGAGGTCGAAGGTGACGAACACGTTGAGGTAGTCACCACGCACGGCCTGACGCAGATACTTGTAGTGGAACGGGAACGTCGGCAGGAACGCCAGGTCCTTGATGAAGTAGTCGGCGTTGTCGTTGAGCGCCTTGATCGCCGGATAGAAATCCGTCAGATCCTGCGCGAAGTCCACTTTCGTCTTGGCCAGGATGTCCGAGGCGACGCCGGCGAAACTCTGCAACGCCGCGAAGGTGTCGACGATGTTGCCGCGGTTGTTGTTCAACACCTTCAACGCCTCGGGCAGCGTGTCCAGGGTGCGGCCCAGGCTGTCCTTGCTGCGCGCGAGGATTCCGGCGAACCGGTCCAGGCCCTCGGCGGCGGCGATGATGTCACCGGTCTGCCGCTGCAGAGAGGCGGTCAGCTCGGCGAGCCGGGGAATCAGGGCTTCGAAGGTGCCGCTGCGCCCGGCGACCGACGCGTAGAGCTCCTCGGTGATGTCCTGCAGCGCACCGAGATTGCCCTTGTTCACCACCACGCCGAGCGAGGCCAGGACCTCCTCGGTGGTGGGATACCGGCCGGCGCTGGTCTCCGGGATGTTGGAGCCCTCCTGGAGTTTGGTCGCCGAAGCATCGGCGGCCGGCGGTACCAGTTCGATGTGCTGGCTGCCGAGCAGCGACGTCTGGGCCACCCGGGCCGTGGCATTCTCCGGCAGGTCGACATTCGAATCCAGCGACAGCTTGACCGCCGCGTAGAAGGTGCCGTCGGGCCGCTGCACAGCATCGATACCGGACACGCTGCCGACGGTGACGTCATCGACCATCACCGGCGAGTTCTGCGGCAACGTCGCCACGTCGGGCAGCTCCACCGTGATGGTGTACGAGCCGGAGCCGTGCCCGCGGGTGCCCGGCATGTCCAGTGAGTTCAGTCCACCGAACGAGCAGCCCGCGAGCATCAGCGCGCCGGTGCCCAGTGCGGTGGCCTGAAACAGCTTGTGTCTCATGTTCATCCTCCAGCTCCCGCAGGAGGCGGCGGCACCGGCCACGGCGGCGGAGGCAACGACGGTGTGCCCGGCGGAGGCGGTGCCAGCACACCGGGTGCATCAGGTGACACCGGCGGTCCCGGCGGGGCTCCGCTGCCGACGATGTGCGGCGGCCCGGGTGAGATCTGTCCCTCCGCGATCGGCGGCGGCAGCACCATGTCGCCCAGTGTCGCTCCCGGCGGGATCGACGGCGGCGTCACGCCCGGGGCGGGCTGCCACTGCAGGTACGGTACGGGCGTCTTGGCCTTGGCCTCGGTGGCCGGGGTGTCATAGATGATCTGACCCTTGTAGGCGGTGATGCTGTTGATCGGGTGGAACAGCAGCGGCGGGAAGTTCATCGTGATGCGCCGCAGCACCGGACCCATGCGCTGCCTGCAGATCTCGGCGCGTTTGTAGTTGTCGGGGTTGGCGCCGGTGTCGAACGTGCCACCGCAGATGAACTGCACCGGGTTGGCGAAGTTCGGCAGTGACAGCGAGCCGCCGACGGTGCCTTGTGCGGGGTTGTAGATGTTGTAGAAGTTGGCCAGGCCGTTGGGCGTGACGTGCAGGATCTGCTCGATGTCATCGCTGTGCTCGGTCAGGATGTTGGTGAAGTCGGCGAGCTTGTTCACCGAGTCGATCAGGGTCTGGTTGTTGTCGCCGACGAACTGGCGCACATCCTCGAGTGCGGTGTTGAGCGTGCCGAGGGTGGCGTCGAGACCTTGCGAGCTGTCGGCGAGCACCTGGGACACCGACGCGACGTGATTGGAGAACTGCACGATCTGTTCGTTGCTCTGTGACAGCGCGTTGACCAGAACCTGCAAGTTCTTGATGGTCCCGAACAGATCGGTGCTGGAGTCGCCGAGCCGGCCTGCCGTCTGCGACAGCTCACGCAGCGCGTTGCGGAACGAGTCGCCGTTGCCGTCGAACGTGGTCGCGGCCTGATCGACGAACTCGCTCAACGGACCCTGCAGTCCACCGTTCTGCGGGCCGAGTTGTTGGGACAGCTTGGTGAGCTCGGTCTTGACGTCATCCCATTCCACCGGGACGCCGGTGCGATCGATTCCGATGGTGGCCCCGTCGGCCAGGGTCTGCGCACCGGTGGCCGAGTCGTAGGCCGGGGTGAGTTGAATGAACCGCGCCGACACCAGGTTCGGCGCGACGACGATGGCACGCGCGTCGGCGGGGATCTTGACTGCGTCGTCGATCGACATGGTGATCTTCACATCGGACGCGGTGGGTTCGATGGAGTCGATGGAGCCCACCGGAACTCCGACCACGCGGACGTCGTCACCCGGATACAGGCCGACCGCCGAGGAGAACAGCGCCACCACCTTGTGCGTGCCACGTCCCGGCCACACCAGGTACAGCCCGACGCCCAGCGCCGCCACCAGGACGACGACCACACCGATGAGAAGACCCCTGTTGCGCGTCATGGTGACTTCGGCCTGATGATGAGTCGTTCGGCGATGAGGCCCTTCAGGTAGTCCGACAGGCTGTCCGGCAGCTTGCCGGGCTGGAAGTAGGTGTCCAGCAAGACTTCCGAGATGGTGGCGGGTGGCAGACCGTACAAGTTGATCTGGAACCCGGACGTCGAGCCCACCACCTCACCCAGTGCGGTGGCGTACGGCGGCAGGCGGCGCAACGCCTCACCGATGTGCTCGCGACGCTCGAGCAGGTTGTCCATCACCAGGTTCAAATTCGCCAGGGTGGGACCGAACTGCTCACGGTTGTCGGCCACGAAACCCGAGATCTGCTGCGACACCTCGTCGATGCCCGCGATCAGCGAGCTCAGCGCCTGCCTGCGTTCGTCGAGTGCGGCGAACAGCTGATTGCCGTCGACGATCAGCTGGTTGACCTGGCCGGCCCGCTGCCCCAGCGATGCGGTGACGGTCTGCGCGCGCTGCAGCAGCTGACCGAGCGCCTCGTCCCGGGCGTTGAGGCTGCGCGACAGCGAGGTCACCCCGTCGAGCGCACCGCGCAGTTCCGGCGTGGCATCGCGCAGCGTGTCGGTCAGGATGCCCAGCGCCTGTTCGAGTTTGGGCTTGTCCAGCGCAGCAGTGTTGCCACCGAGGTCCTGCAGGGCGGTCGCCAGCGTGTAGGGCGTGGTGGTGCGTCCCAACGGAATCGTCGTCGAGGTCCCGCCGCCTGCGGGTGTCACGTCGAGGGACTTCTGGCCGAGCACCGTGTCGGTCTTGATCGCCACCAGCGACTGATCACCGACCCGGATATCGCGGTCGACGGTGAACGTCACACGCGCGGCAGTGCCTGCCAGACCGACCGATTCGACGTGGCCGACCTTGATCCCGGAGACGTTGACGTCATTGCCGGGCGTGATGCCACCGGCGTCGGTGAAGAAGGCGTCGTACTTCTTGCCCTGCGGCCAGAACGGCAGTCCGGTGTAACCGAACGACACCAACACCAGGCACGCCACCAGGACGATGCCGAAGATTCCTGTGCGGACGGGGTTGCGTCCGTCGTCACTCTGGGACAGGAGCGCACCTCCCCTTGGACGGGTCCGGCGGACCGCCGAACGGGATCAGGATGTCACTACCGGCAGGCCCGTTGATCTTCATGCGGATCGAGCAGTAGTAGATGTTGAAGAACGAGCCGTAGGCGCCGAGTGCGTTGAGCCGCAGGTAGTTCTCGGCGAGCGGCTCGATGACGGCGTTGACTTCGCCCTTACGTCGGTCGAGCTCGCCGGCCAGCGGGCGCAGGTTCTCCAGCACACCCTGCAGCGGGCGGCGGCCGGCCTCGAGCATCTCGGTGAGATCGGTTTCGGCCGATGCCAGCGGGCCGATGGCACCGGCGATGGGATCGCGGCCCTGCGCCAACCCGGTGATCAGCTGCTGCAGCTGGTCGACGCTGGCATCGAACTGCGCACTCTTCTCGTCGACGGTACCCAGCACCGTGTTCAGGTTGTTCACCACGTCGCCGATCAGTTGGTCGCGGGCGGCCAGGTCGGTGGTGAATGTGCTTGTCGACGAGAGCATTTGAGCCAGGGCGCCGCCCTGACCCTGCAGCAACTCGATGACGGCATTGCTGATCTCGTTGACCTTGGAGCCGTCGAGACCTTTCAGCACCGGGCGCAGTCCGCCGAGCAACGCATCGAGATCCAGTGCGGGATCGGTGTTCTCCTGCGGGATGGTGGCCCCGGCGGGGAGTTTACGAAGCTCGCCCGGCCCGGAGGTGATCTCCAGGAACCGGTCGCCGACCAGGTTCTCGTACCGGATGGCAGCCCGTGTCGAAGTGTAGAGCTGATAGCGGTCGTTGACGTCGAATTCGACGTCAACGGTGTTGTCCGGGTTGAGTTTCACCGCCTGCACCGCTCCGACGGGAACCCCGGCGATGCGCACGTCCTGCCCGGCCTTCAGCCGTGCCGCGTTGGTGAAGTTGGCGTGGTAGGTATTGCCCGCCGAGAACCGGAACTCCCCGAAGACCACCACGAGGCCGGCCGCGACCAGCAGCATCACCACGGTGAAGATGCCGACTTTGATCGGGGTGCCGCGGTTATCCATGAGACCAGCCGGCCATCAGAAGTCGTCCCCTTCTGCGAACGCTCCGTTGAACAGGAACTGCAACGTCGAGGGTGCGTCGAACTGCAACTCGGTGTTCGGCTCGTATGGGACGTAGGCGTTGTCGGTGACCAGGAACGGTGAGCGGTACCAGGTACCGCCGACCTGCTTGTTCGGCATGTCCGGCAGGCCACGGCAATTCGGGCCACCGGAAGCGTTGACGATCGGCAGGCTCTCCGGGTACGTGTAGGCCGGGGCACCGGGCAAGAAGTTCGATGACACGAACAGACCCGGCCGGGTGCCGCCCAGTACCGGGGCGAACTTGTCGACGGCCTCGCCGGTGCCCTTGAGCACACACCCGATGATGGGCGAGTACTCGCCGACCACCTTCAGCGGCGCCCTGGCCCGGTTGATGGCGGCGATGTAGTCCTCGGCCGCCGGCGACAAGGTGTCGAAACCGGTGTTGGCCAGGCCGGTGGCGGCCAGCAAGGTGGCGTTGAGATTGTCCTGCTGATCCACGATGGTCCGGCTCAGCGTCGGCGCGTTGTTCATGACCGTCACCAGGTCCGGTGCCGCGTCGGCGTAGATGTTGGCAACCTGCGCGGTCTGCTGCAGATCGCGCTGTACGGTCGGCAACTTCGGATTCAGTTGCGCCAGATACTCGTTGAGGCCGGCGATGGTGGCGCCCAGGTTGTCGCCGTTACCGCGCAGGCCCTCTCCGAGAGCGGTCATGGTGGCGTTGAGGTTCACCGGGTCGATCTTGTGCAGCACGTCGGTGAGCGTCTGGAACAGTGTGTTGACCTCGAGCTGCACCGACGACGCCTCGACGGTGGCGCCGGGGCGCAGGGAGCTGTCCAGCGCATCCTCGGGAGGTACGAACTCCACCGACTTGGCACCGAAGACAGTGTTGCCCGCGATCTTCACCTCGGCGTTGGACGGCACGTAGGGCAGATCGTCGGCGTTGATCTCCAGTGTCAACTTGGCCTGGTCGCCGGCGTACTCGATGCTCTGGACCTTGCCGATCTGGATACCGCGGTACTTGACCTTGGCGTCCTGCTCCATCACCAGACCGGCGCGTGGTGACAGCACGGTCACGGTGTCGGTGGAAGTGAAGGCGGCGGTGTACCCCAGGTAGGTGACCACGGCGGCCGCCGCGATCACCGCGGCGAGTATCAGTGCCGCGACCCGCACGTGTGTGCGTCTCGATTGCCCGTCAGCCATGTGCCCGCTACCCCGACAGATTGAAGTTGCCGGACCCGCCGTAGACAGCGAGCGAGATGAACAAGACGATGGTGACGACCACGATCAGCGACGTGCGGACCGCCTTGCCGACGGCGATACCCACGCCCACCGGGCCCCCGGAAGCGTTGTAGCCGTAGTAGGTGTGCACCAGCATCACCGCCACGGACATCACGATGGCCTGGAGGAACGACCACAGCAGGTCGCTGGGCACCAGGAAGGTGTTGAAGTAGTGGTCGTACAGGCCGGCGGACTGCCCGTTGATGAACACGGTGGTGAACCGCGCCGCGAAGAAGGCGGCCAGCACCGACAGCGCATACAACGGCACGATCGCGATCAGTCCGGCGATCAGGCGGGTGGACACCAGGTACGAAACCGAGTGCACCGCCATGGATTCCACGGCGTCGATCTCCTCGGCGACACGCATGGCGCCGAGCTGTGCCGTGGTACCCGCGCCGATGGTGGCCGCCAGGGCGATTCCCGCGATGACCGGGGCCACGATGCGCACATTGAGGAACGCCGACAGGAAGCCGGTCAGCGCCTCGATGCCGATGTTGCCCAGCGACGAGTAACCCTGCACCGCGATGACACCGCCGGAGGCCAGCGTCATGAAGGCCGCGACACCCACCGTGCCGCCGATGATGGCCAGTGCGCCCACACCCATGGTCATCTCGGCGATCAGTCGGACCGTCTCGCGCCGGTAACGCGTCAGCGCGTTGGGGATGTACCGGATCGACTCGCCGTAGAACAGCGCTTGTTCACCGAAGCTGTCCACCGCTCGCGGCGCCCCGGAGAGCAACCGCTTCAATCGCAGCGTCGCGTCATAACTGCCGAATGCGCTCATGAGTCCAGCACCCTGACGCCGATGGCCGTCATGATCACGTTGATGACGAACAGACAGATGAACGCGTAGACCACGGTCTCGTTCACGGCGATGCCGACACCCTTGGGCCCACCCGCGACGGTCAGACCGCGGTAACAGCCGACAAGGCCGGCGACGACGCCGAACAGCAAGGCCTTCACCTCGGCCAGGAGCAGCTCCGGCAGGCCGGTGAGCACGGTCAGGCCGTTGATGAAGGCACCGGGGTTGACGCCCTGCAGGAAGACGGAGAAGACGTAGCCGCCGGACAGGCCGATGGCGCACACCAGGCCGTTGAGCAACAGTGCCACGAAGGTCGACGCCAGCACCCGCGGCACGACGAGCCGGTGGATCGGGTCGATACCGAGCACCCGCATGGCGTCGATCTCTTCGCGGATGGTGCGGGCCCCGAGGTCGGCGCAGATGGCGGTGGCGCCGGCCCCGGCGATCACCAGCACGGTCACCACCGGCCCCAGCTGGGTGATGGTGCCGAAAGCCGTTCCCGCACCGGAGAGATCGGCGGCGCCGATTTCACGCAGCAGGATGTTCAGCGTGAACGCCACCAGCACCGTGAAGGGGATGGCGACCAACAGAGTGGGGACCAGGGAGACACGCGCGATCATCCAGGTCTGGTCCAGGAACTCGCGGAACTGGAACGGCCTGCGGAATGCGGCGCGGAAGGTGTCGAAGGTCATCTCGACGAAACCGCCGACAGCCCGGGCTGGAACCGCGAGCTGCTTGATCAACGTCGGTTCCCTTCTCGCTCGGGCCGGGTTCGGATTCCGGACTCTAACAGGCTTGGCGAAGCCTCGTGGGGCTATTCGGCCAGCACCTCTCGCGCCCCGGTTTCGGACGTCGATCACTGTGAGCCGGATCATACTAACTAGAACACGTTCGCAGTGTCAAAGAACGGACAAATGAGACAGAACTGGTAGGTATGTCCAGGTCACGCCCGTTAGGCGTAATTCCATTCTGAAACGTGTTCTAGTTCTACCACGTGGGGCGGAGCCGATGGTGACAACATCAGTTGCCCATCAGGCCCGTCGCCGAAAAGCTCAGGTTCGGATCGCGTCCAGCAAAGTAACCGGCCAGGGTGTCACTGAGGTCGGACGGCGCCCACGCCGACCCTTGCGCCGTGAACTGATGCTCGGCGGTAGGGGCGGCGACCAGGGTCACCGACGGTCCGTAGACGATGAACACCTGACCGTTGACCCGCTCGGCCGCGGGCGAGGCCAGGAAGCGCACCAGACTCACCACGTGCTCCGGCGACAACCCGTCCACTTCGCCGTCCCCCAGTTCGGGCGCATCGCCGAACACATCGGCCGTCATCGCCGTCCGCGCCCGCGGGCAGATGGCGTTGGCACGCACCCCGTACCGCTCGAGGCCGCGCGCCGCGGACATGGTGAGTGCGGTGATACCGGCCTTGGCGGCACCGTAGTTGGCCTGTCCCGGGGGTCCCGCCAACCCCGCCTCGGAGGAGGTGTTGACCAGGCGCCCGTACACGGTGCCCCCACTCTCCTTGGCCTTGTTTCGCCAGTAGGTGGCCGCATTGCGCGTCAGGAGGAAGTGCCCGCGCAAGTGCACGGCGATCACCGCATCCCAGTCCTCGTCGGACATGTTGAACAGCATGCGATCCCGGGTGATACCGGCATTGTTGACCACGATGTCCAACCCGCCGAGCCCGTCGGCCGTCGCCACCAGTTCATCTGCGGTGGCGCGGTCGCTGATGTCGCCCGCGACGGCGACGGCCTTGGCACCGGCATCAGCACAGGCCCCGGCGATCTCGTCCAACACATCGGAGTTGTCGATCGCCTTCGCGATGTCGTTCACGATGACGGTGGCTCCCGAGCGAGCGAGACCGATGGCTTCTGCGCGGCCCAGGCCTGCGGCTGCACCGGTCACGACGGCGACCTTGCCGGACAGATCGATGCCTGGGTCTGCGCCTGCGTTCGAAGTCAAGATACGAATACCTCTAGTCTTTGCGGATCAGGGCGGCGCGTGGGCATTCGGCCACCGATTGCTCGGCCAGATCCTCCTGGTCGGAAGGAATCTCGTCGACTTTCATCACGGCGTAGTCCTCGTCGTCCAGGTCGAACAGATCCGGCGCGATTCCCACGCACACGGCGTTACCTTCGCAACGATCACGGTCAACTTCAACCCGCATGACACCCTCCTCGCGACCCATGGGTCCTCGCATTCCGGCGGCCCGGCCCGGTGATGCGATCACAATACGACCCAACCGGGCGCCAGACCGGCGAAGCCAACCTGGACCCCAAGACTAGAACGTGTTACAACGAGGATGATAAACCGGAGCCCGGAAGCAGACGTACTCGACCAGTGAGGAAGTGGGCCATGCGCATCGGCTACACCCCCGAGCAGGAGGAATTGCGCCGCGAATTGCGGGCGTACTTCACCGCGCTCATGACTCCGGAGCGGGCCGAGGCGCTGGCCTCCAACGACGGGGAGATGGGGCGCGGCAACGTCTACCGCGAAACCGTCGCGCAGATGGGCAAGGACGGCTGGCTCACGCTGAACTGGCCCAAGGAATACGGCGGCCAGGAACGCACGCCGATGGAGAGCCTGATCTTCAACGACGAGGCCGCCATCTCCGGAGTCCCGGTGCCCTTCCTGACCATCAACAGTGTGGCGCCGACGATCATGCACTTCGGCACCGAAGAGCAGAAGAAGTTCTTCCTCCCCAAGATCGCCGCCGGAGAGTTGCACTTCTCGATCGGTTACTCCGAGCCCGGCGCGGGCACCGACCTCGCGTCGCTGCGCACCACCGCCGTCGCCGATGGCGACGACTACGTCATCAACGGCCAGAAGATGTGGACGTCGTTGATCGCGTACGCCGACTACGTATGGCTGGCCGTCCGGACCAACCCGGAGGCCAAGAAGCACCGGGGTATCTCGATGCTCATCGTCCCGACCACCGCCGAAGGTTTCTCCTGGACGCCGGTGCACACCATGTCCGGTGTCGACACCAGTGCCACCTACTACCAGGACGTGCGCGTACCCAAGTCCGCACTTGTCGGCGAGGAGAACGCCGGCTGGAAACTCGTCACCAACCAGCTCAACCACGAACGGGTGGCGCTGGTCTCGGCGCAGCCGATCTACGTGGCGCTGAGCGGCGTGCGCGAGTGGGCGCAGAACACCAAGGACATCCACGGCAAACGGCTCATCGACTCCGAGTGGGTGCAGCTCAACCTGGCCCGCGTGCATGCCAAGGCCGAGGTGCTCAAACTCATCAACTGGGAGCTGGCGTCAGCCTCCGATTCCGCACCGTCACCGGCCGACGCCTCGGCCGCCAAGGTGTACGGCACCGAACTCGCCACCGAGGCCTACCGGCTGTTGATGGAGGTGCTCGGCACCTCGGCGACACTGCGCGCGGGATCACCCGGTGCGCTGCTGCGCGGGCGCATCGAGCGCATGCACCGCTCGGCGCTGATCCTGACGTTCGGCGGTGGCACCAACGAGATCCAGCGCGACATCATCGGCATGGTCGCTCTCGGCCTGCCCCGAGTGAACCGGTAGAAGGAGCTCGCATGGATTTCTCGACCACGGAAGCCGCCGACGACCTGGGTGGACTGGCCCGCACCATCACCGAATCGGTGTGCACCCCCGAACATCAGCGTGAACTCGATGGACTGGAGCAACGGTTCGACAAGGAGTTGTGGCGCAAGTTGATCGACGCGGACATCCTGTCCACGGCGGCCCCGGAAGACCTGGGCGGCGGCGGGTTCGGAGTGCTCGAGCAGGTGGCCGTGCTGGTGGCGCTCGGCAGGCAGGTCGCCGCCGTCCCCTATCTGGAGTCGGTGGTCCTGGCCGCGGGAGCGTTGGCGAAGTTCGGAACCGAGGCGCTTCACCAGCAGTGGGCGGCGCCGGCGGTCCAGGGCCAGAAGGTGCTGACCATCGCTCCCGACGGTGACATGGGTGAAGGCCCGGTGCAGGCGGCGGTCACCGACAACGGGTATCGCCTGACCGGCGCCCGCACCCAGGTGGCCTACGGCCCGGTGGCCGACGCCTTTCTGGTTCCGGCCGAAACCGGCTCCGGTACAGCGGTTTTCCTGGTGGCCGCCGACGATCCTTGGGTCACCGTCACCTCGCTGGAGACCACGGGCCTGGGCAGCGTCGGACATCTCGAACTCAACGGTGTCGAGCTGGGTGCGGACAGGGTGGTAGGCGATCAGGAGGTGCTGGACTGGTTGCGCACCGGGGCACTGCTGGGCCGCAGCGCTTTCCAGCTCGGCGTCCTCGAACGGGCGCTCGAACTGACCGCTTCCTACGCCCGCGAGCGTGAGCAGTTCGACCGCCCGATCGGCAGTTTCCAGGCGGTGTCCTCGAGGTTGGCCGACGGATACATCGACATCAAGGGGCTGCGCCTGACGCTGACCCAGGCGGCGTGGCGGCTGTCGGAGGATCTGCCCGCCGAGATCGATGTCCGTTCGGCCGCGTTCTGGGCTGCCGAAGCGGGACACCGTGTTGCGCACACCACTGTTCACGTACACGGGGGCGTGGGCATCGACATGGACCACCCGGTGCATCGGTACTTCCTGGCGGCCAAACAAACAGAATTCGGCCTCGGCAGCGCCACCGGCGCACTGTTGGCGATCGGCCGCGAACTGGCCGACACTCCCGTCTAGGCGATGACCGAGTCCACTCGAGGCCCTACCGTCACCGGCCTGCTGGCACCGCTGGCGGGTGTGGAGGACCGGGGTGTGTCCGCCATCGCGGCAGACACTGTTTCCTTCGTCTCCTGGCGCGAGCACATCCAGGCCGGCGCCGACCTGGCCGCGGCGTTACGGGCCAGGCTCGACCCCGGGAAACCTCCTCATATCGGTGTGTTGCTGGGCAATACACCGTTCTTCTGCACGGTCCTGGTGGCGGCGGCCCTCGGCGGGCTGGTGCCGGTGGGGCTGAATCCCACTCGGCGCGGGGCGGCCCTACAACGCGATATCGACCACGCCGACTGCCAGTTCGTGCTGGCCGACCACGCCAGCGCGCAACCCGGTATCCAAGCCCTGGATGTCGAATCCGATTCGTGGAACGCGGAATTGGCTTCATACCGGGGAGCGCCGGTCACCTTCCCGGCTGTTGATCCCGACGACTTGTTCATGCTGATCTTCACCTCCGGCACCAGCGGCGACCCCAAGGCGGTGCGCTGCACCCACGCCAAGGTGGCGTTCCCCGGAGTGATGTTGGCCGAACGGTTCGGGCTGGGGCCGCAGGACACCTGCTATCTGTCGATGCCCCTCTTCCATTCGAACGCGATCATGGCCGGCTGGGGCCCCGCGGTGGCGGCGGGCGCCTCGATCGCGTTGCGGCGCCGCTTTTCGGCATCACAGTTCTTGCCCGACGTGCGCCGCTTCGGCGCCACCTACGCCAACTATGTGGGTAAACCGCTGTCGTACATCCTGGCCACGGAACCTCGTGACGACGACGCCGACAACCCGTTGCGTGTCGCGTACGGCAACGAGGGCGCCCCGCGTGACCTCGACCGGTTCGCGCGGCGTTTCGGTGTGCAGGTGGTCGACGGGTTCGGCTCCAGCGAGGGCGGAGTGGCGATCGCCCGGACCCCCGACACCCCGGACGGCGCCTTGGGGCCGTTGGCCAACGGAGTGTCGATCGTCGACGTCGACACCGGTGAACCCTGCCCGCCGGGTGTCGTGGGTGAACTGGTGAACCTCACCGGCGCGGGACAGTTCATGGGCTACTACAACGATCCCGACGCCGAGGCGCAGCGTATGGCCGGGGGGATCTACCACAGCGGCGACCTGGCCTACCGCGACGAGGCGGGGTTCGCGTATTTTGCAGGCCGACTGGGTGATTGGATGCGCGTCGACGGCGAGAACCTGGGTACAGCGCCCATCGAGCGGATTCTGGCGCGCTACCCCGGCGTCGTCGAAGCCGCCGTGTACCCCATACCCGACCCGGACGTGGGTGATCAGGTGATGGCGGCGCTGGTGCTGTCGGCGGATGCCCCGTTCGACGTCGAGGACTTCCACACGTTCCTGTCCAGCCAGAGCGACCTCGGGCCCAAGCAGTGGCCGTCCTACATCCGGATCGCCCAACGCCTGCCCCGCACCGAGACCTTCAAGATCCTCAAACGGCAGCTGTCGGCAGAAGGTCTGGACTGCGCCGACGCGGTGCACACGATCAGCCGTCCCAGCCGCCGGGCGCCGGTCTGAGATGGCCGACTGGCACGAGCACTGCGATGTCCTGGTGGCCGGCTCCGGCGCCGGCGGTGTGACCGGCGCCTACACGGCGGCCCGTGAAGGCCTCGAGGTGACATTGCTCGAAGCGACCGAGAAGTACGGTGGCACAACGGCATACTCCGGCGGCGGCGGTATGTGGTTTCCCACCAACGCGGTGTTACAGAGAGCCGGCAGCGACGACACCATCGACGACGCGCTCGAGTACTACACGGCGGTCGTCGGTGACCGGACCCCACGCGCCCTGCAGGAGGCCTACGTCCGTGGGGGCGCCCGCCTGATCGACTACCTCGAGACCGATGAGCTGTTGAAGTTCCAGGTGCTGCCCTGGCCTGACTACTTCGGCGCGGCCCCCAAAGCTCGGGCCGACGGTATGCGGCACATCGCCGCAAAGGCGCTGCGGGTCTCGGTCGCCCCCGATCTTCGCGAGTTGGTGCGTGGACCGCTGGACACCGACCGACTGGGAGCCGCCGTACCGGAGGACTACTACGTCGGGGGACGCGCCCTCATCGCACGATTCCTGGCGGCAGCGCGCCGATTTCCGAACAGTTCGGCACGGCTGAACACCGAGTTGGTCGAGTTGGTGGTCGACGACGGTGCGGTGGTCGGTGCGGTGGTGGACTCCGGCGGGGAACGTCGCGCGATCCACGCCCGCCGCGGGGTGCTGCTGGCCGCGGGCGGTTTCGAACACAACGAGGCGATGCGCGCACAGTACGGGGTGCCGGGTTCGTCACGGGACACCATGGGGCCGTGGGGGAATCGCGGCTCGGCACATCTGGCGGCAATCGCGGCGGGCGCGGATGTCGATCTGATGGAACAAGCCTGGTGGTCGCCCGGGCTCACCCACCCTGATGGTCGCTCCGCTTTTGCGCTGTGGTTCACCGGCGGCATCTTCGTCGACGACAACGGGCGCCGGTTCGTCAACGAATCGCTTGCCTACGACCGACTGGGCCGCGCCGTGGTTGCGGCGATGGCCGACGGATCGGTGACCCTGCCGTACTGGATGATCTACGACGACACCGAAGGTGTTGTGCCCCCGGTGAAGGCCACCAACGTGTCCATGGTCGCCCCTGAGCAGTACGTCGCTGCCGGGTTGTGGCACACCGCGCACAGTCTCGACGAGCTCGCCACCCGGATAGGGGTACCTCCGGCCAATCTGGTGCAGACCGTCGACCGGTTCAACCAGCTCGTCGCCCGAGGTGTGGACCGCGATTTCGGCCGCGGTGACGAACCGTATGACCGTGTCTTCTCGGGCGGGGCCTCACCGCTTCACCCGATCACCAAGGCCCCGTTTCATGCGGCGGCGTTCGGGCTCTCGGATCTGGGCACCAAAGGTGGTCTTAGAACCGACGACGTAGGACGGGTGCTGGACACGACAGGCACCGTCATCCGCGGGCTGTATGCGGCCGGCAACACCATGGCAGCGCCGAGTGGGACCACCTACCCGGGCGGCGGAAATCCGATAGGTACCAGCATGGTCTTCAGCCACGTGGCCGTGCTCGACATGTCAGAAGGGTTCGGGCGATGACTGATATCCGCGAGATCGACACGGGCGCGGCGATGACGCGCTTCGCACGAGGCTGGCACTGCCTGGGTCTGGCCGAGGACTTCCGCGATGGAAAGCCGCACGGCATAGACGCTTTCGGAACCCGCCTCGTGGTGTTCGCCGATAGCACCGGCGCGTTGCAGGTGCTCGACGGCTACTGCAGGCACATGGGCGGTGACCTCGCCCACGGCTCGGTCAAGGGCGATGAGGTGGCCTGCCCGTTCCATGACTGGCGTTGGGGTGGTGACGGCAAGTGCAAGCTGGTGCCGTACGCCAAGCGCACACCCCGGCTGGCGCGCACCCGCAGCTGGCCCACCACCGAGGTCAACGGTCAGCTACTGATGTGGCACGACCCCGAAGGCTCGACTCCCGCACCGGAACTGACTCCTCCCACCATCGAGGGGTACGACGAGGGCCGGTGGTCGCCGTGGCAGTGGAGTTCGGTGCTCATCGAGGGTGCGCACTGCCGCGAGATCGTCGACAACAACGTCGACATGGCGCACTTCTTCTACATCCATCACGCCTACCCGACATACTTCAAGAACGTCATCGATGGCCACACCGCCAGTCAGTTCATGGAGTCCAAACCGCGGCCCGACTACACCGCAGACCCCGACAAGCTCTGGGAGGGAACATATCTGCGCTCCGAGGCGACCTACTTCGGGCCGGCCTACATGATCAACTGGCTGCACAACGACCTGGGCCCCGGATTCACCGTCGAGGTCGCCTTGATCAATTGCCACTACCCGGTGACGCACAACTCGTTCACGCTCCAGTGGGGCGTGTCCGTGCAGGCGATGCCGGGGCTGCCCGCGGACAAGGCGGCCAAACTGGCCGCCGCGATGAACCGGTCGTTCGGGGACGGGTTCCTCGAGGACGTCGCGATCTGGAAGAACAAGACCCGCATCGACAACCCGTTGCTCACCGAAGAGGACGGCGCGGTGTACCAGCACCGCCGCTGGTACGAGCAGTTCTATGTGGATGCCGCCGACGTCACCGCCGAGATGACCGATCGGTTCGAGCAGGAGGTCGACACCACCCACGCCTATGACATCTGGCAGCAGGAGGTTCAGGACAACCTCGCGAAGCGGGTTAATGTCGAAGTGTGAGTTATCGCGAGCTGCCACCACCGGCACCGCTGCGCGAGCTGGCTGAATGCATCTGGGTTTCGGACGGTGCCCGGCGCGCACGGGTGCTGCCGGACGGCTGCATGGATCTCATCACGCTCGACGGTGAAGTGGTGGTCGCCGGGCCCGACACCACTGCGCACCTGAGTCGGCAAGACGAAGCCGCGGCAGGTATCCGGTTCCGGCCGGGGGCACTCCCCCGGCTGCTCGCGGTGCCGGCCGCCGACCTGCGTGACCGACGGGTCCCGCTGCGGGACCTGCGACCCGAGTTGTCCGGGGCGCCTCCGCTGACGGCCGCACTGCGGCTGTTGGATTCGGAGACGTCCACGACCACCTCACCCTGGTCCCTGGCTCTGCTTCGTGAGGTCACCGCGCGGCTGGCCGCTGGGACCCCGGTGCGCGCCGTGGCCGAGGACGCCGGTTACTCGGCCCGCAACCTGCAACGGCAATGTGGCGCGGTGTACGGCTATCCCCCGGCGACACTGCGGCGCGTTCTGCGGTTCCGCCGGGCGTTGACCATGGTGCGTGCGGGTGTGCCGACCGCGGACGCGGCGGCACGCGCGGGTTATGCCGACCAACCGCACCTCCACCGGGACGTACGCGATCTGGCGGGAGTACCGCTGGGTCAGCTCGCCAATGCGGCGAACAGATCCACGGACGTACCGTCTGGGTCCTCGACCGTCGCGTAGCGCTGACCCCACGGCGCGTCGAACGGCTTCAACATGCCGGCGTGCCCGGCGGCGGTCAGCGTCGTGAACAGTGTGTCCACCTCCTCCGGAGTGGCCACCCCGAAGGCCAGCGCCACCCGTCCCGCCGACTCCGGGGCCGTCCACCCCGGATGCATACCGGCGATCACCTCTTCGGTGTCGAAGGCCAGTTTGTTGCCGCCGGGCAGCGCCACCTCGACGTGTGGCCCGTCGGCGGCGGGCACGTCGAGGCCGAGCAGCCGGTAGAACTCCAACGCTCGCTGCAGGTCGCCGGTGACGATCTCGAACACCACTGATGTCGGTTGAATGCTCATGGACTCCACGCTAGGCAGGCCAGACGCCGCCGTCGTGAACAAATCGGACAACCCGTCGTCAGCCCAGCAGGGACGGAACCATTGCCTCGATCAGATGCGGTCCGGGCTCGTCGAACGCCTTCTGCAGAGCGGCGACGAGTTCCTCGCCGGTGGTGACCCGTTGCGCCGGGACCCCCATGCCCTGGGCGATCGACACGAAATCCAATGTGGGACGGCTGATGTCGAGCAGGTCGCGCGCTTTGGGTCCCGGGGCGTCCGCAGCCTCGGCGCCGACACGTTGCAGTTCGACCCGAAGGATGTCGTAGACCCCGTTGTTGTAGACCACGGTGGTGATGTTCAGATTCTCCCGGGCTTGGGTCCACAACGCCGATGCGGTGTACATGGCCGAGCCGTCGGCTTGCAGCGAGAGGACCGGGCGGTCCGGAGCGGCGATCGCGGCGCCGATCGCCGCGGGCAATCCGTACCCGATAGCGCCACCGGTCAGGGTCAGCACGTCGTGTGCGGGCGCGCCGGCGGTGGCGGCGGGCAGTCCGACTCCCCGGTGTTGGCCTCGTCGACGATGATCGCGTTCTCGGGGAGTAGCGCGCCGACGGCCTCGGCCACCTTCATCGCGTTCAGCTCGCCGGTGGGGGCGGCGGGACGAGTTGATGCGGCCACCGGCGGTTCCACGTCCGCCGCGATCTCGTCGGCCAGCGCCGACAACGCCGCAGCCGCGCCGGCGTGGCCTGCCAGCACATGCACATGGCAGCCGTCGGGCACGAGGTCACTTCGCCTGCCGGGGTAGGCGAAGAACGACACCGGGGAACTGGCGCCGGCGAGGATCAGATGCTGCGCACCTGCCAGCTGAGCTTCGGCCGCCTCGGCGAAATAAGCCAGGCGCTCGACGGGCGGGATGCCGGCCCCGCGCTCCAAGCGGGTGGGAAACGTCTCGCACAGCCACCGTGCCCCGGACGCGGATGCAACACGCGCCGCCGCGGAAAGTCCGGGCAGCCGGTTGGCGTCACCTCCGGTGAACAGCACAGTCGGGGCACCGGAGCGCAGCACCTGCGCGGCCGTGGCCACCGCGTCGGCGTCGACGGATTCGACGGAGGTGAGCGCACCGCGCGCGGTCACTGCCGCACCGCCGGTCCAGGACACGTCCGCGGGCAGGATCAGGGTGGCGACCTGCCCGTTGCGCGCGGCCGCGACCGCCTCGGCCGCGTCGCGGGAGACCGTATCCGGACTGGTGCATCGTTTCACCCAGCCGGACACATTGCTCGCCAGCGCCTCGATATCCGATTCCAGCGGCGCGTCATAGTCCTTGTGGGTCAACGCATGGTCACCGACCACCACCACGAGTGGGACCTTGGCACGGCGCGCATTGTGCAGGTTGGCGATCGCATTGCCCAGCCCAGGTCCGAGATGCAGCAACACCACAGCCGGCTGTTCGGCGATCCGGGCGTACCCGTCGGCGGCCCCGGACGCCACCCCCTCGAACAGCGCCAACACCGCCCGCATCTCGGTCACCGAATCCAGCGCCGCCACGAAGTGCATCTCCGATGTGCCGGGATTGGCGAAGCAGACCCCGACACCGCCGTCGACGAGAGTGGTCAGCAGGGCCTGGGCTCCGTTCACGGGAGCCAACATACCGGCGCGCTGTCAGAGCCCGTCGCTACCATCGCGCCATGCCCTTGGCCGAAGAGCTCATCAACGAGGCGACGGCGGTCGCGTTGGCCGGCGCCGTGGAACAGGCCACCGGCACCGCTGCGGCGAGCCTGCGCGCAGCCGGCACCGCCCTGGCACCGTTGCCGTTGCGGGCCCGCTCCGACCTGCTCCGCGATGCCCTACTCAACGATGTTCCCGGCGACTTCGCTGCGTTGGCCGCGGCGGTGCGCGCCTGCGCGCAGTCGTTGACCGGCTGGATGGTCTGGCCGGTCACCACGGCCGTCGCCGAGCGCGCCGTGTCCGATGCCAACACAGCCGCCTTCGATGACGCCATGGCGTTGCTGGCCGAGCTGACGGGCCTGCTGACCGCAGAGTTCGCCATCCGCCCACTGCTGCGCCATGACGTCGACCGGGCGCTGCCCATCGTCGTCAAGTGGACCGCGTCGTCCGACCCCGCCGTCCGTCGCCTCGCCTCCGAGGGCACCCGCCCGTATCTGCCGTGGGCCATCAGGGTCCCGCAGATACTCAGCGCACCGGGTGTCATGGTGCCCGTGCTCGATGCGCTGTACCGCGATCCCGACACCGCGGTCCGCCGTTCGGTGGCCAACCACCTCAACGATCTGAGCCGCGATCACACTGATCTGGTGGTCGACACCGCGGCCCGCTGGCTTGCGGCACCGGATGACAACACACCGGCCTTGGTGCGTCACGCTTTACGCACCCTGGTCAAGCGCGGTGAACCGAAGGCTCTGCGGCTCTTGGGCTTTGGTGCGGCGACAGTGACCATCGACGGACCCGTACTGAGCCGGTCCCGGGTGCCGTTCGGCGCGGACGTCGAACTGCGCGCCACTGTTCGCAACGACGGCGAGGAATCCGCCCGGCTGGCCATCGACTACGCCGTCCACCATCGCAAGGCCAACGGGGCCCAGGTGGCGAAGGTCTTCAAGCTGACGACCAGGACCCTGGCCCCCGGCGAAGCGGTGACGGTGACGAAGGTGCATTCGTTCCGGCCGATCACCACCCGCAGGTACTACCCCGGCGCACACGCAGTCGATATCCGGGTCAACGGGATCACTTCGGCGTCAACCGAATTCGATCTACTGCCGGACTGACCGCCTCAGGAGTCCGGGATACCCGCCTGCAGTTTGGCCATCACCTGTTGCAGGTTGAAACTGGCCGACTTCTGTCGCTGCGGGAACTCGACGAGTGTCTGCAGCATCTGACTGACGTAGACCTGTGCCGGTGTGAAGACGAAGACCCGGTCGAGCACCCAATCGAAGTAGGTGTTGGACGTGATGTCGGCACGTTCGTAGGGATCGGTACGCAGGTTGAACAGTTTCGGCGCTCGAAGTTCGGTGTACGGCTCGAGCCAGATCCTCAGGGTGCCGGTGGCCCTCTGTTCCAGGAACACGATCTTCCAGTTGTCGTACCGAAGCCCGGTCAGATCACCGTCGTCGGACACGTAGAAGAAGTGCCTGCGTGGGCTCTTGTCGACCGCGCCGGTGATGTAGTCCAGCTGGTTGTGCCCGTCGAGGTGCACCTTGTAAGTGGTTCCCCCGAGGTCGGTCCCCTTCTTCAACCGCTCGGCGATGTCAACGTCGCCGGCCGCGGCCAGCAGCGTCACGAACCAGTCGTTGTGACTGACGATCCCATTGAGCACTGAGGCCGCGGGGATGTGTCCCGGCCAGCGCACCAGGGCCGGAACTCGGTAGGCACCTTCCCAGTTGGAGTTCTTCTCATTGCGAAACGGCGTCATGCCGGCGTCGGGCCAGCTGTTCATGTGGGGTCCGTTGTCGGTGGAGTACATGACGATGGTGTCGTCGGCTATACCCAGCTCATCCAGGGTATTCAGCAGGTCGCCGACGATATCGTCATGGTCGAGCATGGTGTCGTGGTACTCGGACTGGCCTTCGCCCGCGCGCCCGATACTCTCCGGCTTGGGGTGGGTGCGGAAGTGCATGTGCGTGGAGTTGAACCACACGAAGAACGGCGTCTGCGCCTCATGCTGTCGTTTGATGAAGTCGATTGCGGCGTCACGGAATTCGTCGTCGCAGGTCTCCATGCGCTTCCGGGTCAGCGGACCGGTGTCCTCGATGCGCTGGGTGCCGTCGCCGTTGGCCCAGGTGTGCAAGACACCACGGGGCCCGAACTTCTTGCGGAATTCGGGGTTCTTCGGGTAGTCGACGTTCTCCGGCTCCTCTTCGGCGTTGAGGTGGTACAGGTTGCCGAAGAACTCGTCGAAACCGTGCATGGTGGGCAGGAATTCGTCCCGGTCGCCCAGATGGTTCTTCCCGAACTGACCCGTGGCGTAGCCCTGGGCCTTCAGCGCCGTGGCAATGGTCGGGTCTTCGGCCTGCAGACCGACGGGCGCACCCGGCATTCCCACCTTGGTGAGGCCGGTACGGTACGGGTTCTGCCCGGTGATGAAAGCGGCTCGCCCTGCGGTGCAACTCTGTTCACCGTAATAGTCGGTGAACAGCGCACCCTCGCGTGCGATTCGATCGATGTTGGGTGTTCGGTACCCCATCAGTCCGTTGCTGTAGCAGCTCAGATTGCTCTGACCGATGTCATCGCCCCAGATGATGAGAATGTTCGGTTTGTCGCTCACCGCGGCGCTCCTTCAGGACGGGCGCCATCTGCTGGATGCCCACGACGCGGGATGTTAGTCGGCTCGCCTCGTCGGGGAAGCCACTATCGGAAAGGACATCGCCGAATCAGTTCCCGCGGATGCCGTCCAACCGCGTGGTGGCGTCCTCGAAACCGGCGACCAACTCGGCGATGATGTCGGCGACCGGTCGGATCTCGTTCATCCGGCCGACGATCTGGCCGACGGGCATCGCGACGGTCGTCGGGTCGGTGGACTCACTCATCCGCTGATGGGCCTCGCTGACCAGGATGTTCTGCAGCGGCATCGGCAGCGGCTCCGGCGCGCCCTCGGCGTCCCAGGCGTCGGTCCACCGGCTCTTGAGCAGCCGGGCCGGCTTGCCGGTGTAGATCCGGCGTCGCACGGTGTCACTGGACTCGGCCGCCAGCAGTGCCTGCTGGATCACCGAGGTGCCGCCTTCGGTGCGCACCCCCAGGTCGTACTCGGCTGCGGTCAGGAACGCCGATCCCATCCAGACGCCGTGGGCACCGAGCGCCAACGCGGCGGCCACCTGCCTACCGGTACCGATACCACCCGCCGCGAGCACGGCGGCGCTCTCACCAACCGCGTCGACGATTTCCGGCCACAGAACCATCGACCCGATTTCACCGGTGTGCCCGCCGGCCTCATGGCCTTGGGCGACGACGATGTCGACGCCGTTGTCGACATGTCGTCGGGCATGTTTGGCCGACCCGGCCAGCGCCGCCACCGGAACCCCGGCCGCGTGGGCCTGGTCGATGACGTCCTTCGGAGGCGAACCCAACGCGTTGGCGATGAGCTTGATGGGGTGTTTGAGCGCCACCTCGACGTGGCTGCGCGCCACCGAATGCAGCCAGCCCAGCACCCCTTCGGACTTTTCCTCGTCCTCGGCCAGTGGCGGCACGCCCAGGTCTGCGAGGGTCTTGTCGACGAATTCGCGATGCGTCTGCGGGATCAGTTTGTTGATGTCGACGCTGGTGCCCTCGGTGGGGACCTTGGCGGGCATCACGATGTCCACGCCGTAGGGCAAGCCGCCGGTGTTCTCATCCATCCACTGCAGGACGTTCTCGAGGTCATCGGCGTCGTTGAAGCGCACGCAGCCCAGCACGCCCAGCCCCCCGGCCTTGCTGACCGCGGCGGCCACCTTCTCCGACGGGGTGAAGACGAAGATCGGGTACTCGATCCCGAACCGGTCACAGAGTTCGGTTTTCATGCTCCCACTGCTCCTGCCGCGTGTTTGGCGTGGACGTCATCGGCGGGCCGTTCCTCGGTGGTGTCCTTGGCCCAGCGGTAGTCGGGCTTGCCCGCGGGTGAGCGTTTGATCTCGTCGACCAGCCACAGGCTGCGCGGCACCTTGTAGCCGGCGATCTCGGTGCGCACGAAGGCATCCAGTTCCGCCAGCGTCGGGCGGGTGCCCTCGCGTGGGTGCACCACGGCGGCGACATGTTGGCCGAAGCGTTCGTCGGGAACACCCACCACCAGGGCGTCGAAGACGTCCGGATGGCCCTTGAGCGCGGCCTCGACCTCTTCGGGGTAGATCTTCTCGCCACCGGAATTGATGGACACCGAACCGCGGCCGAGCATCGTGACGGTGCCGTCGGCCTCGACCTCGGCGTAGTCACCGGGAATGGCATAGCGCACGCCGTTGAACGTCTTGAACGTCTCGGCCGTTTTTTTCTCGTCCTTGAAATACCCGACCGGGATGTGTCCGCGCTTGGCGATCACTCCGCGCACACCCGACCCCGGTGTGACCTCGTTGCCGTTCTCGTCGAGCACCACGGTGTTCTTGTCGATGGTGACGCGCGGACCACCGGTGTGCGACTGGCCTTTGGCCACCACGCTGGTGCCGCCGAAACCGGTCTCCGAGGATCCGATGGAGTCGGTGATGATGCGGTTGGGCAGCAGTTCGAGGAACTTCTCTTTGAGGCTGGTGGAGAACAGCGCCGCCGTGCTGGCGAGCAGGAACAGCGATGACAGATCGTATTCGTTTCCCGCGTCCTGGTGGGCCAGGAGTGCATCCAGCAGCGGGCGGGCCATCGCGTCACCGGTGAAGAACAGCAGGTTCACCTTGTGGTCGTGAATGGCTTTCCAGACCTCGTCGGCGTTGAATTCCGGCGCCAGCACCACGGTTTGGCCGGAAAACAGCGCCATCCAGGTGGCCGACTGCGTGGCGCCGTGGATCATCGGCGGAATCGGGTACCGGATCATCGGGTTGTTCTCGGCGGCCTGCTTGGCCAGGTCGTACTCGTCTTTGATCGGCTCACCCGTGGCGAAGTCGGTGCCGCCGAACAACACCCGGTAGATGTCCTCGTGGCGCCACATCACGCCCTTCGGGAAGCCGGTGGTGCCGCCGGTGTAGAGCAGGTAGATGTCGTCTTCGCTGCGGGGGCCGAAGTCGCGTTCCGGCGAGCCCTGCGCCAGCGCGGCTTCGAACTCGACACCGCCGTATCCGCCGAAGTCGTCATCGGAGCCGTCTTCCACCACCAGAACCGTCTTGACGTTCGGCGTCTCGGGCAGCACATTGGCCACGCGGTCGGAGTACCGGCGCTCATGGATCAGCGCCACCATGTCGGAGTTCTCGAACAGGTACTTCAGTTCGCCCTCGACGTAGCGGAAGTTGATGTTCACCAGGATGGCACCGGCTTTGACGATGCCGAGCATCCCGATCACGATTTCGATCCGGTTCCGGCAATACAGCCCTACCTTGTCGTCCTTCTTGACACCCTGGTCGATGAGATAGTGGGCCAGGCGGTTGGCCTTGTCCTCCAACTGGGCATAGGTCAGCTGCTCGTCACCCGAGATCAGGGCGACACGGTCAGGCACAGCGTCGATGGCGTGCTCGGCGAGATCGGCAATGTTCAGGGCCACGGAACCCAAACTAGAACGTGTTACATTTCAAGACAAGTCTCAAGCGAAGATGCAGGAAGGCGGCCCCTTGTGAGCGAGCCCCAGAAAGAGCCCGACGCCCTCGTTGAGCAGCGCGGACACACCCTGATCGTGACGCTCAACCGGCCGCAGGCGCGCAATGCACTTTCCACTGAGATGCTCTCGATAATGGTCGAAGCCTGGGACCGCGTCGACAGCGACCCGGAGATCCGGACGTGCATCCTCACCGGCGCCGGCGGCTACTTCTGTGCCGGCATGGACCTCAAGGCCGCGACGGCCAAACCGCCGGGCGACTCCTTCAAGGACGGCAGCTATGACCCGTCGCGCATCGACGGTCTGCTCAAGGGGCGCCGCCTGACGAAACCACTGATCGCTGCCGTCGAGGGCCCCGCGATCGCGGGCGGTACCGAGATCCTGCAGGGCACCGACATCCGCATCGCCGGTGAGAGCGCCAAATTCGGCATCTCCGAGGCGAAGTGGAGCCTCTATCCGATGGGTGGGTCCGCGGTGCGCCTGGTGCGCCAGATCCCGTACACCATTGCCTGCGATCTGCTGCTGACCGGACGCCACATCACTGCCGCGGAGGCGCTCGAGTACGGCCTGATCGGCTACGTGGTGCCCGACGGCTCCGCCTTGGACAAGGCCCTCGAGATCGCCGAGGTGATCAACAACAACGGGCCACTGGCCGTGCAGGCCATCCTGCGCTCGATCCGGGAGACCGAGGGCCTGCACGAGAACGACGCCTTCAAGATCGACACCAAGATCGGTATCGAGGTGTTCCTGTCCGACGACGCCAAAGAAGGCCCGCGGGCGTTCAAGGAGAAGCGGGCGCCGAAGTTCCAGATGAAGTAGCGATTTCGGCGCGCTCGTAACCGCTGAGCGGTTACGAGCGCGCCGAAATCCCTAGTTGACCCGGGCGCTGGGGGTGAAGACCACCGGCATCGACTCCAGGCCGCTGACGAAGTTGGCCGGCCGCAACGGCAATGCAGAGGGATCCGCCAGGCGCAGATCGGGCAGCCGCTGCAGCACCTTGCCCAGCATCAACTTCAGCTCCAAGCGGGCCAGCTGATTGCCCAGGCAGAAGTGCGAGCCGAAGCCGAAAGCGACGTGGCTGTTCGGATTTCGATCGATGCGGAAGTTGTCCGGATCACCGAAGACCGCCTCGTCGAAGTTCGCGGACTCGAACATCAGCATGATCTTCTCGCCGGCCTTCAGCGATGTGCCGTGGAATTCGGTGTCGGCCGTCAAGGTGCGGCACATGTTCTTCACCGGCGAGGTCCAGCGCAGCATCTCCTCGATGGCCCCGGGTAGCAGCTCGGGGTCGGCCACCAGACTCTCCCACTGGTCCTGATGGCGCAGAAGCTGTTCGGTGCCGCCGGAGAGGGTGTGCCGCGTGGTCTCGTCGCCACCGATGAGGATCAACAGCGTCTCGAAGACGATCTCGTCGTCGGACATCCGCTCGCCGTCGACCTCGGCGTTGACCAGGATGGAGAACAGGTCATCGGTCGGCTCGGCTCGCCGCTTGGTGATGACGTTCTTGGTGAATTCCGTGTAGGCGGCGAACGTCTCCATCAGCTTCATGATGGTCTGCTCGTCCACGGTGGAACTCAGCCCGCACACCAGGTCGTCGGACCACTTCAGCAGCATCTCGCGTTCTTCGGGGAGCACGCCGAGCATGTCGCCGATGACCGCCATCGGCAGGGGCGCGGCGATGTCGCGGACGAAATCGGCCTCTCCCCGCTCGCACACCCCGTCGATCAAGGTGTCGCACAACCTCTCGATCGAGGGCACTTTGTCCATCACGCGTTTGCGGGTGAAGCCGGAGTTGACGAGCTTGCGCCGCAACACATGTGCGGGGTCGTCCATGTCGATCATGTAGGGCATACCGGGTTGGTCCGGCCGGATACCGCCGGTGTTGGAGAACAACTCCGGATTGCGCTCGGCGTCGAGCACCGCCTGGTACGTGGCGGCGGCGGCCAGGCCGTTGCGGTCGCGGAACACCGGCTGGTTGGCGCGCATCCACCGGTAGGCCTCACGCGCGTTGCCGTCGGCGTAGAAGTTGCCGTCGGCCAGGTCGACGTCGAGGCCGGGCAGTGTGCTCGTCATGGATGATCTCCTGCTCGTCGGTGGGTGCTCAGTGCGAAATCACTCGGGCGTCAGCGAAAGTCATGTCGACGTTGGCCGCCGAACTCGACACGAGCGCACGTCTGGGCAAGCCCAGGGATGCCAGTTCGCGTGCGTAGGGATGTTCGCCGAGTCGGAGGACGACACCACCGGGCCGGTACCGCACGCCCGAGAGCACCATCTCCCCCGCGGTTTCGCGGGTGACACCGTCGAGGTGTGAGTACGTCGAATGCACCTGCTTGCGGCCGGTGAGCGCCGCGGGTGTCGGCAGACCGGGCCGGAACTCCATGCTGACCACCCGTTGGCCGTCGATGCTGACATCGAAGCCGAACTGACGCCCGTTACGAACGGTGAAGTCCGCCATCACTTTCGGATAACCCCAGATGGTGCGGCCGGCCTCCAGTGTGAACGGCTGATCGACCGGCAGATGGTGCACGAAGGCACCCGCCGACTGCAGCGCCTTCACACCGGTGGCCGTAGAGCCCGGCGGATTCACCATCACGTTGGTGCCGTACTCGTAGTACTGGCCCAGGTCGGTGTCTTCGTAGCGCATCAGCATCAGCACCACGAGCGCCTTGCCCCGCCCGAAGCGGCAGACCTGCAGGCCGCTGTAGTCGATCATCCGCTGGGCAGCATCAGCGTCGACGGCGAACATCGCGGTGTGCTGGTGCGCGGTCCGCACGCGGACCGGCATGGTCAGGACGGTGCCGGCGATGGTGTGCTGAGAGGTGGCTTGGCTCACACCGTCAATCTAGAACGTGTTCTAGACACATCGCAAGAAGTGTCTACACGAGCTGGGCCAACTCCTGGATCTGCTCGACGGAGCGGGCGCCGATCACCATCATGGTGACGCCGGCCTCTTCCCAGACCTTGATCTGGGACTTCACGTGGTCGACATCGCCGACGATGGCCGCGTCATCGACCAGCTCGTCGGGAATCACCTTGGCCGCTTCGTCTTTTCGGTTGCTGCGGAACAGCTCGGTCACCTCGTCGACCACCTCCGAGTAGCCCATGCGGCGGTACACATCGGCGTGGAAGTTGGTGTCTTCGGCCCCCATTCCGCCCATGTAGAGCGCCAGGAACGGCTTGATCATCTCGAACACCGCCGGACGGTCATCGGTGACCACCACCTGGGCCGTCGCGCAGATCTCGAAGTTCTCGCGAGTCCGGCGCGCGCCCGGGCGGGCGAATCCCTCATCGAGCCAGGAGTTGTAGGTGTCGGCCATCCGGGGGGTGTAGAAGATCGGCAGCCAGCCGTCGCAGATCTCGGCCGCCAGCGCCACGTTCTTCGGGCCCTCGGCGCCGAGCATCACCGGGATGTCGGCGCGCAGCGGATGGGTGATCGGCTTGAGTGGCTTGCCCAACCCGGACGTGCCTTCGCCCGTGAGAGGCAGCGGATAGTGCGGGCCCGCACTGGTCACCGGGGCTTCGCGAGCCCAGACCTGGCGCAGGATGTCGATGTACTCGCGGGTGCGCGCCAGCGGCTTCGGGAACTTCGCGCCGTACCACCCCTCCACCACCTGCGGGCCGGACACCCCGAGCCCGAGGATGTGCCTGCCGCCGGAGAGGTGGTCGAGGGTCAGTGCTGCCATGGCACACGCGGTGGGGGTGCGCGCCGACAGTTGCACCACCGAGGTGCCCAGTCGCAGCCGCGACGTCGACGAACCCCACCAGGACAGCGGTGTGTAGGCATCCGAGCCCCACGCCTCGGCCGTGAACACCGTGTCGAATCCGGCGTCCTCCGCGGCGGTGACGAGCTCCGCGTGGTTGGTGGGCGGCTGCGCACCCCAGTACCCGAGTTGGAGACCCAGTTTCATGGGAGGACCTTTCTTGCCACGATTGTTAGAACCTGTTCTACTCGATGCTGTGACCGCCAGCCAGAGCAGCCCGGCGCTGATCGATCAGCATGAGCCGCCGCTTTCCGCACCGTTGAAACTGTCATTCGACTACACCCGTTCAGTCGGTCCGATCCTCGGTCAGTTCTTCACCGCACTACGCGATCGCCGCATCGTGGGCAACCGCGGATCCGACGGTCGGGTGCATGTGCCACCGGCCGAGTACGACCCCGTCACCTATGAACAGCTGACCGAGATCGTACCGGTGGCCAGTGTCGGAACCGTGCTGTCGTGGACATGGCAGTCGACCCCGCTGGAGGGCCAACCGCTGGACCGTCCTTTCGCGTGGGCGCTGATCAAACTCGACGGCGCGGACACTCCACTGCTGCACGCGGTCGACGGGAAGGTCGGCACCGGCGACCGGGTGCACGTGCACTGGGCCGACGAGACCGTGGGCGCCATCACCGATATCGCCTACTTCGTACCGGGTGACACCCCGGAACCGGACGGCGAGGCTTCCGACAAGGACCCGGTGACCATGCTCGTCACCCCCACGTCCATCGAAATCCAGCACACCGCTTCACTTCCCGAGACCCGGTTCCTGAAGGCCCTCGAGGAGGGCACGCTGCTGGGCGCGCGGTCGGGTGACGGCGGCAAGGTGTACTTCCCGCCCAAGGAGGCCGACCCGGCCACCGGCAAGGAACTCGACCAGTTCGTCGAACTGCCCGACAAGGGCACCGTGACCACGTTCGCCATCATCAACATCCCGTTCGCCGGGCAGCGCATCAAACCGCCGTATGTGGCGGCCTACGTACTGCTCGACGGCGCCGACATCCCGTTCCTGCATCTGGTCACCGAGATCGAGGCCAGCGAGGTGCGGATGGGCATGCGGGTACAGGCCGTGTGGAAACCCCGCGAGGAGTGGGGCCTGGGCATCGACAACATCGATCATTTCCGGCCTACGGGTGAACCCGACGCTGACTACGACTCCTACCGCCACCACCTGTAAAGGGATACTCCCGTGACTGACATAGCTGTCGTCGGCTTTGCGCACGCGCCCCACGTCCGCCGCACCTTGGGCACCACCAACGGTGTCGAGATGCTCATGCCGTGTTTCGCCACCCTCTACGACGAGCTGGGCCTGAAGCAGACCGATATCGGTTTCTGGTGCTCCGGATCCTCGGATTACCTTGCCGGCCGCGCCTTCTCGTTCATCTCGGCCATCGACTCGATCGGTGCGGTACCGCCGATCAACGAGTCGCACGTGGAGATGGACGCCGCCTGGGCGCTCTACGAGGCCTACATCAAACTGCTGACCGGCGAAGTGGAGACCGCGCTGGTGTACGGGTTCGGCAAGTCGAGCGCGGGCACCCTGCGCCGGGTGCTGGCGCTGCAGACCGACCCCTACACCGTCGCCCCGCTGTGGCCGGATTCGGTGTCGATGGCGGGATTGCAGGCCCGCTTCGGCCTGGACTCCGGCAAATGGACGGCCGAGCAGATGGCCCAGGTGGCCCTGGATTCCTACGCCGCCGGCGGACGCACGGACAACGAGGCGGCGACCGGGACCATCGAGGAACTGTTGAGCCGCCCCTATTTCGCCGATCCTCTGCGCCGTCACGACATCGCACCCATCACCGACGGTGCGGCGGCCATCGTGCTGGCCTCCGGCGATCGGGCCCGCGAACTGCGGGAGAACCCGGCCTGGATCACCGGTATCGAGCATCGCATCGAGACACCGATACTGGGGGCCCGCGATCTGACCACCTCCCCCTCGACCGAGGCGTCGGCCAAAGCGGCCACCGGCGGGGACACCGGATCCATCGATGTCGCCGAGATCTACGCGCCGTTCACCCATCAGCAGCTGATCCTCACCGAGGCGATCGGACTCAACGGCTCCACCAGGATCAACCCCTCCGGCGGCGCCTTGAGTGCCAACCCGATGTTCGTCGCCGGTTTGGAGCGCATCGGCTTTGCCGCCCAACACATCTGGGACGGCAGCGCCCAGCGCACCTTGGCGCACGCGACCAGTGGGCCTGCGCTGCAACAGAATCTGGTGGCCGTGCTCGAGGGAAGGGACGGTAGGAACTGATGGCCGGTCAGAGAGCAGCGGTGCTGGGCACCGGGCAGACGAAGTACGTCGCCAAACGCCTCGACGTGTCGATGGCCGGTTTGGTCCGCGAAGCCATCGATCGGGCGCTGGCCGATTCGGGTCAGACGATGGCCGATATCGACGCCGTGGTCGTCGGCAAGGCGCCGGACTTCTTCGAAGGCGTCATGATGCCCGAGTTGTTCCTCGCCGACGCCGTGGGAGCGACGAACAAGCCGCTGATCCGCGTGCACACCGCCGGTTCGGTGGGCGGTTCCACCGCTGTCGTGGCCGCGTCGCTGGTGCAGTCCGGCAAATACCGCCGGGTGCTGTCGATGGCATGGGAGAAGCAGTCCGAGTCCAACGCCATGTGGGCGCTGTCGATCCCGGTGCCGTTCACCAAACCGGTGGGCGCGGGCGCCGGCGGCTACTTTGCCCCGCACGTACGCGCCTACATCCGCCGCTCGGGAGCCCCGAATCACATCGGGGCCATGGTCGCGGTGAAGGACCGCCTCAACGGCGCCAAGAACCCGTTGGCGCATCTGCACCAGCCCGACATCACGCTGGAGAAGGTGATGTCGTCGCAGATGCTGTGGGACCCCATTCGCTTCGACGAGACCTGCCCCTCCTCGGACGGTGCGGCCGCCATCGTGATCGGCGACGAGCAGGCCGCCGACGCCCGGGTGGCCGACGGGCACCCGGTGGCCTGGGTGCATGCCACCGCGCTGCGTACCGAGCCGCTGGCCTACTCCGGCCGCGATCAGGTGAATCCCCAGGCCGGCCGCGACGCCGCCGCCGCGCTGTGGAAATCGGCCGGCATCACCAGCCCGATCGACGAAATCGACGTCGCCGAGGTGTACGTGCCGTTCTCCTGGTTCGAACCGATGTGGTTGGAGAATCTCGGTTTCGCACCCGAAGGGGAAGGCTGGAAGCTCACCGAGGCCGGCGAGACCGCGATCGGCGGGCGGATTCCGTTCAACCCGTCCGGCGGGGTGCTGAGCTCCAACCCGATCGGCGCGTCAGGCATGATCCGGTTCGCCGAATCGGCCATCCAGGTGATGGGTAAGGCCGGTGAACACCAGGTCGAAGGTGCGCGCAAGGCGCTCGGACATGCGTACGGCGGCGGCTCGCAGTACTACTCCATGTGGGTCGTGTCCTCGGACAAACCATGAGTGCGGTTCATGAGGCGGGCGCCCGCTCACGCGCCGCGGCCGTCGCGCGGGACAAGGACGCCTGGCTGGCACTGTTCGCCGACGACGCCATCGTCGAAGACCCGATCGGGCCGTCGCATTTTGATCCCGAGGGCAAGGGCCACCGGGGTAAGGAGGCCATCGCGGCGTTTTTCGACAAGGCGATCGCGCCCAGTGAGTTGGAGTTCCATTTCGAGGACAGCTTCGTGTGCGGTAACGAGGAGGCCAATGTGGGCTACATCCTCATCACCGCCCAGGGTTACCGGGTCAAGGCCGAAGGCGTGTTCACCTATCGGGTGGACGACGCCGGTCTGATCACCGCCCTGCGGGCCTATTGGGAGTTGCAGCGCGCGGCCGCCACCGCCACCAAAATCTGAGGAACCACGATCTGAGGGTTGTGGTCGGCGTCATTTTGCCGCCCCGCTGAGTGCACCGGTAGCGTCGAAGGTCAGGCCTGTCGCCTAGGCTTTCCCTTGCTCCCCTTTCCCTATTCAGATGGCTTTGACTGATTTTCGTATGCGCACACCTCAGAACCGATACCTCGCCCTGACCGTCGCCTCGGCCGCCGCCCTCAGCGTCGCGCTCGGCGGCTGTACGCCGGCACAGCAATCGTCCACCGGCAGCACCAGCACCACGTCGAGTCCGGCGGTGCCGACCCTGCCGGCGTTCACCCCGACCACCACCACCAGTGCGGCCGAACAACCCGTCGATTACAGCCGGTTCCTGCTGACCGCCGAAGACCTCAGCGACGGGGAAGACACGTTCATACAGCGGTCGTCGACGCCCGATGCCGACGGCACACCCGGCGCCAGCGCGTTCTTCGTCAACGACCAGGACACCCGCGCCATCACCGACACGATCGTCGCCTACCCCGACGCACAAGCCGCCAGTGCTGCGCTGCAACAGGTGGTGGCGGACCCGTCGAAGGTGGTCCGCGGCGGTGAGCCCCAGCCGTTCCCGGTGGGCACCGATGGCACCCTGTTCCGAGGTACCGCACCGGACGGTAGCAAGGATGTGACGCTGCTCGTCTTCACCGAGGGGCGTGCACTGGTCAGGCTCCGATTCGAGAGTGCCACCGGTGACCCCACCACCGATCCGTTCGTGACCAGCGTCGGCAAGATGCAGCAGATCGCGCTGCGGACCGGCCTCGCCGACTCCGAATAACCCACCCGTCACGGGGTATGTCGCAGGTCGTGGCGTTTACATTGCGCGCCACCCGGGAAAAACTGTAACGTGTTCTAGTTAGTGAGCAACGACTGGAGGCGTCATGGCTACCGAGACGGCCGGCATTCGCGAGATCGACACCGGTGCGCTGCCGGACCGCTATGCCCGTGGCTGGCACTGTCTGGGGCCCGTGAAGGACTTCCTGGACGGGAAGCCGCATGGGGTGGAGATCTTCGGAACCATGCTGGTGGTGTTCGCCGATTCTCAGGGCGAACTGAAGATCCTCGACGGCTACTGCCGCCACATGGGCGGAAACCTCTCCCAGGGCACCATCAAAGGTGACGAGGTAGCGTGCCCGTTCCATGACTGGCGCTGGGGCGGCGACGGTAAATGCAAGCTCGTTCCCTACGCCAAACGCACCCCTCGCCTGGCCCGCACCCGCGCCTGGACCACCGACGTACGCGGCGGCCTGCTGTTCGTGTGGCATGACCACGAAGGCAATCCACCGCCGGAGGAGGTGCGGATCCCCGAGATTCCGGAGTTCGCCAGTGACGAGTGGACCGACTGGCGATGGAACACGTTGCTGATCGAGGGCTCCAACTGCCGCGAGATCATCGACAACGTCACCGACATGGCCCATTTCTTCTACATCCACTACGGATTGCCGACGTACTTCAAGAACGTCTTCGAGGGTCACATCGCCTCGCAGTACCTGCACAATGTCGGCCGGCCGGATGTCAACGACCTGGGCACCACCTACGGCGAGGCGCATCTGGATTCCGAGGCGTCGTATTTCGGCCCGTCGTTCATGATCAACTGGCTGCACAACAACTACGGCGGTTACAAAGCCGAATCCATCCTGATCAATTGCCACTACCCGGTGTCCCAAGACTCCTTCGTCCTGCAGTGGGGCGTGATCGTGGAGAAGCCCAAAGGCCTGGACGAGAAGACCACCGACAAACTGGCCCGCGTCTTCACCGAAGGCGTGAGCAAGGGTTTCCTGCAGGACGTCGAGATCTGGAAACACAAGACCCGTATCGACAATCCGCTGCTGGTCGAGGAGGACGGCGCCGTCTACCAGATGCGCCGCTGGTATCAGCAGTTCTATGTCGACGCCGCCGATGTCACCTCGGATATGACCGACCGCTTCGAGATCGAGGTGGACACCACGGCCGCCAACGAGAAGTGGAACGTCGAGGTCGCCGAGAATCTGAAACGGCAGGAAGCCGACAAGGAGCAGGCACCCGCATCACAAACTCCTGAGGAGCAGCCGGCGCGATGACCCTGCGCGACGAGCGAACCACACCGCCGGACGTGGACCGGTTGGCGCGCTCGATGCTGCTCCTGCTCGGAGAGGGTCACGACGAGTCCGACGACGACCGTCCCGAGGTCGACGGGCGCGGTGGCGGGTCCTGGCGCAAAGCACCGGACTTCGCCTCCGACCCGGACCGGGCGGCCGCAGTGCGCGAAGCCAGCCTCCAGGACCGCGAACGGTATCTCAGTTCAGGCCTGACGCCGGTGGACTGCCGGTTCTGTCACGCCACCGTAGCGGTGAAGAAGCTTGGTCCGGGACACACTGCGGTGCAGTGGAATTCGGAGGCATCTCAGCGATGCGCGGTGTTCGCCGAGTTACGCGCCGAAGGCGGGAACAGCTCCCGTAGCCGTAACTGTCCGCGACTGGCCGACAGCATCAAGCACGCCGTGGCCGAGGGCTGCCTGGAGGAGGTCTCCAGCGCGCCCTCGCCCGGCGACGGCTAGCGTGTGTTTCAGTCTTTGACGAAATCGAACACCCGGTAGACCAGCTCGCCCTTCTCCACCGACTGGTGCAGCTTCTGTCCCTGCACCCCACTGATATCGCGGAAGATCTTCCGCAGCGGCTTCGGGGCGTGTTTGGCGATCAACTCGGTGTGCCGCGCCGAGTTCTTCTCCAGACCCCGCTGGACCTCGGTGATGATGTCGGCGCGGGAAAGCTCGCGCAGCGGTGAGGCCGCCATGTCCGCTTCCCACTGGGCAATCTGGTCGTGGCCGCGCAGATCGGCGTACAGGAAGTGCCCTCCGGGTCTCAGCACGCGCGCGACCTCGGACAGGAACACCGAGAAATGTGGATAGAGATGAGCCGCCTCGACATTGATGACGGCGTCGAAGGATCCGTCGGGAAACGGCAGCTTCTCGGCGTCGCCGTGCACGAACTTCAGACCGGGCAGCGGGTGGCGCTGACGGCAGTACTCGATGCCGGCCGGATTGAGATCGAGACCCGTGTAGCTCTTGGTCTTGAGGTACCGCGAGATGTAGGACGCGGCGCCGCCGTGGCCGCAGCTGACTTCCAGGACGTCCTTGCCCTCGAGATCCATCTGCGCCGCGGTCCGGTGGTACAGCTGGATCGAGTGTCGATCGATCTCGTCTCCGGGCTCCAGCGGGATTGCCATCGGCGGATCTTCTTCGTACCCCCAGTTGAGGAAATGCGCCTCGTCGTCACCGAGTCGCTTCGTCATGATGCGGTACCCGTAGCTGGAGATGAGTTTGCCGAAATGCCGGTGCGTCATTCCGACGAACCCCATCAGCCAGTCTTGATGGCGGCGTTGTTTGGTGATGTTCCCCATGGCAACGATTCAAACAGAGCAAACCGGATCTGTACGACCTAAAGCCCGTCCACCGCTCGGTTTAGTTGCCAAGTCAATAAAAATGCCTCGCGGTCCCCAGTGCGTCGCCTGATCCCTACACTGTCGACGTGGGCAAACAGGCTCTGATGGTCGCGCTGTGCATCGCACTCGTCGGCTGTACAAAAGTGGTGGACCCGCCGCAGGCACTGCCCGGCATTCCCGTCGCGCCCATCCCGGCCGGCCAGGTCGCGGACCTGATGAGCAAAAACGTCGAAGAACAGGACGGAAACCTGTTCGTGAGTGTCGAGCCCGCCCGCTGTAGCGGTGTGGCACAAGAAGTCGACGCTCCGTTCATCTTCGACCACAACCCGGCCGCGCACGACGGCGGCCATTGGGTGCAGGCCGGCAATCCGCAGATCTTCGTCGAGGAGATCGTCGGGGTGTTCCGCGCCAACTTCGACGCCGAAGCCGCACTCGCCGACGCCCGGCGCATCATCGAGTCATGCCAGGGCGTCACCTTCACCGTCACCAGCATGACCGACCGCTCATATGACTTCCGGCTGCTGCCACCGCGGGAATCCGGCTCGCCGGACATCGTACTGTGGTCTTTCACCAGCCCGGACTGGGCGTGCGACAACGCCTTTGTGGCGGCCCACAACGCGGCGATCGAAATCACCACCTGCGCCGAGGCAAACGGCTACGACGTGACAGCGCTGGCCGAGGATGCCCTCAAACGTATTGAGGCGCTGGCCAATACGGTGGCCTGATGTCGACGCTCACAGTCCGGCGAAGCGTTGTTTCACCTCGTCGTCGGTCAACCCGTAATCGGCCAACGAGTACGTGTGCTTCGGCGCACGGGGGCCCTTCTTGCTTTCCTCGTGTGTCGCGACCATCGCCTGCCGGGCAGCGTCGGTGAACTCGATACCGAACGCGCGGTAGATATCGTCGACCACACTGATGGGATCCTTGATCAGCGCGAAGTAGTCGAGATCGTAGAACTGAGCGGGATCGTGCTTGGCACGTTCGGCGTTGAACAACTCCAGCCCCCGCGACCAGGTCTCCATCGAATCGGCCCCGATGACATCACCGAAGAATGTGTTCGACCAGCCCTCGGTGGTGTGCTCGGCCAAGGAACACATCGATGCCATGATGGTCTCAGCGGGCCGATGACACTGCACCACAAGGGCATCTGGATACGTGGCGAACAGGGCATCGAGCGCGAACAGGTGGCTGGGGTTCTTCAGCACCCAGCGCTTGTCGCGGTCGTTGAGTCCGATCAGCTGCAGGTTCTTGCGATGCCGCTGATACGGCTTGGTCCAGTCCTGACGCGCCAGCCACTGCGAATAGGTCGGCAGATGTGCCAGCGTCTCGTAGGAGACCGAGTGCAGGGACTGACGCAGCAACTGCCAGCACTCCTCCACTTCGTCGGCGGTCATGTAATGCAAACCGGTGTAGTCCGGGTTCTCCTCGTGCGCCTTGGTGAACTGCGCGTCCAGCTGCTGGAAAACCGGGTTCTCTGACCAGGTTTCACGCGGTGGCCGCGGTTGCGGAAACTCCGCCAGCCATAGTTCTAGCCCTTGGTGACGAGGATCGGCCGCCAGCAGCCGGTGCACGGCCGTGGTGCCCGTGCGGGGCAGGCCGGTGACGAAGATCGGGCGCTCGATGGCGACCTCGGAGTGTTCGGGGTGTTGTTTGAACGCGGCCTCGGACACCAGCCGCGCCACCAGTGCGTTGCGGACGAAGAAGCGTTGCATCTTGCTGCCCAGTTCGGTGAGATCGGCATCGCGTTGGTAAGACTCCAGGAGCACCCCCAGCGCTTCGCGATAGTTGTCGTCGTCGGCGCCGAAATCGTCGAGCCCGCAGGCTTTGACGGCCGATGCATGGAGATCTTCGACCGTGCCGACGTTGGTTCGGGTCATCGTCGCCCCTCGCTCGCTCGATCCTCACTCAGTCCCACCGTCATGCCTTGTACTCCCCGCAGTTGACGTCCAGGGCCTGCCCGGTGATGCCGCTGGACAGATCGCTGGCCATGAACAGGATGGCCGAGGCCACCTCATCCTCGGTGGGCAGCCGTTTGAGGTCGGACGCCGCCGCGGTGGCCTTGTAGATCTCGTCCACCGTGGTGCCGTATTTGCCGGCCTGGTGGGTGAAGTAGCTTTCCAAGGTTCCACCCCAGATATAGCCGGGGAGAATGGAATTCACGCGGATGCCCTGGTCGCCGAGTTCGGTGGCCAGCGACTGGGACATCGCCAGTAGAGCCGACTTGGCCATCTTGTAGGCACCGTACTTGGCCTGGGAGTGGCGCACCACCATCGAGTTGACGTTGACCACCGAACCAGTGGCCTCGGCGAGAGCGGGGGTGAAACCCTGGATCAGCCGCAAGGCACCGAAGACCGTGAGTTCGATGGCCTCACGCATGTGCTCGAACGTGGTGTTCGCGAGGGGTTTCATGGACGGCACCCGGAACGCGTTGTTGATCAACACATCCACCTTGCCGTAGGCCTCGAGAGACTCCTCGACCAGGTTGGCCACCTGGGCTTCGTCGGTGATATCGGTGCCCACGGTCACCGCTCGCCTCCCAAGACCGGTGACCGTCTTGGCGACGTCGTCCAGTCGCTCGACGGTGCGCGCAGCGAGCACCAGGTCCGCGCCCTCTTCCGCGCAGCGCCGTGCCAGCGTCGTGCCCAGCGCCGGACCGACGCCGCTGATCACCACCACCTTGCCTGCCAGCAGGTTGTTGTGCGTACCGGTCACGGCTAGCCCACCATCCTCTCGCCGATCTGTTTTTGGCGCAGGGCGATCCGCTGGCGCCAATCCTGTTCGGAGATCTTGTTCGTGTCGTGGTACGGCAGCACTTCGGCGATCCGGTCGATATCGACGATCTCCGCGGTGGGTCCGTCGGCCTCGGTGAGCTCACGCGAAACCCGCTGCCAACGGAACTGCAGATAGCCCTTGCGGTGCCCCAGCGTCTCGCACCAGTTCGTCACCCCCGGGTTGATGTCGGAGACCACGATTCGGATCTTGCCGTCCGGATCCGCCTGTGCCTGAGTGCCGTTGAGAGAAGTCTGATGGTTGATGTAGTCCAACGAGATGTACCACAGGCTGCCCAGCTGGAAGCCGAGATACGGCGCGTCGGTGACCGGCAGGGTGATGACCATCGCCTGCTGCGGGTCCAGGTCGTAAGGCCCCACCGACGAATACTGGGTGGCCAGTCCTCCGGGTGTGAGCCGCGGCGCCACCAGGGTGTTCACCGGCAGGTTGTTGTAGAACCACTGCGGGAACTGCAGCCACGTCTTGACCCGCTGCACCAGCTGCTTACCTGCCACGGCGTACCGCTTCTCGATGATCTCGCGGGTCAGCGGTGGAGGCGCGGTGCCTGCGGTGTCGGTACGCGCGATCGCGAAGGAGCCGCGTTGCGCCGACCAATCGTTGTAGACCTCGCGGATCACCAACTGTGACGGCACTTCTGGGGTGAACCTCCACTCGAAGGTACCGTCGGGCGCGATGTCGAGCTTGCGGTCGTCGAAGGCCGTCTCGCTGTCGGGTACCACTTCGTCGGTGTATTCGCCTCCCAGCAATTGGAAGCTGACATCGGTGGTGGTACCGCGCTTGCCGGTGACGACATACTCGTGACCGGGCTGTACGCGGGTGCCGAAATACATGGTGTCGGGATTGTCCAGACCCATTTTGGTGAACGGGCCCGTGCCGCTGTGCAGAAAAGGATGATCGCGGTCGTAGTCGAAGGCGACGTGCGTGCACGCGGCGATACAGCCGGCGAGATACTGCAGTCCTTCCAGCAGGTCGGCCTCGGATTCGATGAACGGCGCTGCTGCCACCAACTTCTCCGCCTCACCGATGGCCTCGATCAGGGGCTGCGAGTACATGCAGTTACCGTCCTCTCGGTCCATTATTCGACCGCGCTGGTAGAGTTTCCGACTGCAGATTAGAACGTGTTCTAGTTCGCGTCAACGCCGCCGTCACAGAGGACCGAGATGACCGACACGAGCGGGCGCGCTTCGCCGCCCACCGGGCGCGTCGTCGCCGTGCTCGAGTTCCTGGCCCGCCACCCGCACGACCAGTTCGGGCTGTCCGAGCTGGCGCGGCGGCTCGGGCTGAGCAAGCCGACGTGCCTCGGGATCATTACCACGTTGACCGAGTGCGGTTATCTGATCCGCGACGCCACCGACAAGACCTACCGACTGGGACCCGCACTGATCGCGCTCGGCCACATCGCCCAGGAGTCCATGCGGGTCAACCCCGCCGCGCGCGAAGCCTTGCGCGCCCTGTCCCAGGACTACGACACCACCGCCGCTCTGTCTGCCGTCGTCGATGATCGGATCACCCTGTTGGAAATGGTGGCCCCGCCGGGTGTCCGCACCGCGGTTCAGGTGGGCCAGAGCTATCCGTTCGCCCCGCCGGTGGGTCTGATGTTCGTGCTGTGGGATGACAAAGCCCTCAGGGCGTGGTTGGCCCGCACCCCCACCATTCCGCTGCGCACCGACAGCCACCGGCTCGAGCGGGTGGTCGCCGAATGCCGCACCGCAGGTTATCTGGTGGAACTGCTGACCCCCGGCGGCCGCCGGCTCTACGCATTGATGGCAGGCATGTCCTCCACCCTGCCCGACGAACTACGGGCACTGCTGGGCGAGATGATCTCCGATATCGGTGAGCGGGTCTATCTGCGCGACGAGGCGGGTGTCTCCAGAGCGCAGCGGCACGATGTCGGCGTCATCTCCGCACCGGTGTTCGACCATCACGGCAGACAGGCGATGGTGGTGTCACTGCAGATCGGACGTGCCCTGACCGATGCCGAGATCACCCGGCACGCCAGAGGTTTGATGAGAACCGCCGCGGCGCTGACCACTGCGCTCGGCGGCCACACCCCCGTCAGCTGACGGCGGCCAAGGCGAACGGCAACACCGCTGGGGCCCCGGCACGGCGCACGACGCGGGCCGCCATGGTCAGGGTCCAGCCGCTGTCGGTCACATCGTCGACCAGCAGAACCGGGCCGGCGATGTCACCCAACTCGGGAGGACTCCACGAATCATGAAGCGCCGCCACCCGGTACGCGGAGTTCGCGGCGGTGACCGGGCGCCGGTCCGGCGCGTACCGCAGGGTCCCCAGGTTGGCCAGTCTGCCGAGCTCGGACAGTCGGGCCACCATCGACGTGATCAGGATGGGGTGCCGCGCAGAATCCAACCCCATCACCGCCACCGGCCGCGTGTCCCAGTCCCACGCGGCCAAGACGTCGACCGCGGCGCGCACCATCACCTCGGGCACGGGGGCGTCGTCCTCGTCGAGCAGTCGGCGCAGGCGCTCGCCCCAGCCCAGATCGGTCAGGCGGCCGATGACCCGTCCGGGTTCCGGACCATCGGTGATCCGGCCGTTCAACTGGACGCCGATCTTGCCCAGCCCCGTCGGCCACTGCTTGCGCGGCGTGATCTCCACACCGGGGCGAAGCAACCGCGACTGGGTGTCGGCGACGGCGGTGTCGTCCACGTCCGCGGTGAAGGTGGGCCCGGCACAGTTGTCACAGCGCCCACACCGCTCGTCGGCAGCCAGCTCGGGGTCATCGAGTTGGTTGCGCAGGAAGGACATTCGGCAGCCGGTGGTCGACTGGTAGTCGAGCATGGCTTGTTGCTCACGCCGCCGGGCCTCCTCGAGTGTGCGGTAGCGCTGCTCGTCGTAGGACCAGGGCTCACCGGTGCTGATCCAGCCGCCTTTGACCCGGCGTACCGCACCGTCGACATCGAGCACCTTGAGCACCATCTCCAGTCGGGTGCGCCCGAGATCCACCAGTGGCTCCAGGGCCGGGGTGGATTGCGGCCGGTCGGTATCCAGTGCATGAATTACGTTGCGTACCATGGCTTCCGAGGGGAAGGCCACCGAGGCGAAGTAGCGCCACACGTCCTGGTCCTCACGGCCGGGCAGCAGGATCACCTCGGCGCTGTCAGTGGACCGGCCGGCACGGCCGACCTGCTGGTAGTAGGCGATGGGCGAGGAGGGCGCCCCCAGGTGCACGACGAATCCGAGATCGGGTTTGTCGAAGCCCATACCAAGAGCCGAGGTGGCAACCAGTGCCTTGACCCGGTTGGCCAACAGATCAGCCTCGAGTTGTTCGCGTTCGGCGGTCTCGGTGCCGCCGGTGTAGGCGGCCACCTGATACCCGCGCTCGCGCAGCAGAGTGGCCACATCGTGGGTCTGCGCCACGGTGAGGGTGTAGATGATGCCCGACCCCGGCAGCGAATCGAGCTGCGCGGCAATCCATGCCGCGCGTTGGGCACCGCCGCCGGCCTGTACCACCGACAGTCGCAGGGACTGACGGTCCAGCCCGCCGCGCAACACCACCGTGTCACGGCCACCCACTCCCAGCTGATCCGCGATATCGGTGACCACGCGGTCGTTGGCGGTGGCGGTGGTGGCCAGCACCGGGATGTCGCTGCCCAGTTCGCCGATCAGGGTCCGGATCCGTCGGTAGTCAGGACGGAAGTCGTGGCCCCAATCAGACACACAGTGCGCCTCGTCGATCACCACCAGTCCGGCATCGGCGGCCAGTGCCGGCAGAACGTTGTCACGGAAGTCGGGGTTGTTCAGCCGTTCTGGGCTGACCAGCAGCACGTCCAAGTCGCCGCTCTTGACCTGTTGGTGGATCTCGTCCCAGTCCGTCACATTGCTGGAGTTGATGGTGGCCGCCCGCACCCCGGCCCGCTCGGCGGCACCCACTTGGTTACGCATCAGCGCCAGCAGCGGCGAGACGATGACGGTGGGCCCGTGCCCGCCGGCGCGCAGCAGTTTCGCGGCGATGAAGTACACCGCCGATTTGCCCCACCCGGTGCGTTGGACCACGAGCGCCTGTTTGCGCTGGACCACCAGAGCCTCGATGGCGGTCCACTGGTCGTCGCGCAGGACGGCGCCGGAACCGGCCAGCTGTTCCAGCAGGGCTTGTGCATCGTGTCGGGTCGCGACGGGCGAGCGAAGCGACGGGGAATCAACCATGCCCCCAAGGATGCCCGCTGACTGTGACAGGGTTACAGATTGCCTTCCAGATGTCTCGCGAATTCTGCGAACCCGGCCCGCCGCCGTACGACATCGGCTATATCTGGCAAATGCACATACGGGGGTTTGTGGGTGGGGTCGGAGGGCTGGCGGTCGCTCTCGGCATCGGATCGGCGGTCACACTGGGCTGGGGCTGCAGCGTCGCCGGGGCGGATGCGCCGGAGCGTTCTTCGTCGTCGTCTCGGACGTCAGCCGAGCGTGCGGATGGCCCAACCCAGCAACGGCGCAGCGCCGACCGGCACACGCAGAAGCAACCCGACGAGGGCTCTCCGACGACACGGAAGAAAGGCCGCGCCGCCGACACCCAGCAAACTGACGAGGACACTGCCGAATCCCGTACACCCCGGGCGCAACGGATGTCGTCGACGCCGGACCCGAGAACGACGGTGCGCGCGTCGCAGACCAAGGCAGACACCGATGCCGCCTCAGTGGACCGCAGGCCTTCGCCGACCGAGAACGCGATCGCCGTCGGGGTACTCGCGTACGCCGGCCGTGAACTCGAGCGGGCACGACGGATGCCGGAGAAGTCAGAGCCGGCAACCCCGGTGGGCCTGGCGCCGGGCATCGTGGTTCCGCCGTCACTCACCGATCATCACGAGGTCACCGGCCCGCCGTCGCTGGTCGACCAGATCACTGTCCTGGGCCTGCAGGTCTTGCGTTCGGTCTCCGAGATGATCGGCATCGATCTGGTGATGAAGAGCGGTGAGGCGATCCTGTCGCCGAGACCGCCGTGGTTCACCACCCTCGGACTCGACGTGGACAGGTCCGAACACGAAGGGCAAGACGTCTGGACCATCACACCGCCGAAGCCGACCGGCGAGGTGGTGGTGGCTGCCCACGGCAGCGGATTCATGTATCCGCCCAACATCATTCACTGGCTGGACTACACCCAGATGGCCCGGCAGACGGGCGCCACCGTGATCGTGCCCAGGTACCCGCTGATTCCCGACGGCGGCACCGCCGCCAACAGCGTTCCGCCCATGGCCGACTTCATCGCGGCCCAGGTCCGGCTACACGGTGCCGACCAGGTGAGTGTGTACGCCGATTCGGCCGGCGGCACGCTGGCGATGCTCGCGGTGCAGAAAATCGTGCGGGACTGCAACAGTGACTCGACGTGCCTGGCGGACAGTGTGCCGTCGCGCATGGTGCTCGTGTCCGCGAGTCTCAGCGGGCCCGAGATCTACACCGATCCCAACGTCGTGCTGGTCAGGGACCCGGTGTCACCCATCCCGGACCCCGGTGACTTCGATGAATGGAACGCAGGCGATCCGCTGCTGTCAAACCCGATGCTCGGACCGACAGTGGGCATGCCGCCGGCCACGGTGTACATCGGCACCCGGGAGATCGGCGCACCCGGTGTCCTGGCCTACGGAGACCACCTTCTGACCGAGAATCCGGACGCCGCCTTCCACGTCGTCATCGGGATGGGGCAGATCCACGACTGGGCACAGGGCGGGGGTCTGCCGTTGAACTCGCAGACCGCCCTCTACCGGGATGATGTCTACCGTCAGCTCGGCATCGTCGACCGGCTCTAGTGCACCACCAGCCAGATCGCGACGAAGTGGCAGGCTGCTGCCGCGGCGGTGAACGCATGGAAGAACTCGTGATGCCCGAATGTCGTGGGCCAGGGATTCGGCCAGCGCGTGCCGTAGAGAACCGCGCCGATGTTGTAGAGCACACCGCCGGCGGCGAGTAACGCGACGACGGTGACGCCTGCACCGTCGAGCAGCGTCTCGGCGAACCAGATTGCCACGTAACCCAGTAGCAGGTACAGCGGTACTCCGACCCACCGCGGGGCAGACGGCCAGCACATCTTCAGGGCGACGCCGGCCGCGGCTCCGGTCCACACGATGGTCAACACCTCCGCGCCGACGGGCGCCGGCATGGCCAGGACCGCAAGCGGTGTGTAACTGGCCGCGATGAAGACGAAGATCGCCGAGTGGTCCAGGCGCATCATCCACTTCTCGGCCAGCGGCGAGCCCCAGCGGACCCGGTGGTAGGTGGCACTGATGGTGAACATCGCCACGATGGCGGCGACGTACACCGACGCGGCCCATCCGGCCTGCGGGGAGGCGGCGAACCAGGCGACCTGGATCAGCGCCGCACCTGCGACGACGGCGACGACGGCCGCGCACAGGTGGATCCAGCCGCGGGCACGGGGTGTGCTGACGAGCTCGGCGACGGCTGCGGCTCCGCTTGCCGTGGTTACGTTGCTCAGGTGGCCTCCGTCGTAGTGAGCGGCCCGGACCTTGCGCGCGCAAGCGGAACACTAGCCGGGTGAACAGGCGCCATGCCGGCTATGGGGCTGCGGCACGGTGAATGTCACCGGAACGTGAGGTTTCGCCGGCTCGCCGAACGGGGGCAGGTCGTACCCGTCAGTGCCCTCCGCTCGGCCGTGTCAGCTCCCACCCGTTCAGGTGGCCGCTTCCATCTCGCGCTTGATCTCGAGCGCGATGTCGATGAGTTGGTCTTCCTGACCACCGATGAGTTTGCGCTGGCCGGCACGGTGCAGCAGCTTGTGTGCCGGCACGCCGTAGCGTTCGGATTGGCGGATGGCGTGTTTGAGGAAGCTGGAGTACACCCCGGAATAGCCCATGATCAG